>WQTK01000261.1 GCA_009786285.1 Candidatus Fibrimonadales bacterium | reverse complement strand
AATCTATGCCATTATGTTTAATAAAATCGTTCATTTTTTTTATACCCTCTTTTTTTACAATACAGGCCTGCGTTTTCTGTCTATTTTTATCCTTAACAAACATTAAAATATTCACATCTACCGTAGCTTCGTCAAATACTTTTGTCCCAGCAAAATCAATTAACAATTCGGAATTTGTATTTTTAACGAAAAAATTGCGTAATTTTTTACCATAATCTGCTCGCATCCATTTGTTAGAAGTTACAAAGCATAATCTGCCACGACCTCTTAATAATTGATAACTACGCTCATAAAAAAGACAATAAATATCACCCTTCCGTTCAAATACTTCATAAGCCATATTCTTATAAACATTTACAATATTGCCCATTGATTGTAATTGAATATATGGCGGATTCCCAATTACAACATCAAAGCCTACAAACTTTCCATCTTCATCCATCGCCTCTGGAAACTCAAAACTCCACTCTAAAGCATTGGAATAAGCATTAGTTATTTTTTCTTGATATATTTTTCCAAGGTTTTCTTCAGTTTGTTTCAAATCATCAAGTACTCTCTCCCATTCACCTTTATCATCTCCAAAACGCATAGAGTAAGCATGAGCATTATACTTATTTTTAGCTTCACACCACTTAGAAAAATCTATGTCTTTTGTATCATTTATTTCACTAAAAGATCTTTTGATTTCTTCAATTTTTTTACGGATAACTTTTTTAGTCTCTCTATCATCTGTGCAATTTTTATAAAGAAAAACTTGATATTTATAACTCTTGGTAAGCTCTTGCAATTTCAATTGCGTAGGGTGATCTAATTTTGCATTTTCAAATAAATCAAAACGACTAATTAACGAATTTCCACATTTTATATTTATGTCAATATTTGGCAAGGTTTTTAACTCTCCTTTCCCATTATCACAATAATAAGCATTTTTCAACAGCTCAATCCACAAACGCAATCTGCATATTTCTACAGAATTTGGATTTACATCCACGCCGAAAAGACAATTTTCTATTATTTTTCGCTTTTGTTCAAAAAGCGTTTCTTGTACTCGTTGGCTCTCCATATTTTTTGGATTATAGGAAAAATAATTTTCATCACTGTCGGTAATAATCAACTCATCATTTTCAATATGTACATTATAATCTCTGAGTTTTTTTCCATTTTTATCAACCAAAATTCCCAACTCATATTTCAAATAAACCATTTCATTTAAAGCAGAGACAAGAAAATGCCCAGAACCAACAGCAGGGTCGCAAATTCGTATGGAATCAACGATTTCGTTTGCTTCTTCAATATCCTCTATTTTATTATGAACATCTTTAATATCTTGGCAATTCCAATTCTTAGTTTCATTAAATTTCTGAATAACAGCACTTCCAATTGCTTCCCGACACATATACATTGTAATAAACGATGGCGTAAAAAATGAACCATCTCTATAACCGTTTATTTTTTCAAAAATGAGCCCTAATACCGAAGCTGAAATGAGAGGTTTATTTTCTCTCAAAACATCATCCGAACGTTCGTTACTGAAATCGTAAGAATCTAAAAAACGTAACAAATATTCTAAGTGCGAAGCTGGAAGTGCAAAAGGTTTCTCTCTGAGCAATATAGACTTTGGATACTGCACATAATCCGTGATATTTCCTAATGCTCTAATGTAAATAGAGTTTCCTTCAATATCTGTTTGCTCAAATAGAGAGCTGTTGAGATAAGGAACTTTGTCGAATTTTATTTTTAAATTCCCTGAACGTTTATTTGTTTCTACTGCCAAAATTGAGAAAAATAAATCATTTAAATCCCCATAACTTTTTAATTTATCGGTAGAAAGAAACGCATAGTCTTTATTGCCATTATGATATTTAAGAATTTGCGCTTCAAGCAATTTCAAAAATAAAATACGATTAATCCAGATAATAGACAACCTAAATGCAACGTCAAAAGCTCGCTCTTCCCGACTCTTTCCGTATTGCGAATCGCTTAATGCCTTGCTATCATCGGATTGAATTTGATGTATAGCCGATTCTATGATTGAGCCTGTATTATCGGCTTCTTTACGAATTATCAATTTTCTGCCATCTCTGGCTACTTCCTCCAACCCTATAATATGCAGAAGTTCGGCGTAAAAATCTCTATTCAGTTGATTGCTGTCACTAGCTAAATGTAATTTAAGTAAATGCACTGGGTGAAAAAATTTACACAAAGCAATTAATTTTCTATCGTCTTTGCTGTTATAATCACGAATATCAAAATATGTATATTCAAGTTTTTCTAGATGCTTTTTAATAGCAGGAGAAGCGACTTCTTTGTAAAATTTGTCAGTTGAAGTAATTGCAGATTTTTTATTCTCAAATTCTGTAAAGGCTTTTTCTAATTTTGTATCACTTCCAAATGTATTTTCAAAATTCCGTGCGTCAAAAACAAACCACTCGTAGATATTGGTAATAATAAGATAGCGAAGTTCAAAATTTTTTCCAGTCTTTCTTTCTCGCAAATAATACAGTACCAACTCTTGAAACGACTTAACATCCAAGTTTTCGCGACTAGGCATTTCCGCTCTGTTTACTGGATTTTTTGCCTCTATAAGCACTCCGACAGACGAAGTGGTATTATTACCATTGTGGATAACTAAATCGGTTTTCCCCTTTGTGTTTATGTAGTAGCTATTTTTGTAATAAACTGCATTAAGAAATTCTGTTATTATATTTTTATGGAATTCCTCGCTTTCTTTCACCGAAATGCGATTCTGCAGAATTGCGAATTCTTTTTTAAAAAGTTCTATTTCTTTGTTTTCAGGTTTTTGTTTCAAAAAAGCCGAATCTAAGGATTGTTCGATTGTTTTCATGGTATGGAATATAGAAAAAGCCACGCTCTCAGGGCCAGAAGGGATAGCGGAAAACGCCAACGGCGGTTCCTAAGGGAAGGCTTTCCCTTGCTAAATCAACAGCAACCTAACCCCAGAAGCTTTGTCCATAAAATTTTCTCCATTTTCCATTATGGACAGTGTTGAACTTTTGGAAAAATCCATTAAGCAAAGCAATTTGCTTAAAAATTATTTTCTTTGCCGTCTGTATTCTGCCGCCTTGTCGCTTATCTCCTTTACGGACATATCTTCCATAAGGTCGCATTGCCATTTTGTATAATCAAACGGCTCTCGCTGAATAAGCATAAAAAAGCGAGTAGCAAGCTGCAAACCAAGAGCGTCTATTAAGACTTTGGTACCTTCAGTTCTAACCATAGTGTCACTTGTCATCTTGAGCTCCTTGAATTTTAAGAAAATCTATAGGATTTATTATTGAAATTCCGTTTATCGTTTTATTCAATAATTTCAAATCCGTTGTCAAAAAATACTCGCACTTCGCATGCAACGCACAAGCTATGTGCAAAGCATCTTTCTTTTTAATGCAAAGCGACATCAAGTTTTCAGCCTGTTCCACTATTTTATCGCTTGCGTCTATATCCTCTTTTGCGAGCTGTTGCCATTTTTCAATGGAAATCCGTCTGTCCTCAAAAGGATTGAATGAATTTTCGTAATCCATAATGTAAGACCATGCTAAGTCTAATTTTCCGCTCTTTATCTGCTCTTGTATAAAAGACACAGCTTCCGACTCCAGCTTAATAACTATGTCAGACTGATCGTCAAAGGGTCTGTTATAACAGCAATTATCCAAATAGATTCTCACAATAATGAATATAGTAAATTAGCTTTCACAAAAAGCAACGAAGTCCGGGCCAGAAGGGATAGCGGAAAACGCCACAGGCGGTTGAAGCGAAGGGAATGCTTCCCCTTTACATATTCCTATCAATGTCATCAATAGCGTTTTCCACACGCTCTGTGTGATATGTGTAATACATACCATATATGTATTCAATAAGCTTTTTCTTTTCAAACAAATCAAGTGCTTGCCTGCCTGTAATGCCTTTATGCAAAGCGTACTGCTCGACCAAGTATAAAAAATAGCGAGATTCTTCTGATAGCTCTTTCATACGCATTCTCCAAAAATATATGGGGAATTGAAAATTGAACCGGTTTCTCTTTCAGTTTTATAAATGTCAAAAATAGCATATACGCTATACCACCATAATTTCGTATTGTAGTCAGATAGCAATTTGTAGGTTTCTGAATGATAGAAATCTGTAATAGCATTATATTCGTCTATGTCATAACTTTGCATAATGAGTTGTGTTATTTTGCACGCCTGCTTGTATAAACGCAATGCGTGTTTTCTCTCTTCTATTGAAGGTTTAGAATTCATATAACCTCTTTAATATAGAAAATATATCAGCGAAAGGAAGGCTTTCCCTTACACTCGTTGGCTTTCCAGCAACTCTCTTTCGCGAGCCAATTCTAGCTTAAGCTCTTCTTCTGTCGGCAAATAAAGCATATATTTTGAAGCGAACAAATTGTCTTTATCCGATAACACAGAATACTTTGCCATAGTATCATTTTTTTCGGCACACAAAACAATGCCTATAGTTGGATTATCTTCCGGCAATTTAACCTGATCATCAAAATACCGTACATAAAAATCAATCTGACCGACATCCTGATAATTTAGTTTGCCTGTTTTTAAATCTATAACAACAAAACATTTGAGAATATAATTGTAAAAAACTAAATCCACATAATAATGATCCCCTTCTATCGTAATACGCCTTTGCCTGGCTACAAATGAAAAACCTTTTCCCAACTCCAAGAGAAATCCTTGCAATTTTTCAATAAGAGCCTGCTCAATCTCCGTTTCATGATATTTTTTATTCTCGTCTAAATCAAGAAATTCCAAAATATAAGGGTCTTTTAGAATATAATCGGGTTCTATTTTAGGCTCAGTTTTCTGAATTTCGTTTTTTACGCTTTCTTTACCCTCTTTTTGGGTAGCAAGCAGACGCTCATAAAAGAAAGAGTTGATTTGCCGTTCTAGTTGACGAGAACTCCAGTTACTGTCAGCGCATTCTTTGAGATAAAACTCCCGTCTAGGAACATTGTCTATTTTCATTAAAAGCCGATAATGAGTCCAACTTAATTCGTGCCGCAGTGCGGCACGAATTGGAAAAACCTGACAAAATTGACGCATTCGCCGCAAACTGCTCTCATCAAACCCCTTGCCGAATTCAACCATCAGCTTCTTTGAAATATCTCGCAACAAACCTTTGCCATATTCAGATCGATCGCCAACAACTTGCTCAATATGCCGCCCGATTTCCCAATACGCTTCCACCATAGCGGAATTTATGGCAGAATAAGCTCTTGAACGAGCTTGAACTAGAATATTTCTAATACTCTGATAAACATTTGCTTCAGGCTCTTCAATGTCCTTTTTTTTCTTCATAACGCCTGTACCTTCCTTCAAAAAATCATAGTGAATATAGAAAATCCACCACCCTATTCGTACAGTTCTCCGCAAAAACTTTATCGTGGCTAATCAAAAGCAAGGCTCCGGGGAAATTTTTCAACGCAACTTCCAAACGCTCTATGGACTGCAAATCCAAATGATTCGTAGGCTCGTCAAGAAGCAAAGCCCATGCAAATTTTCCCATTCCAAACGCTAAATGAAGTTTGCGCGCTTCGCCCGGAGACATTGAAGTTCCGCTCTCCACAATTCCCGGAGAACAGCCGAGAGAAGCGAAAATAGTCATAATGCGGCCAAGCTCTTTTGAATTCAGCTCTTTTATTTTGGAAAGAAGCTCGGCAATGCTGTCTTCGCTGAGCGATTGCGGCAAGTAAAGCAGTTTTTGCGAATCTATAATTGTGGTTTTAATCAGGTGCTTTAACAGAGTTGTTTTTCCCGTGCCGTTTGCACCTCTCAGCCAAACATGCTCGCCTCGCTTTAGCTCAAAATTAAAATCCGGCAAAACAACGCAATCGCCTGCCATAATATTTTGCGAGCGTATATTGAAGAGCACAGATTTTGAAGGTTGCTCATATTCCATAAAAATCGCATTGCCAAGCGGAGAACGAATTTCAGTTGCCAGAATGCTCTGCTCCGCTTTTTCCTTTTTGCTCCGCAAAATGCCTATGTTTTTGCTGCCTCTCGCTTCTGCCCAAGAAGCTACATTCCCCGCCATTATTGACCTGGAATCCGGCGAGCCTTTTGCCAAGTCTTTTCTGTGATTAGCCGCTCCCCTATCCTGCTTTTCACGCTCTTCCTGAAGTTTGCGTTTTATATTTTTCAACTCTTTGCGCTCTGCTTCCTTTGCATTTCTTTGTTCTTGCAATTCGCTGTCCCAAATAGTTTTTGCTTGGCTGTAAGGAAGTTTGCAAAGTTGCAGGCTGCCGCAAGAAATTCGCATTGTGGCAGTCGTTAAGCTATCCAGCAGTGTGCGATTGTGCGAGATTATTATGCCAATGCCATTAAAACTTTTCAATGAGTTCAGCAAGAGTTCTGTGGACTCGGCATCTAAATGATTGCTGGGTTCGTCCAGAAGCAGTATGTTGCATTCCGCATTTAGGGCTGCGCCTATTTGCCAACGTTTTTGTTCGCCGGGTGAAAGCGTTTGCCAGCGTTCGAGCATTTCCGCATCTATTTTCAGCATGGAGCGAAGCCTGCAAGCAAGATTTTCGTAGTCCTGGGCGAAGTCCAGCATTGTTTGATTCGGTTCGCTGAGCTCCTGTTCGCAGTAGTGCATTTTTGCGTTTGGCGGTTCTATTGCGATTGTTCCGCTACCCTGCTTTTCCAGTCCGAGCAAAAGTTTTAGGAGCGTTGATTTTCCGCATCCGTTTTCTCCGGTTAAGGATACCCAGCCTTCTGTTAAATGAACAGTGGCATTTGCGAGTATTTGCTTTTGCGCATTGTAGCGAAAAGATAAATTTTGAAGTTTGATTGAAGCCATTATGCCATGGAGTAATTTAGAAAAATTTTCCTGTTAAAATATGCTACCTAAGCCCATATTTATCTTTCAATGCCTGCTTTTGCTCTTCGGTTAACGAATTCATATATCCTTTCCAGCCAGGGCAAAAATTTACATGCCAACGCCATAAGCGACCTAATAACGATTTAGGATTTTTGTCATATCTTGCTCTAATTGAGCAATTTTCACAATTATGTTTTTTTGTACCCATAAGTTTAAAGTAGAAAATTCTATATTTGCGTTACTCCTCTCATTCCTGATTCAGACAAATTCGCGAACAACTCGTTAAAACAATTCTTCATATCCAAGTTTTCATATTTTGGTTTCGACATCTCTGCTCTGCAATAATCATACAATTCCTTGCAATCTACTCCGGGCATAGAGATGGCCTGATTTAAAATATCAAAGGGCTGCTCTTGGTAGTTTATGTCAAAATATTCAATTTCGATATCTTGCTTTCCGCACCACGAAGCGTATTCCTCTATGCAGGCTTTGCAAATAAGAATTGCTTCATTTGGAATATTCAGGTCAATATATTCCTGCGCTTTATCAAGCCACTGATCCAACTCGTCTATCTCAATATAATCATCGTATTCTATGTCTTCATAGCCAAAGTGAAGTTTGCTCAATGCGCTTCGCAATAGCGACACATAACTATTAAAATCCTTTTTATCTATTTTATTTGAAAACTCCAAGAAAACAGCATTTTTAAATTCCGAATTATGCTTGGCTAGCCTGACTATAAAATCGCACAACTCCTTTTGATTTGTTTTTTCCAACAATTGTTCAACCGTTATATCGTTCTTCTTGTCATTTTTCGCATTATCTGCAATGTCTTGTTTAATGGCCTTCTCAATCATAGGTATGTGCTTGCACGGGTAATAATCGCTAGGGCAAGAACAAGAGAAATCTATTATTTTCTTTCCGTCGGTTTTTACTTTTATTGTATAAACACCGTAATTTCCATGGTATTTAGCTATCCATGAATTGGCAGAAACTTCTTGTAAACTGACTATGCTCATTTGCAAACCTGCATTTGGTTGTTTGGTGGTAATATACAAAACGCTCATCTTATTCTTCTGATATTTTGAACTCTAAAAATTTCTATATTCCACTGCTATTGAGGCATTATGAGGCAAGATTTCAAAATAAGTTACAATGGCGACTGGAAATACTTTTGTTCTCCAGATTATAACTATTCTTTCAATCTGAAAAACGGCACATTTGCACGATGGGGCGCAACAGAAAAAGATGACCCTGAATTCTCTACGTTTGGCCCAGAAATTCTTGATTTTGAAATAACGGAAATTTGTGCTGGATTTTGCCCGTATTGCTACAAAGACAACAAGCCTTATGGAAAAAATACTTTTTTTGAAACTTTCAAATCTGTAGTTGAAAAGATTAACCCAAATAGAACTTTAACCCAAGTAGCTTTTGGCTTGGGAATGACCGGAAAAGAAATATTCGCAAATTCAGTTTTTTATTTGACGCAATATGGACTGAAGCAAACCAATTGCCATTTTGTTTTAGCGCAAGAAACTATCTTTACTCTTTATGAGTTGATAGAATTAGCCAAAACAGATTCTCGTTTATCCAAGTTGAACGCCATTGTTTTGCTTTCCATTAAGCAATGCGGACGAGCTGCAAAAGGAAATTTTCATATATTTTCTATTTTATCGCTATGAAAATTCGTACTGGTTTTGTTAGCAATTCGTCATCTGGCTCCTTCGTTCTAGCAAGCACTTTAAGTGGCGATGCCCTGCGTGATAAGCTGGAAAAAGTATTTGGATTTACACCAAATGTGTCGCCTTATCCAATTAAAGAATTGACTCTTGACATTGGAAAGCGAATCTATGAGTTTCTCAACGACGATGGAGTTTCAATGTCTACAAAAGAAGAATATCTTAAGAAGATTAATTGCACGGAAGAAGAAGCTCGCAAGTCAAAGCATCATTCCAATGCTCTGGATATTTTAGAAAAAGGTTTTACAATATATTCTAGCGGCTTCATATCCCACGGAGATAGCATAGATCAGCTTATAGGCGAATCTGCAGTATTCTATGAAGATTCTGAACTTCGCATTAACCGAAATCATGGTTATGAAGATTGGCTTTTTGATTGATAACCGGAGAAGAAAGAGGTCTATATGGTAACAGAAACAATGATAATTAAAGAGGCGTTGGGTAAAGTAGGTTTGAAAGATGAAACTCAGAATATCTTAGATGCTGCTGATGAAGCTAAAGATAATGGGTTAAAAGAAATTCGGCGTATTTGGAAAGTTTGCTGAAAATGAAAACTCTAACCATAAGCCAAACTCGCCCACTTTGGGTTACCAGTGACTGGCACTTATTTCATGAAAATATATTAAAACACGACAAGCGTCCGTTTAGTACAGTTGAAGAAATGAATCAAAAGATTTTTGAAAATCTAAGCATAATTCAGGCTGGTTCAATTTTGCTATATGGCGGAGATTTTGTATGGGGAAAAAAGGAAATGAAATATAACTTTGCTTGTGAAGCTAAAAAGAAAATAGAGGATATGGGCATAGAAGTCAAGTTTTTTCGTGGCAATCACGATAACTCGCTTGCTAAATATGGATTCGTTTTTGAAAATAATGCTGTTGACGAAGGCGTTATTATAGAATATGGCGATTTAAAATTCTTTTTTGTTCACAAATTAACAATAAATTCCGTTGTAAAATACAGCCAAAAAGGAATTCATTATTTTTTTCATGGGCATAACCACGGAAATAAACACAGGGATGAAGAAAAAGAACTGTATGACCCATTGAACTTTTCAGAAACATTGTTGAAGGAATGCAACGGCGTTATGCCTATGGTATGCGATGTAAGTTGCAATATATGGGATTATAAGGCGGTAAGGGTTCTGGATTTGCTTAAAATTTCTTCAGCATTTCATAACTCCGCTTTTTCTAAAGACGTTTAATTTATAAACTTTCTTATATAGCTTTAAACACTCATTGACTATTTTTTCTTTATGAGTCTTTTTATATAGCGTTATACACACTTCATCCAATGTTTTTGTCATATTATTTTTCTTTAAACCATTCCAAATATCTATATCTTTTACTGCTCCTCTATAACAAAATTGTATAGCCTCACGTAGGGAATTAAAATGTATATCGCCTATTAAATCTTTACCTAGAATGCTTTTGCTATATTTTTTTCTCAAGTGTTCTAATTTACTTTTCAAGCGTTTATCATAGTAAAAATTAGCAATTTTACTCCCTCTCATTACAATAACATCTTCTTTTTTTTGCCATCTAATAATAATCGTGCCATCAAAGTAAAATATTTCTTCAGAAATTTCTTCAGACCATTCCTGATGTGGAAGGGTGTCTAAAAATTTTAATATACGCATCGCATCATTTAAACATTCTTCCTTAAAAAACTCACACTTTTTCTTAGTTCTTGGTTTATACCTATAGCGCTTAAATATTTCATGCAAATAACCTTCAATCTTTTTTGGATTATTACATTTATAT
The DNA here is from genome assembly GCA_009786285.1 of Candidatus Fibrimonadales bacterium. Lineage (GTDB taxonomy): Bacteria > Fibrobacterota > Fibrobacteria > Fibrobacterales > Fibrobacteraceae > Fibrimonas. The sequence continues at coordinate 2,370 of WQTK01000261.1, read as the reverse complement.
TCATATAAGATATCAAAATTTTCTGGCACATTCGGCCCATTTAACCCTCGATCTTTAGTAGAGTCTTCTTCAGTATACCCTATTTTGAACAAATTAGAAAATGCTCTATTTTGAACAATATAAACTATCCCGTTCTTCACTTTAAACATCCTATATGCTTATGTACCCGTTACTTCTTTTTGAAAAATAAACGCAACTATTCTATCCATTACTTTTTCCGTCGCAGCATTAATATCGTTTTTTTCCCATTTATCTTTTGGATAAGAAGTTAAAGATCTTGCAATAGTATATTTGCTTTCTTTGTATCCAGTTTTTTTGTCAATTGAAGTTTGCTTTTTAGTTTTGAACCACTCATTACCTATTGACTTATTTATATCTTCTTCCAACAATATTTTATTTCCTAGTTTACTGACTAAGTTATTAAACTCATCTTTGTCAACGATTCCAGCATCTTGTCGAATTGCATCAATATTTCTACCACTTACAGGCATAATATGTTCTATATTTACATTTTCATCAAAATCAAATTTAGAATTCTTACTTTTAGAGTATAAATATTCATTGAGATAAACCAAGATATTTTTATCATATTCACGAATAGAATCTTTAATACTCTCCTCGTTCCAGTTTTCACAAATATGTTTATTAAAATCGTGCTTAATTTCTTGAATTGAAATGTTCTTATCTACTAATTTTATGTTTTCTCTAAACAAAAATGTCTTAAAATTCCTGCTTGAGTAACCTGCATCGACCAACTCCAATAAAGCGAATAATCTCAATAAACACTCGCTTACTTCCATGATATCAAATACTTCGTCTTTGGTAATTTTATCCATTTCATAACGATACAAATATCCAGATAAATACAATTTTATATTTTCGTTAAATTTCAAAAGCAGCTTGACAATCTGATAATCTTTAACTATTTGCCAAATTTCTGCAATTTTTTGCAACTCATTACACAACTTTAGTGGTTCATCAAGCAATTCTTTTCTAATATCGGTGTAATATCTCCGCAAACCAGGTGTCGTTACATCAACAGAATCATATTTTACATATTCTCTGTTGCTTGCCCGATTAATATACATAAACTGCATCAATATCGCATTAATATCTACAATTTTTTGCGTACTCAACTCGCCAGCTAATCTATTTATATTTTCCCATTGCTCGTTAAATTCTTTCACTTTATCGCCAGCTTTGGAAAAAAGTTGTGCCGAAATAATATCTGCATCTGAAAGTGGTATGCCTGTTGAATTGAGCGAATTGAACATTGTAATTGCTTGTTCTATTTGCCAACTGCGAATTTCAATAATCTGACATTTTTCCAAAAATACTTTTGCAAACAAGTTAAGTTTAGATTCTGATTTTTCCATTAATTTGCTGTAAAAATATTTGAAATTCCTAAAATGATTTGTGTATTTAAAATCTTGCTTTCTCCGAGGAAATTTATAGACATTTTGCTCGGCCTCAGCAAAATCCTTTGCTTCGACAATAATTTTCACTTCATCTTTATGCTGCTCATTGATTGATTTATTTTCTAATATTGAAATTCCCTTTGCCTTTTCCCAATCACTCAATATTTCTATTCGGTCTTCAACGTCAGCTTTATATAAAATACCAATAATTTTATTGCGATTTTCTTTAATACCTTCTTTTAAAGCCTCTGAAGCCTCATCATTACTTGGTAAATTCTTGAAAACTTCATTTAATCTAATCAACAATACTTTAAGCAATAAGAAAAAAGTTGTTGTGCGTTGCTGCCCATCAATCAAACTAAACTTATTATCTTGTGAACAATCCACTATAATCGTGCCAAAAAAGTATGGGTCTTTTCCACCAGATTCAATAAATGCTTCAATATCTTGCCATAATTTATCGCACTGAATAATATTCCACGAATACCCACGCTGATATTCAGGTATCACGAAATTTACTTGTTTTTCAAGTTTAAGATAGCCACTAATCAGTTTAAGCTGTGGTTCTATATTTTTCGCCATTTTTCATTCTCCTTAGTTTGCCATGACGAGTACAAATATAGAAAATTTCATAAATTATGCAACAATCAAATAACCGTCAAGTAAAATTCTAGAACTTTTGAGCCTCCCCAGCAAGCTTTTACTATTATTTAAAATGAAATTTTTTCAATTCAGTTCCGCAAGCAAAAACCAAAACAGAGCGTCAAGGCTTGGCAAATCAAAGCTCTCCCCAAGATACTTCCCCGTAGAAAGAATTATTCTTACTCTTTTTGCTTTTGTTAAATGTAGATTTCATTATTAAATTTTTCAATTAATTTTTTATTTTCTTCAATAATCTTTTCAAAATTTATCATATTTCTATTGAATATAAAATCATAATTATTATCTTTTG
>WQTK01000260.1 GCA_009786285.1 Candidatus Fibrimonadales bacterium | reverse complement strand
ATAAGCGAGAGCGGCGAAATGCCTGCGGCTTGCATGGCTGTTATTTCCCTGTCTGCGGAAAGCCTCCCAAAAGTCATAAGCGTGGCAGCCAGCACGGACATGGGAGCTGCAAGCCCAACCATCCAAACCACATTGAGGGCAAAAATTTCCAAAACAATCTGCGCAGGAATTCCTTTTGAGAGAATTTTATCCAGCACCTCAACCAAAAAATTTATCACAAACAGAAACGTAGTCACAAAAAGCGCCGCAAAGAACGGTGCGATATGCTCTTTGAGGACATAACGTATGAGGATCATTTGCGCAAAAGATAGAAATTATTTTGCTATATTTCCATTATGATAACGCTGCTGGCATCTGCGCTTTGGCGTTTGGGTTATTTAATTGATTCCAAAACAAGGCTCTCTCCTAAAAAAAACACTTGCTTCGCTACCCCGCTTTTAGGAATAGGAAGCCTGCTCGCCGGCGGCGCAGGCAAAACTCCATATGCGGCATTTTTAGCGCAAAAGATTAAATCAAAGGGGCACAGAGTTGCCATTCTTTGCAAAAACACCGGCGATGAAAACTTATTGCTCGCAAAAAAAGGTTTTGATGTTTTCACGGGAAACCGCTTTGAGCTTTGCAAAAAATTGGACGGCAAATACGATGTTTTAATCAGCGACGACGGCTTGGAAGACCGCCGCCTTAGCCACGCTTTTTGGATTTGCTTAACCTGGGGGGAAAGGGCTGAGAGCTTGCAAGACATAATCCCTCACGGAAATTGCCGCAGTTTATGGAAAGACCATCCGGAAATAGGTTGCGTGAAAAAGTGTGCTATGGAATGGGAAGAAAGCGCAAAGAGCGCAGATATAATTTTTTCAATGGAGCTAAACCTGCCAAAGAATTCGGAAATAGTCGCTATTGCCGGCATTGCCCGCTCGCAAAGATTTTTTGACGGGCTCAAGAGAAACTATTGCATCGTAAAAAAAATAGATTGCCCGGACCACTTTAATATTCAAAAAAAAACAGAACAGGCGTTGAAGCTGGGCCTGCCAGTTGTTATAACGGAGAAAAACGCTGTTCGCTTGCCGGAATTTATTTTATCAAACAAAAATGTTTTTATCTGCAAGCTAAATGCAAGCCATTAATCTTTAAGGCAGCGCACGCTAAACAGAAAGTTCTTATCGTCGCTGCTCCAATAGGCGAGCTCGTAGTTGAAGCCCAAGCCTCGGCTGTAAGCGCTATTGCCATAATTCTCGTTTGCGCTCCACCAGTAACCGCTCAGGTTGGCATTGCTAAAGCCACCATCATGGTAACCGTTGCCGCCCGGCAATGCGGAAAAATCGTAAGAGTCATTGCAAAAGTTAGAAGAAACGCCGGAAACTCCGCAATCCTGCCAACCGGTCTTAGCCTTTAAAGCCTTGCCTGCGGCAAGACTTTCGTAAGGGCTCTCAGTGCCGCTTGAGCCATCTACATAGTAAAGCAGCTTGTCCCAGTCCGCATTGCTTGGAATATGCCAGCCTTCAGGGCAAATACCGCGATGCGGAGACTGTATTTTATCTTTGCAACTGTTTGAATTGCAACTTGACGGGAAACCCATAGCTATTGCCCAACTGTACAAGCGTCCGTACTTTTCGCATTCGTCAAGGTTATCAGCATAACACTTGCTATCCGAAGCAGCGTAATTCAAGTTCTCTGCCATCCAAATTTGTTCTCCTATTTTCACAGTCTTGTAAGTATGGCCCATATAGAGCAAAACATCCCCCCCAGAACAGGAAAAAATAAACATCACGGCAAGCATCATTATTAACATACGTTTTTGCGCCATAAATCGTAATATAGCAAATTATTTCAACAACTTTGCTACAAACGCTGTAACAACCAAATTCACCAAAGCTACGTTCAAAAGAATAATCCAGCCCAAGTGCATCACGTGGTCGTAGCGGAAGCGCGGAAAAGTCCAGCGGAACCAAATCCATAACCAACAGAATATGCTCATTTTAAAGAGCAGCGAAAGCACCTGAACAGCCGCAGCTATAACAGCCGCTATAAACGAATTCGGAGCAATGGAACCCGCAAAGAAAAACGAGGCTACTCCTGCGGCTATAAGCATTGGCACGGCAAACCACGCAACTGCCTTGTACAAGCCCCACTCCTTCAAGCGAATTGCCTTGTCCGAGGCCTCGGAGTTTTTATACCACTTTGCGTAGCGATGCATAAGATGCAAAAATGCGAGCGCACCCAAAGCGAAAATGCCGCAAACAGCAGCTAGAACCAATGCAGAATTTTCCTTCAAAGCATCCGTTCCCACAAAAGGAACGCTGTAGCCGCCCAAAAATAAAGTAGCGAGCAATGCGGAATTAATAGCTATGTGCGCATACTCGCCCATATAGAACATGGCAAAGCGCATTCCGCTGAACTCGGTGTGAAAGCCCGAAACCAGTTCGGACTCGCCTTCGGCAACATCGAAAGGAGCGCGGCCTGTTTCTGCTATGAGCGATACCAGAAAAACAGCAAACGCAACCGGCTGAACAAAAATGCCCCAGCCATTGGCTTCTTGCCAAGCAACCATGTTCTGCAAATTAAAGCTGCCAACTAATATATACATACCTAGCAGTGAAAGCCCCATAGCCACTTCATAGCTTATCATCATTGCGCCGGCGCGCATTCCTCCCAAAAGCGAATACTTGGAGTTAGAGGCCCAAGATCCGAGCACCGTGCCATAAACGCTGAGGGAGCCAAAAGCGAAAAGCCACAGCACGCCTATATCCAAATCCAAAATAGAGCCGCTTATTTTCACCGCTTGCTCGCCCCAATTAAAAGCCATTGGCCCAAACCAGGGAATAACCGCAGGCGACAGAAACACCACCATAAATGGAATCGCGGGAGCGAACTTGAACCAAAAGCTATGCGCGTTTCTGGGTTCAAACAATTCTTTTGTAAAGAGTTTAAGACCGTCTGCTCCGTTTTGCACAATGCCAAACAGGCGAATGTGGTTTAAAAACGGAAAAAGCGGGATGCCTGTTCTGTTAGGTCCTTGCCTGTCTTGTATAAAAGCGGCTCCACGGCGTTCTGCGGTAATCATAAATAAGATAAATATCACCGGTATGAATAAAAAAGCGAACTTGGCAATGGTTATGCACCATTCAATCAAGGGCTTTTGCGAAAGAAAAGTAACTAATGATTCCAGCATTGGGAAAATAATATAGAAAAAAAGCAGCTAGCACAGACAGCCTTCGCCTGTGGCATATCGACTGTGGCAAACAATCTTTCCATATAAATTCTCTTTTTCGTAGGAAAAAATGCCAGAACTCACGGCAAACCCCATTCCAAAACATCAAAATTGCCATAAAATGCCCCCTAACCCTTGAAAACAACTCAAAAAAATTCTATATTTACTCTTCCATTGGGGTATCGTCAAGCGGTAAGACAGCGGGTTTTGATTCCGCCATTCGTTGGTTCGAATCCAGCTACCCCAATAAAAGGAACAAAATTGGAGATGTTATGCAATTGATAACCCTTAATGCTAAAGCTCGTACTGCCGGCTCTTCGCGTGATAGCGGACGTACCCGCAAAACGGGCAATATACCTGCCATTTATTATGGCAAAGGTTCTGACGCGCTTTCAATAAGCGTCGCGGAAAAAGACTTGGAGGCTGTGCTTGCCCCCGGCAAAAGATACACTTTGCTGGATTTGGTAATAGACGGCAAGGGAGGAAACCCCGCCATAGTTTACCAATACCAGAAACACAATATCTCGCAAAAAATCATACATATAGATTTTTTGAAGATAGATGAGAACTCCCCCATTGCGGTGCGCATTCCCATTCGTCTTTCCGGCATTCCGGTTGGCGTAAAAAATCAGGGAGGCAGCCTTTCACAGGAGAGTTACTACCTGAAGCTATCCGCAAAACCGGCAGACATTCCGGCAAGCATTGAACTGGACGTTTCCGAAATGCCCAACAACACCACCTACTATGCGGAAAAGCTGGATTTGGGCAAAGCCTCTTTGGTATCTCCCAAACGCACGGTTATTTTCACAATATCCAAGGGACGCGAAGCTGCCGCAGAAGCAACGCCAGCACCAGCAGCAGCAGCTACCCCAGCCGCCGCAGCGCCTGCTGATAAAAAGCCTGCCGATAAAAAAGAAGAACCTAAAAAAGAAGCGAAAAAGAAATAATGCCTAACGTTGCTATTCGGGAAGACGATATTATCATAAAGCTGCGCAACTTGCGTAAAAGCTTTGGTAAGCAAACCGTTCTTTCGGACGTCAATCTGGATATCAGACGAGGCGAAACTATAGTTATAATAGGCCAATCCGGCGGCGGAAAGTCTGTCATATTAAAGCATATGATAGGGCTTTTGCAACCGGATGGCGGCGAAGTAAGTGTTGATGGCGTTACCATTTCCACTCCGAAGTTCTTTGACACGCACACAATCCGCAGAAAAATGGGCATGCTTTTTCAGATGGGCGCGTTGTTCGATTCAATGGACACCGGCGAGAACATAGCCTTTGCCCTAAGGGAGCATCACCCTGAGCTTTCTGAAAAGCAGGTTCAAGACACAGTTACAGAAAAACTGAAGCTGATAAACCTTGTGCCTGAGTTTCGCACAAAAATGCCAAACGAGCTTTCCGGCGGCATGAAAAAGAGAGTTGCTTTGGCAAGAGCCATAGCCCTAAACCCTGAAATTCTTTTATACGATGAGCCTACAACAGGTTTGGACCCGATAACTTCCGATGTTATAAACGATTTGATTTTAGACATGCAGTCCAAGCTAGGCGTAACTTCCGTTGTTGTAACCCACGACATGGTAAGCGCATTCAAAGTGGCAGATCGCATAGCGATGCTTTACAAGGGCCGCATAATTGAAATAGGCACAGTGGAACAAATCAAAGACACAAACAATCCATTCGTAAAGCAATTCATAACAGGGCAAAGAAATTTGCCAACTTAGCGTCAACATTAAGTGGAGAGTTGAGAGTTGAGAGTTGAGAGTGAAAACAAAGGAACCATTGCAGCTAAATCTTATAATTTTGCCGTAAATACTGTATTATTATATAAATATTTAAGCGAAACAAAAAAAGAATTTATTTTGAGTAAGCAATTTTTAAGAAGCGGAACTAGTATAGGAGCAAATGTCAGAGAAGCACAGCAAGCTCAAAGTAAATCTGACTTTTTAAATAAAATGAATATAGCATTAAAAGAAGCAAATGAAACTTTATATTGGATTGATTTATTGTTTGACGCAGATTATATTACTGCCGAAAAAAAACAATACTACTATAAAGAATGCAACGAATTAACTAGCTTGTTGGCAGCCATAGTTAAAACTACAAAAAATAACTTAGGAAGTAAGTATGCAAAATAACTCTCCACTCTCAACTCTCAACTAAACAAGAAGTTATGCATATAATAGTAGGTTTAGGCAATCCGGGACCAAAATACGCAAATATGCGGCATAATCTGGGATTCATGGCTATAGACAGCCTTGCGGAGAATTCTGTTTGGAAAAGCGAGTGCAAAGCAGAAACGCAAAAAACGCAGATTGCAGGCAAAGATATTTTGCTTGCGAAGCCGCAGACTTTTATGAACCTGAGCGGAGAAAGCGTTCAAGCGCTGATGACTTTTTACAAAGTGAAGCCGGAAAATTTGCTGGTGTTCAGCGATGATATAAACCTAGCCTGCGGCAAGATGCGCATAAGGCCAAACGGCAGCGCAGGCGGGCAAAACGGACTCAAGAACATAATTGAGCACATTGGCCAAAATTTTGCGAGGGTTCGCATTGGAGCGGGGCAATGCCCGCCTAACTGGGAGCTTATAAACTGGGTTCTCTCACCAATAAACAAAGACGACAAACCTCTGTGCGACGAAGCCATTGGCAAAGTGAAGAATCTCTGCGAAGTCTATTTGACAAAAGGCGTGGAAATGACGCAGAATCTATTTAACGGGTGAAGCCCAGCGTTTGCGATAACAGCGGCGTAAACTTTTCCCATTTTCTGCCGATATATAATTAAAAGGAGTATTTATATGACCATTCTCGGTTGTACAGGGCGTATATTCGATTATGTTAAAGTTAATCTTGGAACGAAAGCGCAGCAGAAAAAAGAAGAGCCTGCCGCGCCTAGCGGTCTTTCAGCATTTTTTAAGCAGCACAACGAGATGAAAAAGACCCTGACATTGGAAAATATTACGAACAAAATGAAGTTTGGAAAAAGATTGACCAAAGATGAAATGGAATTTCTAAAAATTCACAATCCAGAAATGTACGCAAAAGCGTTGAAAATTGAAAAGGAGCGCGAGGAACATCGCAGGGATCTTAGGCGTTGCAAAACAAAAGAAGAGGCTATGAATCTCCATGTATCAAAAGCCTTTCAGCCTAAAATGGATTCCGATCTCAAAATGGCGTTGTTTGATGAATTCACCGAGTTTGTGAAATCCAAAGAATTTGACAAACTTCCAAGCGAACACGAAAAAAACGAGGAAGAACAAGACGAGTGCCAGGACGAGCGTCAAGGCAAGCGCAAACTCAAAAAGAGCAAGGCCCTGCAAAACTACGAAATGCAAAGGTATGAAATAAAAGACGCATATTTGCGTATGCCAAATTCCCAAAACGATGAAGCTAGCCAATGAAAAAGGCACAATCTAATGATAATCTACCAATTCAACATTTTCTGCGTAATTATTTATCCACTCAAAACACAGTCTATACTTATCATTTACACGAATGCTAAACTGTCCCAGCCTGTTACCGCTCAAGGCTTCCAAATGATTTGAAGGAGGGCTCCTTAAATCGTTTATATCACCCATTATATGCAGTGAATCTATTTTTCTCCTTGCTCGCTTTTGAACATCAGCAGGAAAGTCTTTAGAGACCTCGCCGTTAAAAATCTTTTTTGTTTCTTTACACTTAAAAGAAGTTATCACAAAGCTGCTACTACCTGTTTTGGAAAGTTAAAAATAGGGATTATACTTGATATTTCCTTTCTCAATTTTTGTTTTGCGAGCCTTATATCGTATAGTTCTTGCATTCTCAAAAAATACCCTTCAGTTAATCCAAAATATTTAGTCAGCAATAAATCCAAATCCGCCACCATTGGTTCGCCTCCTTCTATTATAGCAGACAATCTCCAAACCGGAACAGATATGGCATTTGCCACCTGCTCAATCGTTAGGTTGTAAGGTTCTATAAATTCTTCTTTAAGAACCGTTCCAACTGTTTCTAATTCAATGTACTTTTTCATAAGACCTCGCTACTATAAGTTAATATAGAAAAATAAAAACTCTCCTAAACTTTTTCCATTTTTTGCCGATATAAAATTAAAAGGAGTATTTTCATGACCATTTTCGGTTGTGCCGGACGCATATTCGATTACGTTAAAGTCACGCAGCTTGAAGCAAAGTGGCAGCAACGCAAATTGGATTTTATTGCGCCGGAAACAGAAAATAACAAAATCCAGAAGAATAACTTTTTTAAGCAAAACGATGAAATGGTAAAGGCTGCCACTCTGGATCGCATAGTCGGCAAAATGAAAACCGGAAAAAGATTGTCTCATGATGAAATGGAATACCTGAGAAAGCATGCGCCGGGTTTGTACACAAAAGCAGTTAAAATTGAAAAGGAACGTGAAGAACTTCGCCAGGCACTCAGAAATTGCAAAACAAAAGAAGAAGCGAAAAGAGTTCAGGCCGCAAAAGCCTTGCAACTTCAGGCAGAGGCTAAGGCTGTACACAATAACAAAGACGGTTCAAGTCCGGAGGATTTGGAGTTTATAGGCATGAGAATGATGGCGATGTTTGACGAGTTCGCCGAATTTGTAAAATCCAGCGAATACGAAGAAATGCCAAACGAGCATGAAATAGACGACGAGGAACAAGGCGAACATCAAAATAAACGTAAATTCAAAAAAAGCAAAGCGCTGCAAAGCTACGAAATGCAAAAACATGAAATAAAAGACGCATATTTGCATATTCTCAAGCCATTTTCAAAATCTTCGAATTCCCAAAACGAAGAATCTTCCGAAAAATCATCGTTGCATAAAAGCAGCGAAAATAAAGTTTATGCCTGAGAGGAATACCCTGCAAAATACTCCCACGCAGGCAAAACACAAACCCTCTTGCCATTCTTCAAAATCTCATCCCTTGAATCTCTTGTGAGTATATAACCCTCTTTGGCTTTGAAATGTTCCAACGCAGAGAAAATTCCGTTGATTTCACGGTCTTGATTATCCTGATTCATATCGTAACAAACTTGAACACAAAGCGGATTTTTATTTGCATTTGCTACAAAATCACACTCTGAATTTGAATCTGAAAAATAACAGATTTCTTTTGTTTGCAAACGCAAATGATTGAATACAAAGTTCTCAAGCAAAGCGCCTGAATTTTTGCTGAAAGAAACAGAGCTCGCATGTATAAGCCCTAAATCCGAAAGATAAACTTTTTTTGGGGCAACGCTTTGCGCTTTCAATGACCAGGCAAACTGCGGCACTACTTGTATCAAATAAGACGCTTCAAAATAAGACAAATATTCAAGAACCGTTGTTGAAGACTTAACGCCGCACACAGATGTCAATTTGCTGGGCGAAGTTTTTTGAGAAGCATTGGATGCCAAATACGAAAATAACCTTCGAAGCGATACAACATCGCGCAATTTGTAACGAGCGGCAATATCCCTGTGAATTATGTCGCTTTGCAAATTGCTCACTATCTCCATGCTGCCCGTTTTAAGCAATTCCGGGAAACCGCCAGACTGCAAATATTCGTCTAGCGACTCTGCACATGATTTTTTCTTTGCCCATCTCAAAAATTCAGAGTAAGAAAAAGGAAACAACTCTTTTTCCAAATGCCGGCCTGTGAGCCTTGTGCCCATTTCCATGCTTAACATGGAAGCGTTTGAACCGGTTATCACCACTCGATATTTTTCGTTTAATTTTTGGCGTATGAACAGTTCCCATTTCGGGGCGTTTTGAATCTCATCAAAAAAAAGCAACCGGCACTTGGAATTCTTAATAAGCTTGTCCAGCAGGCTAAAATCTTCCGTTTCAAAGGAAGATAGGCGAATATCCTCAAAGTTCAGATAAAAATAATCCTGTCCGGTTTGTTTCACAAACTGCAAAGCCAAAGTGCTTTTCCCGCACTGCCTTATTCCGATTATAACCAAAGCATGTGTGCGTATATCTGGCAATTTTTGAAGCAAATCCCGCTCCACGCCAGTATCTGCGCCAGCGATAAACACTTTCTGCAAAGCCGCTATTTCCGACAATTCCGATAGTTTCATACATCACCCCAAAAGACTATTCCATTTACAATGGAATATATATTTCATTGCTAATGGAATAATATAGAAAAATGTTTGAATCAGAATAATCTTCCGAAAAATCATCGTTGCATAAAAGCAGCGAAAATAAAGTTTATGCCTGAGGCATAGAACTGAGCATTTAGCGTTTCAGTTTGAAAAATCCGGCATTTAACAATTCTACAACAGCTTTGCCAACTTTATCTTTAAAGCTATTGGCTTCGTTTTGCAAATCTCCTTCGGTTTGTACAAAAAGATGCGTTTGTTCTGCAGCTTCTTGCCCAAACATTTCTTCTATTGTCATCCCTAATTTTAGAAGCAGCTCGATTTTTTCATAACTTGGGACTGATTTTTGAGAGGCATACATACCAATTAAGCCGGGTGAACACCGCATTTTTTTTGCCAAACTTTCGTGCGTGTACCCCGTCCGAGCTAAAAAACTCCCAATATTGAACATAAAAACCCCAAAAAATCAATGATATTTACTATATTCAAAAGCAAAGTTTATTATTCAGTAAGTAATATTGAGCAATAAATTTTGCCCATCCGAATTCCGTCTCCCTAGGGGTTTAGTATGGCAACCAAATGGGAAAAAGGAGTAACTCACTATGAATAAATCCGTTAAAATTCTGCAAACCCTGCTTTTTCTGCTGATTGGAAATATGGGTGGTCAAATGGCTTTTGCACAGATTGCTTGGAACTGCACTTATTCTTCTAATTGGTATGACAGTTCAAAAAGTGAATTTACTATAACTACTCCTCACGACTTCGCCTCTTTTCTGATGGCAGTAAATAGTGGGAATGATTTTAGAAACAAAACTGTTACACTTAAAGCTGATATTATGTTCAACGATACAACAAATTGGCAAAATTGGGCAAGTAATCCCCCTACGAATAAATGTTTTATTCCAATAGGCAATACAACAACAAGCATATTCAGAGGAACTTTTGACGGCAAAGGCTATATTGTAAGCGGCGTTTATATAAACTCAACGGATGATTATCTAGGTTTGTTTGGATATATAAGTTCTACAACTTTAATAAAAAATCTCGGAGTAAAAGCCTCTTATATTAAAGGGAACAAAACTATAGGTGGACTTATTAGTGCTAATTTAGGTGGCACGATAAGTGAGTGCTATTATTTAGGAATAGTGGCAGGGACTTCTATAGTTGGAGGATTGGCAGGAATTAACTCAGGTACCATAAATTCCAGCTATTCCAAAGGTACAGTAACGGGGACTTCTACTGCTGGAGGATTAGTGGGATATACCAATGGAGGCTCTATAAACGAAAGTTATTCTACCAGTACAGTGACTGGATCAGGAGATTATGTCGGTGGGCTCGTGGGACATAACAGCAAAACATCAATAAGTTACAGTTACTCTATAGGTTCGGTAACGGGAACTTCTATTGTTGGAGGATTAGCGGGATATACCAACGAAGGCTCTATAAGCGAAAGTTATTCTACCAGTACGGTGACTGGATCAGGAAATTCTATCGGTGGGCTTGTTGGAACTAACGATAAAACATCAATAAATTACAGTTACTCTATAGGTTCGGTAACGGGAAAAAGCCTTAGTGTTGGCGGGCTTGTAGGGCTTAATTACGGGGGCGAGATAAACAGCAGTTATTCCACTGGAGCTGTATCAGGAACTGAAAATTATGTCGGTGGACTTGTTGGAGTTAACATTGGTGTGATAAACAGCAGTTATTCTTCTGGTACAGTAACAGGAGAAAGTGCTATTGGAGGTTTCGTTGGAAATAACCATGGTACGATAAGTAATAGTTATGCTACTGGAGCGGTGCGATGTGGAGTAGGATATTCTCCTAACGCTTATTATTGCGGAGGCTTTGCAGGAGATAATCATGGTGGAAAAATATTCAATAGTTATTCCACAGGCAAAATTACTGGAGGCACTATTTCGCTTTTGGCTAATATAGGTGGGTTTGTGGGAAGAAATTCTGATTTACCATATGGTAAATTCGGTGAAATTATAGGTGTATTTACGGAAATTGGTCAAGAGCTTGGCGGTTTGCTTGGTGAAGCATTTGGTATCTTAATTGGAGGCAATGGCTCAATAAACGGTAGTTATTACGATACTCAGACAAGCAATCAAAGCGAAGGCATAAGCATTGGCAATGGCGGAGTCTCGGGTAAAACTACGGCTCAGATGAAAACAAAAGCAACTTTTGTTAATTGGGACTTTAACGGAACTTGGGGCATAAACGCTACAAGAAACAGTGGTTATCCGTATTTATTGTGGCCTTATAATGAAAGGACATCAAGCTACCATATATTCGCATATCAAGGCAAAGATGCTGAAAATATGCCTACTCCTTATGGTAATTATATTGGTACTTATGTGTATAATGATGCAACTGCCAGTAACCCAAAAAATGAATATTACGATGGTCTCAATGGATTTTCAGATGGCGTAGCTAAACTCTGGAATGTAACACTTGCAGAACCGAGCAAATATAGCGGAGCTGGTATAACCATAGACAACAGAACAACCGGAAGCCCAAGCATTGCCGACTGCAAAGAAATTTCCTACTATTACAAAGGTGATCCGCACTGGTTTCTACTAGAGTTTCCAAAAGACCTCTGTGCTACCCCAACTTTAGCTGATGACAATAAATGGGGTGTAGCAGTAACTCCAGCTCAAAGCAACTGGACAAAGAAAACTATAAATTTAACTACGCTGAAATTAGCTCGCAGTTGGGAAGGAGCCGGATGCGGAGGTGCAACTGGCAATTTGAATGCTGTGCCTATAGACTTAGCTAAAGTGACCAAAGTATCTTGGGTTTTTGATGACAATGTGAATAATGGATTAAGCAAGAATTTAATGATAGCTAATGTTGCTTGTCTAACTCCAACCGGCGGCGCAATAGCAGATAACGCACCACCTAGCGACATTACCGTTACGAGCGGCTGGCAGTCATCCACTCCAATACTATCCAATGCGAATTCGACAGGCTTAATCATTCTGTCTGGTGTTAATAACTTGCAAATTTCTTCTACAAAGGAATCAAAAGTACAATTGTTTGACATACGTGGTTCTTTAGTATTTAGCACGAACATTGCAGCTGGTAATAATATTCTTAGTTTTGAAAAACAGAATAAAGGCGTTTACTATGCTGTTATACAATCCGGCTCATACAAGCAAACGCTTAAAGTTGTGTTGAAGTAAATGGAGGTTGAAAGATGGAAAATTGGGTATTTGAATTGATTACAGCAATAGCTGTTTCTGCAACTTTGATTATCTCTATATGTAAATGGCTGAAACGCAAAAAGAGGTATAGATTCACTGGAATGAAAATAATTAGTCGATCCTTATAAACCCTGCTTTAGGCAGCGATTCTGACAAAATTTTGCGGGAAAATGAGCTTGTAAATAAAGAGCAAGAATTTCTTCT
>WQTK01000259.1 GCA_009786285.1 Candidatus Fibrimonadales bacterium | reverse complement strand
CGCCGCTGCTGAAGCCGCCGCAAAAAAGCCGGGTGCCAAAGCCACAAAACCTGCTAATAACGCCGCTGCTGACGCAAAAAAAGCAAGAGCAGAAGCTTTGCAGAAAAAAGCTGAAGCCGCAAAAAAGGCTGCTGGTCAGTAATTAGCTAGAAAAAAATCGTAAAAAATCATATTTTGCCCGCTTCGGCGGGTTTTTTTATTTAAAGCCCTTTACAAAACATTGAAAATTTTCTATATTTATAGTTGAAAATTTTCAAAATAGGAGTTCTTCTATGTTAACACTAAAAAAACTTGCCCTTGTGGGCGCAGCTGGCTTAGCAGCATTCTCAATGTCCTGTTCCGATGACAAGGATGACAACAATGGAGGCAATTCGGTTTCCATTTCCACTCCAGTGGTCACAATGGCTGCTGATTCTTCTTGGAGCTTGACAGGCGGTGCGCTTATAGCTTCTGATGGAGGCATCGATTCTGTTTATATGAACTTGATTGATGGCAACGGAGCAAAGGTAGCTTTGTCAGTTGATATACTGCCTGTAACTTTAATAGGTGGCGGTGTTAAATCCCTTGATCTTGTTGCAAGTGGTGGCGGAGCATATAAGTTCTCGGCACTTGCTCTTAAAAGCTGTCCTAAGGATAGCACTGTTGAAGCTTATTTCCAAGTAAAAGCTTGGTCTGGTCTTCAGTCAGGCGAAGCTAAAAGCAATAAAATCACTTTTGTGTGCCCAGCCGACAATATTGATATTGACATTGGCGGTGCATTCACTGATTCTACCGAGGTTACTCTTGGCGGAACCGGCGCAGCAGGCTCAGCCGCTGATTTGGACAAAACACCCGTAGCCATTTATACGAATGCTCAGGTAACAGCCGCCAATGCTGATGATATAGATATCAGATACAATGGCACAAACATTTATGACGCTGGTACAGCCGCTGCGGATGGCCAGGGCAATGCGGCATTCCAAGCCACAAACAGCACTGCTATGTTGGTTGCAGTAACGGATGCTGAAATTGCAGCATTGGATTCAGCTCTCATGCCGGTTGTAGATGCTATATTGTTGGTAACTGACAAATACTTTGATGAAGACTTTGAGCTTTTGCCCGGTGCAGGGTTTGGCGCAGCTACTGTTGGCGCAAAATTCCTTGTTATCACAAGCGAAAGCAAAGCTGCAATCATAGAAGTTAAGTCCAAGAACGGAACAGTGGATGGAAAATTCCTTGTTATCCGTGCCGTTTCAGAAGACTAAGCTATAACGATTTTTTTAGAACCCCCCGTGCCGAAAGGAACGGGGGGTTTTGTTTTTGCTGTAAATTTTATTGCCCTCTTTTATGGCTTCTCTTATGGTTATGTATGCAACATTATTTTCATATAATGGAGATACAAAAATGCAAACACGTGTTGGCATAATTGTGTATATTTACCCTAAGGAGATATTTCATGAATCGGGCAAAATCCATTCTCACAGCAGCTATTTTCATAGCTGCAACATTAGTCTTTTCCTGCTCTAGCGACAGCGATAATGATGATCAGGTTTCACTGCCAAGTTCGAGTTCTGCTAAAGGAACATCCTCTTCAAGCGTTACTCCGCTTTCCATCACCACTCCAGTGGTTACAATGGCCGCAGATTCTTCTTGGAGCTTGACTGGCGGTGCGCTTATAACTGCTGGCGCAGGCATTGATTCTGTTTCCATGAACTTGGTCGACGGCAATGGAGCAACAGTAGCGTTGATATTTGATTTTTTGCCAATTACACTATCTGGCGAAGGTCTTTGGTCTATTGATCTTGTTGCTATGGGTGGCGGAGCATATGCATTCTCTGCGTTTGTTCTTAAAAGTTGCCCGGAGGGAGAAACTGTTGAAGCGTATTTCCAAGTAAAAGCTTGGGCTGGCATACAGTTAAAAACGGTTAAAAGCAATAAAATCACTTTTGTGTGCCCAGAGGAAAACATAGTGATACCTGGCGCAAGTGGCGCATTTACTGACACTACTGAGGTTACTCTTGGTGGAACCGGCACAGCAGGCTCAGCCGCTGATTTGGACAAAATTCCCGTAGCCATTTATACGAATGCCCAGGTAACGGCTGCCAATGCTAATGATATAGATATCAGATATAATGGCACAAACATTTATGACGCTGTTACAGCCGCTAAGGATGGTCAGGGCAATGCGGCATTCCAAAACACAGAAAGCGAAGCTATGCTGGTTGCAGTAACAGATGCTGAAATTGCGGCATTGGATTCGTCTCTTATACCGGTTGTAGATGCTATATTGTTGGTATTTGGCAAATACCATGATGAAGACTTTAATCTTTTGCCCGGTGCAGGGTTTGGTGCGGCTACTGTTGGCGCAAAATTCCTTGTTATCACAAGTGAAATGAATGCCATAATAATAGAAGTTAAATCCAAAAACGGAACAGCAGACGCAGTATTCTTTGTTATCCGTGCTGTTGAATAAGCTATAACGATTTTTTTAGAACCCCCCGTGCCGAAAGGAGCGGGGGGTTTTGTTTTTTTGTATATTTCCATTAGGGGTGCAGAAGCGGGAAGGGGTAAGATTTTACCTCATCTAATTTACCTTCGAGCTCCCCTAATTCTATAAGCTCAATGCTGTAAATTCTCTTTCCTTCAATAGTAGCTTCCTTTACCGTTATAAATACAACATTATCTCCGTACAATGGAGTTACAAACCTATGTATAGCTCTAATGTTTCGATCGCTCTTTTTATCTGGATGAGTTATAATTTTTACTGAATTTGAAAATAAATTTTCAATATCAGCGGCAGCAAAAATGCAAACACGTGTTGGCATAATTGTGTATATTTACCCTAAGGAGATATTTCATGAATCGGGCAAAACTCAGATTTTCCATGCTATCTGCCGGCAGAGGCAGCAATTTTGAAGCCATAATGCAGCACGTCGCTGCAAACGAGCTAAACGCCGAGTGCATAAGCCTTATAACGCCAGCAGGCAGCAAAGCCATAGAAGTTGCGAATAAATACGGAGTTCCTGTTCGCATAATTGAGGGAGACAACCTGTTTTACGTTTTGCAAAGCGAAAATCCAGATTTGGTGGCAATGTCCGGCTATATGCGAAAAATACCCGAAAATATTCTTGAGCGTTTTGAAAATAAAATAATAAACATTCATCCGGCGCTTTTGCCTTCTTTTGGCGGCAATGGCTGCTATGGAATACACGTTCACGAAAAAGTCATCCAAGCCGGAGTTAAAATCACCGGAGTCACTGTGCATTTTGTGAACAAAGACTACGATGCCGGCAAAATAATAGCCCAAAACGCCGTGCCTGTTCTGCCAAACGACACCCCGGAAACTTTAGCAAAGCGCGTTTTGCAAGAAGAACACAATATTTATTGGCAGGTGATTAGAGACATCGCCTTTATGAATAACAGCACAATCGGCGCAGCTACGCTTTAACTTAACCCACCGGCACAGCCCACAGCCTGTCGCCAAATGGCACCAATTCTTCGCCGCTATAAATCACAATGCCTCTTTTGAACTTATCGCCGATTGTGTCTCGGCATAATTCAAGATTAGCAAAATCTTTGGCATTCAATGAAGAATCAAGCTTTACTTCAATTGCTATTGCTTCGCCAGCATCGTTTTCTATCACAAAATCAGTCTCTTTGCCCTCCCCTCTAACCGGATTGAAATGCGATACGTAAAATTTTCCCGGCAAAACACCGGTTGATTTTATTATTTCAGATGCGATGAAATTTTCAAAAATGTGGCCCATCAGCGAACGGTCCTTTTCAAACACTTCGCTTATGTCTCGGCGCAGCAAAAAGCACAAAAAATTCGTGTCCGTAAAATATATCTTTTTGCTTTTCACAAAACGCTTGTCCAATTTGTTGGGCTTTGACCATGAAGGTATTTCAAAAGTCATAAACGCAGCGTTGCAAAAAGACTTGTATTTTTCAAAAGTTGCCTGATTCATGCCGGAATCTTTCATTATGTCTTCATTTTTAACCAAGCTTCCAACCCTGCCAGCCAAAGACACAAGAAGCTGATAAATCAATTCCGGCTTGCGAATGTTTGCGAATTCAACTGCGTCACGCTGCAAAATCGTGGAGAGATAACTGTCAAACCATAAGCTGCGGTCAATGCTCTTGTTAAGGGATATTTCCGGAAAAGTGGACTGAGTTATTAAATTCGGCAAATCCGCTCGTTCATAGCTTTTTATGAATAAATCTTCATTCCATATTTTGCCTATAAAGTTTGCATCCGCATTATGCGTTTCCGCTACTGAAAAGGGGCATAGAGTAAGCACCGCCATTCTTCCGGCCATGGATGCCGCCAGTTCAGGCAATGCAGGTATATTAGCTGAGCCCGTTAGTATAAACAAAGCTTTGCCATTGCCTTCAAATCTTCTGTCATCGACATATTTTTTGAGTTTCAAGTATATTTCCGGCACGCGTTGAACTTCGTCTATTATGTTAAGTTTGTCTTTTGGCAAGCTTGCAATGAAGGCTTCCGGGTCTTTTTTTGCCGCAGCCATAATTGCGGCAGTGTCAAAAGTGATGTAATTTACATCGTTTTCCGGCAAAATATTGCGAACAAGTGTGGATTTTCCGCACTGCCTTGCTCCGTTCAGGTAAACCGCAGAGAAGGTTTTCACCGTATTTTCCAGCTTTTTAGCCAGATTTCGACTGACGTAATTCATTTTCACCTCTAGCATATTTATACATTTTGTATAAGTACGCTGTTACATTTTGTATAAATATAGAAAAACCGTTTGCTTTACCACAAGCTTGCAACGCTGACTCAGAAAACCCCGTTTCCGAGCGAAATTCGCCACTTGTCAGAATCAGAATTGGCCAGAATTCAGGGAATTTTCAGAATTTTCATGCCGAATGAAGCCGTAAATCATCGGGGAAAGGTAGAAAAAAGCGGCATTATCAAAAAACCACCCTTTTTTGATACACTCCAAATATAGAAAAAAACGGCGTTTTTGTCAAATTTTAAGGGGTGAAAAACCTCTCAAAAAAGGGTGGTTTTTTGACACACGAGGAATGTTGAATATGAAAATTATAAAAATCTTCTTAATCTTCCTGATTAGCTGCATTGGGATTAAGGCGCATGCGATTCAAACTCTTGCGGTTTTGGAAATAACTTCAAAATCAGATGATGTCAGCCTTACAATTCAGGAATTACGGCATTTGACAGATGAGCTTCGCCGCCAAGCTGTACAAATCCTGCCACATACCGGTTACGCCATTCTTACTCGAGACAATATATTGTCATTGTTGCCTCCAGACGAAGAAGAAGCCGAATGTTTGTCCGAGAGCTGCGCTGTTAGCATAGGCCGTACGATAGGCGCAGAATTTGTAAGCCAAGGCGAAATAGGTATTTTTGCCGGGGAATTGAGCCTCTCAATAGAACTTTACGAAACGATGAGTGGCAAGTTGCTTGGCAGCATAGTGATGGAAAGCCACGATACAAAGGGTTTGATGGGTGCCATAAGAGAGCAAGCTCCCGGTTTATTTTCAAAGATATTAAGCAGCAAAGCAACTATGACATCAGAAGAGAAAAAAGAGGAAAAACCACAGCCGCAAGAACAAAAGATTGAAGAGAAGAAACCGGAAGAAGCCGTCTCGGATAAAATAAGGGTTGGAATTCGTGCTGGGTTTAATTTCTCTATTTATAATGATGATAGTGATGATTACGATATTGGTAAAAGTTTTGGTGGTGGGTTATCGGTTAGGATTCCGTTTACGAGCTGGTTGTTTCTTAATCCCGGTTTGGATTTTTATTATAGGGAATTGTTTAGCTGGAATGGTGGCGATGGCGTAGCGACTGAGTTTACCATAAGTATTCCAATTTTGTTTCAATTTATGCTTATTGAAGGTTTTTACTTTGCGGCAGGTCCTCAGTTTGGCATTCCTATAAAAAGTGAGGTGAAGTACAAAGACAAAACTTACGATATGGGTAGGACAAAGTTTGATATTGACGTTGCTTTGGGTTTTGGCTATATGATAGTGCCGAGTTTTGGGTTTGATTTTAGAGGTATTATGAGTACTTTGCCGAGTTTTGGTGATAGTGGAAATTATGATAAAAAATTCGGTTCACTTATACAATTCGGTACTGGCGTAACTTATTTCTTTTAGGAGTTCATTATGAAAACCAACAGTTTCCTTCTCTTGGCAGCAAGCTTTTCCCTTGCGATGTTTTTAGTATTTTCCTGCTCCGGCGAAGGCGGCAGCGTTATTGCCAACATAGAGGCAACCAACAACACTGACAGCGAGGTTTGGGACGGTTCAGTTAATACTGACTGGTATTATGCTTCACAAACAGAATATACCATAACCACAGCTCAACAATTGGCCGGGCTTGCAAAGTTGGTGAATGAGGGGGCGGAATATTTTTTAGATAAAACTATTAAACTTGGGAATAACATAAGTCTTGGCAACTTTGACTGGACTCCAATAGGAAAGGATGCGACATTTGAAGGAACATTTGATGGCAATGGCTATGAGATTAGAGGCGTTAATGTTAAAAAAAACGATGAGCATATTCTTAGTGGTTTGTTTGGAGGTTTAGATATGAATGGAGAAATAAAAAACCTTGGTGTTATTAGTTCTACTATTAATGGCACTAAAGATGTCGGCGGGCTTGTTGGAACAAACAATGGTAAAATAAGCAACAGTTATTTTATTGGCACAGTGACAGGAGATCAAAGTGTTGGAGGTCTTGTAGGGCAGAATGCTTTTGGTACTATAAGTAATAGCTATTCTGGAGGTTATGTTAGTGGCACTGGATACACAGTAGGTAGTCTTATTGGACTTAACGGAGGAGAGTTAAGTAGTTGTTATTCTACCAGTAGAGTAACTGGGGTGGACATTATTAGTAACTTTGCTGGAAAATACGGAGAAATATTTGGTGGTCTTGTAGGGTTTAATTATGGAGATGGTTTAGGCATAATAATGAATAGCTACTCTACTGGCACAGTCACAGGAAGTTCAGATATTGGCGGTTTTGTAGGAGTGAACAATGGAGAAATAATTAATAGCTACTCCATTGGCAGAGTGTCGGCAGATAGCCTTACCGGTGGCTTTGCAGCATGGAATGAAGAAGGCAGTATAATAAGCAATAGTTTTTACAATACGGAAACAAGCGGTCAAAGCGAAAGCTTTGGCGATGAAGGCAAAACAACGGCGGAGATGAAGGAGCAGACAACTTTTGTCGGTTGGGATTTCAGTACTATTTGGGGAATTGATCCGGCAAAAAATAATGGTTATCCATATTTGAAAGAAATTACACCATAGTTGTATATTTGGCTAAGTTAGCAAACAAAGGATAAGGAGAAGTGGAATATGGAAGATAGCATTGCTTCAGCAACTATTGTAGATACAGTACATAGATTTATCGCTGATAGCGTTACGCTTGAAGTGTTGAAAAATTCGCAGGAATTTTACAGCTCGGCTTTTGATAAAATCTTGATCGTTCTAAGCATATTCGTTATGCTTGCATTAGCTCCCGGAATTTGGAATTTGTGGAAAGGCGAAAAATATAAAAAAGAATTGAAAAATACTAAAGAGAGAATTTTAGATTTAGAAAATGAGTTTCAAAAAAAGTTAAATAAATTTGATGAAGAATTAGAAAAACAGAAAAAATTTATAAAAACTATAAATAGTGAACTCCAGAGTGTTAAAAATCATGAAATATGAGAATTTCGAACTTAACGATCTAATAAACTAGGTTGTTCAAATATTTCACATTGTTCTTCAATCACCAAGCGCTTCCGCATAGCCTTGCCTGAATCAAAATCAGCCGAACCTCAAGAATTTGTACAGGCTACTATATTGCTATCTATTGAAATTCCTGACTAATGAGAATTAATAAGGTTTTGAACATTCTTGACCAACAGCAGATCAATCCCGCTGATGTGGCTTTCGGCTTACTCGCAGAACGAACGCAACAAGGTAAAGTATTCCAACTTGGAATAACCACTCCCTTCCCCGCCAGAAAAATTGAGCTTAATACCTGTTTTTAAGAGCATTGCATTCGGCTTCAGTTAAAGACCTAAAACCCATTGCCTCATATTTTGGGCGAACTTCGTCAAGGTGTTTATTCCACCCTTTTATTCCACCATATTCTTCCAAAATTTCTTGGCGAATGCGGTAAACTTCTTCCAGCGGATCCTCATAACGATTGTCCATTTTCCCAAAACTCCATTGCTTTTTGTTGACGGAACAAAATACCGATATCCCCACTTAACCTTGCAGTAATAAAGCTTGGTATTGTGGTTTCTATGTAAACTTTTTTCTTGGAAGCCTCCATATGTGGTAACATAGAAAAAATTAACCACTTATTTGCGTCAAAATTAGTCGATTCCCCAACAGAAAAACCACATTTTTGAGCGGAATTCGCTACCTTTGATAAGATTAACCTCATAATCTTATCAAAAAATGAATAGATTTCTATATTATACCTATGCCGAAATACATACATGAGCATGATGGCTATCCTAAATTCACTTGGGATAAAGACCGTGTATTGAACCTTTTGACCGGCGTTTCCGTGCTGCAGGGCAAGGTTCTCGGCAAAATGCAGCAGTTCGGTTTTGGCGTACAGCAAGAAGCCATGTTGAATGCTCTTACAGAAGAAATTACCAAATCCAGCGAAATAGAAGGCGAAATATTGAACAGCGAACAGGTGCGCTCTTCATTGGCCAAGTGGCTTAACGTAAATCTGGAAAAGGAAACTGCGGCATCGCATCATATAGAAGGCATAGTGGAAGCGGTGATGGATGCAGTTCGTAATTATCAAAAGGAGTTGGATGATGAACGCTTGTTTGGGTGGCATGCCACGCTTTTCCCAACAGGGCGCAGCGGTTTAAGCAAAATTCTGGTAGCGCAGTATCGCGACTCGGAGATGAGCGTAGTGTCTAAGAAAGGGTATGATGAAATAATTCACTATGAAGCTCCTTTGCCGGAGAAAGTTCGGGAGCAAATGGCGGAGTTTTTTCTTTGGCTGAATGCAGAAGGCAATGAAAATCCATTGGTTAAGGCTGCGATAGCGCATTTATGGTTTGTGATAATACATCCTTTTGACGATGGCAACGGGCGTTTAACACGCATTATAACTGAGATGATGCTTTCTCGTTCTGAAAATACGAGTTTGCGGTTTTATTCCATGTCTGCGCAAATTCAGAAAGAAAAAAAGGAATATTACAGAGTGCTGGAATTAACTACTGCCGGCGAGCTTGATATAACGGCATGGCTAATTTGGTTTTTGCAGTGCTTGGGCCGCGCGATAGAAGCCAGCGAGGAAATAATAGGCAAAGTTTTGCGCAAAGCGGAATTTTGGCAAAAGAACTCTGCGGAAATATCAAATGGCACTCAGCGAGAAATAATAAACCGGTTGTTTGACGGATTTACAGGCAATCTCACTTCCGGCAAAGTTGAAAAGATATTCAAAGTTTCTCAGCCAACAGCTATAAGAATGTTAAACGACTTGGTTGAGAAGGGCTTTTTGGAGGTACGTGGCGCAGGCCGGAGTACGCATTACGTGTTGGCCGGGCGAGGCTAGGGGTGAAGCTCGTGATATTTTGAAGCGTTGAATTCAGGAAAAAGGGCTTGTATGTGAGACCGCCAAATTCCTAATACCTGTGTCAAAAAAATTTCTACTTTCTGTGTATACAACCAGTGAGGTTTTTATGCGCAAAATAATACTTGCATCAAAAATTGTGTGGCGCAATGACTTTGTAGAGTCTCTACGGTGATGGTTGCATTACCCCAACGATGGTGTTCACAACGTAACGCCATGATGTCTGCGCATTTTTTGCAACGTTGCCCTAGGGCGTTGCGGGATGTTAGGGAACGCAGTGAACCAATTCCGCATTGGGGGTGGCGGAAAACGCCGAAGGCGGTTGCAGACAGGGGGAATTTTCCCCAACAGAAGATTAATCTGTTCTGGATTTTAATGGGCCACCAGTGCTTTTTTCTATATTCTCAACTTAAAATAGGAGATGCTTTATGAATAAGAGACAGAAATTCTTTTGCTTGATAATAGCGCTGGCATTCATTTTGAATGGCTGCGCCGGCACTAGAACGCCTCAATATGGCCACTTGAGCAAAGGGCTGCCGGAGAAGTTTTTCATCGATTCAAATATAGACCTTGACGATTCAAAAAAAGTTTCGTACAAGTTTGAATCTATGCTCGAAAATCCGTTTCCGTATTACAAAGATTTTCTTGATCTGAACCCATCGTTCGAATCAGTATTGAAATATTATATGAACTCCAAGTATTCGCTTGCAGATAGCAGCGGCGCTGAATATCATGTTGATGTTATACTTGAGAAATGTACCTACGATGCGGTGGCAGCCGGCATGGAAACTATGCAAAGCACGGCTGTAGGGCCAGGCGGAGTTGCTTCTGCCACAGCCTATGCCTATAATATGAAAGTAACTACGGAAATGACTGCGAAAGTGCGAGTTAGCATTGATGGCAAAACTAGCGAGAGGCAAATAATGGCGATGGGCGAGTATACAGGAAACTACACCGACCATAGCACTGTCACAATAAGCTTTGATATCGCCATTCGTGGAATCATGTCACGTATTGATAAATTCTTGAACAGCACAATCGGCGCAGCTACGCCTTAAGTATGAATACGTGTTGGCCGAATTAAGCCGGAAATCCTCACTGTGACGCAGAACACTCTTCGTCATATGGATGCTCCTCGCACCATTTTTTCACCTCGCGATCCAAAATATTGGAAACTTTGCCGGTTTTTGAATAGCGAACCATCATAGATCCGCAAAGAGGATACTCGTTTATCGGAAAATCCCTATGCTCGCACCAGGCGATTATTTCTTTTGTACTCAGAACCCTCTTCAATTCATCCGGATTTATAAAATACCACTTTTTGATGGGAGCAGCGCAGTTCTTGCCGTCTCCACACCAAATATCATGCTGAATTACCCAATCCCAAATTTCTACGCATTCTTTTTTTAAAATAAAATTCGGAACATCTTCATCACGCTCTATCTGATAGCAATAACTCCATTGGGCATCTGAATAAGAATAAATTGTAACAGAATCCGGAGTTTTGAAATTCACTTCAAACGTATCGACAAACATTCCGGTGAAAATTCCTGCGGCTCCCTGAATGTTGTAAACCGGTTCTATACGGACATCTGTTCCGCCTAAAAATGTTTCTTCAAATTTGAAATATTCCGGCGTGGCTGCGTAAAAAAGCAAATTTACATTTCCAAATGCCGGCGTGTTTATTCCCATAATAGGAATGCTGTCTATCACTTTATTAATGTTTCCTGTTTGCTGATTTTTTATTCCGCCATACAGCAATCTTCTATCGCCAAAAAAAGCATGGTCGGAAGTGTCGGGCTTTCTGAATTGCTCCAGCAGCATATCAATGGAATTTTCGCCCCAGTAAATGCCATCGTTATAAATCATTGAAACCAACACTCCGCCAACATCATCGCCGTATTCTGGAATAAAAAAATTGGCTTGCAAATCCATAGGCGGCGGCAAATATAAAATTGTATCTCCGGAACTAAACGGCTGCCTTTTCAAATCATAGGCTCTTGCTATTTTAAAATGCTTGGGGATGTAAGTTTTTGCGCTAAATTCGCTGGACACTCTTTTGCCGGCGCTATCCCATGTTATTTCTCCTTTCAATTCATAATTCTTGCCTGCTTCCGCAAGCAAGTCGCTAGGCCCAGTAAAGCAATTGGGATTTTTGGCATAACCGCTGGAATGCGGAGTCAAAAAAAATGATGTGTCCTTGCCGCTAAACGAACCCGATATTTTAATATCTGCGGATTCATAAAACGCAAAGCCGTGCATGCGGGTTTCCGTTAGCATATACAATTTGTCCAAGCACACATTTTCCACAGGCCGCCCGGAAACAATATAAGCGTAAACCCATATCCCCTGATAGTTTTCCGGGTTTTCCGGCCAATAGCTCCAAGGCCCCTGGCACGAGAGGAAGAGCAAAAAGAGCAACGGAATTTTGGTTTTCATAACCTAAGACTTGTAATTTACTAAATTTAATCGCCCCAATCCGCTATTTTAAAGCATTTTCGCCGTTTTGCCTTTGGAGCCGTTCAAAATGCGGGTTTCAAAGTGTTCAAACTGTGCAAGCTCGCATAGGTAATAATAGACATTTTGCTCATTTTGCGTTAAGTTTATGTGTAATTCCTGCGTAATCGCTCATAGCTCCGCTGCAGCCTCCCGCCTTAAGCCGGCAAACGCCATTAGAGCAAACCAGCATTTGTATTCTTCGCCTGGCACGGCAGCGATTATCTTTTCGCATTCATCCACGGTCCAGAACGCCCTAGGCACGGCCTTGGGCTTTGCCACCACTATTTTCTTGAACGGATTCTTTCCGCTGATGTTGCAATGCTCCGCAATCCAATCGTAGAATTGCCGTAACATGATTACTTTGTTTTTCGCTGTGTTCGCAGCGGAATCGGCAAATGCAGAATGGGCGAATTCAAGGCAGGCCGCATGCGTCATTTTCAAACAGAAAAAGCCTCCATCGGAGGCTTGTATTGCATTTTGCAATAATTTTCTATATTATAACATATGAGTCCGAAGTTTACAAAACATGGCGAACAAAGAGCTAACGAAAGAGGCATAACGC
>WQTK01000258.1 GCA_009786285.1 Candidatus Fibrimonadales bacterium | reverse complement strand
CCCCCATTTGTAACGGGAAAACAATCAAACTCCAAGGAGGCTTTATGAGCAGAATCGCTCTGTCTTTCGCATTATTAACAGTTATTGGCCTGCTTTTTAGCTGCTCCGGCAGAGGCAAAAAAACAGCAGAATACATAACTTTCGATGCCAGCACTCTGCGTAACGTAACTAGAATTACCGATGACGGTATGCGAAAAGGCAAGCTGTCGGTATCTAAAGATGGTTCTAAAATTTTATATAGCGAATCAAAATTGATTACCGGCAAGAGGTTTCAAAAAGATTATACAATAATGATGATTCGTAATTTAAATTCAACGGCAAAAACAACACTGGTAACAGACCCTTCTTATGGACCTGCTTGGTTTGAAAATGGCTCTGAATATCTTTATTCTGCCATTGAACAGGGAAAAACTAAAATTGTAAAATCTAATATAGCCGGTGGCGGAAAAACTTATATAACTAGAAATCCCGTTGGGGAATGGGATTCGGACCCCACTATTAAAGGAAATACTATTTTATTTTCAACCCTAATGGAAACTCGAACTGGTAAAAAATGGCATTTGGTTTCCATGAATGATAAGGGCGGCGAGGTTACTATACTGGGTGAAGGCATGGACCCAAGCTGGCATCCTTATAAAAATAAATTTGTTTTTGCCAAAAATGATGGTGGTATTTATGAAATGGATATACAGGATAATCAAATAACACAACTTTTTTCAATTCCAAAAGATGATAAGAGACTTTCAAAGGAAAGATGCATTAATCCCAGTTATTCTCAAGATGGGAATTGGATTTTGTTTGCAAAAGGGGCTAACGAAAATATTTTTTATGAAACGAGTTCAACAGATATACTTAGCGGTGGTGGCAATTGGCCAGAGAGACGGTGGCATTTATTTGCTATGAAAGAAGATGGTTCTGATTTTAGCCAGCTCACCAGCGGCAATGTAGATGTTTTCCATCCTACTTGGGGCGTGGGCAATGAAATATTTTTTGTATCTAATGTTGCAGGTAAAGAAGAAATATGGAGAGCCAGCTTGGCTATGGTTCGTCCGGCAAGCGCACCTCTTCCTGTTGCTCCTGTTGCTCCTCCAGCCCCTGCGCCTTATGTAGCTCCTGTTAAAAAAGATGAGGGCCTTCTATGAAAAAAGCCGTAGTAATATTAGCGATGTTCTGTGCGGCAGGTTTTGCGCAAAACAAGACTGTTACAATAGGCCAGCAAACTTGGATGGCCGAGAACTTGAATATTGAAGTGCCCGGTAGCAAATGCTATAATGATAATTCCCAGAACTGCGGTGCTTTCGGCAAATTGTATAGCTGGGATATGGCAAAAATTGCTTGCCCTGCCGGTTCGCATTTGCCCAGCGACGCAGAATGGCGTGAGCTTATTGCCTTATCAGGCACAAGCTGGAAGCTGAGAGCCAAAACGGGTTGGAATCCTGCGAAACTTGACGACAATAATGTGTCTCGCAATATAAACGGCACAGATGATTACGGCTTTGCCGCAATTCCGGCGGGAGTATTTACCCAAAACGGATTCAGCAGGGCATTGGATTTTGGTTATTGGTACACATCCACAGAGATAAACGCAGAAACGGCTCGTGTTTATTATATAGGCGGTTCAAGTGATGCGGTGTCTTCGCAAGATGTGTCAAAGCAAAGCGTTTACGCATCCGTGCGCTGTTTAATAGACAATACGCCGCCTGCGCCAGTTGTTGTGGCACCTCCTGCGCCAGTCGTTGCGCCGCCTGCGCCAGTTGTTGCGTCCGCACCCGAAATTGTTGTTCCGGAACCTGCTGCGACTCAGTGGCAACCGTCTCAGTCGGCACCGGAGCAACAAAGCATTCCTACCAATATTGCTACCGGAAGCGAATCTAGCTCTGGCGGTTGGGTAAAGCCGGTTGTTTCCATAGGTCTTGCGGTTGCCGGCTTGGGAGCAATTGCTTATGGAGTGTTGCAAGACAAAGAAGTAGCTAATGCTATTGATAGGAGAAGTCTTTCTGATGCTGAGGATGCGGAAAAGAAGCGTAATATAGGTTATATAGCGGGCGGAGTTTTATTGGCTTCCGGAATAACCATTTTCTTCGTATTTTAAGGAGAATCAATATGGCAAAATATCTTTTTGCAGCAATTTTCAGCGCAGTCCTTTATCTGGGCTGTACCGCAATCCCGGATGACTTAAAAAATTCTCCCGGAGATCCACAGGGAAACGGGATTTCTTCAAGCTCTGAAGGTAATGTGGAACCGCCGCCGCTGAGTTCTTCCTCAGCTGGTAATGTAAATCCACCACCGCCTATCTCTTCTTCTGCCAGTAATGTAAATCCGCCACCTAGCTCTTCCTCTGTCGATATGTTGCAGAACAGAAATGCCAATCTAATTTGGAATCTAACAGAGGATAATCTTGGAATTGTAATCAATGGTGAATATGCCGGTGGTTGGTTTGTTTCCGATGATGGTGGCGAAGATGGAAACTCCAGAGCATTATTTAAAGATGCTGTATTTGGGCTTGCGGCCACTGCCCAAAATTGGACCGGAGAAGTTCAATATACAATAAGACCGTCGTTTTATGAATACGCCTATTCCGCAGTAGGTTTTTCTTGGAGAAAAGATGGTTCTGTCGCAGCCAATGTGTGGGGCAGCCATACAGGTTTATGCGTAGAGTATTCTTTGAGTGGCAATGGTGATTATTATATAGTAATTGCCACCAATGGTTCCAAAGGGTGGAACGAGTACAGAAAGCCTTTGGATAAAAAGTCATCCATAGGTAAAGTTCTCTTTTCCTTTAGTTCCTTTGCTCAGGATGATTGGGGTGGAGAAGGCGTAAAGTCGTTAGCAGAGGCAAAAGCAATTTCTACAGGAATATCTTTTAAAGGTGAAGCGCATTCTTTAAAATACACTGGCGATCAAACCGGAATCATAAACCTTCGGAGTATTCGTTGGGATTCATGTAACTAAAAGAGAGGTATGTGATAAGGAGAGCCAATATGTCAAAATATCTTTTCATAGCAATTTTCAGCGCAGCCTTTTATCTGGGCTGCACCGCAATCCCGGATGACCTCAAAAATCCATCTGGAGATTCGCAGGAAAACAATGTAAGTTATCAAGGCCAGACTTACAAGACGGTTAAAATAGGCGATCAGATTTGGATGGCGGAGAATTTGAATTACGCAGTCAACGGTAGTAAGTGCTACGATAATTTAGAATCCAATTGTGATACCTATGGCAGGTTATACGATTGGGCAACAGCCATGAATCTTCCCTCATACTGCAACTCAAATTCTTGCTCAAGCCCAATGCAGTCTCCTCATCGTGGCATTTGCCCAGAGGGCTGGCATATTCCGAGCAATGCGGACTGGGATAAATTATATCGTTATGCAAACGGCACAACTGGTACAACAAGTTGTTATGACAGTCAAACAGCAAGCAAGTATTTGAAGGCAACGAGTGGTTGGAATGAAGAGGGCAATGGCACAGATGACTATGGTTTTTCGGCCCTGCCGGGCGGTATCGGCTATTCGGGTGGCAGTTTCTTCGACAATGTTGACTACTTCGGCTACTGGTGGTCTGCTAGCGAGCAATATAGCGAGGCCTACGATGCCTCCTACTACCGGTACATATCCTACCACAGTGAGTACGATGGCTGGCGCGGCAGCGGCTTCAAGGATTACTTTCTTGCGGTCAGGTGTATCAAAAATCTTGAAAGCGATGACAGCAACAGTTCGCCAAACGATAGCGGTAGTAGTTCATCAAGTACCACAGTAATTATTTCGTCAAGTAGCGGCAGTGCGGTAGCATATAACTTATACTTTTTGCCTCCCAGTAACCCTGAGTGGACTTTTGGATCCCATTACTTAGTTTGGATTGAAAATGGATCTTTAAAAAGAGAAAAGCTCGGTCGTGATTCCCGCTGCGGTTGGTTCAAAAAAACTTGGTCCAATACCACGCCTCCCAACGGAGTCACATTGATTTTTCTTAATGGCGGTGGCGCAAATGAATTTCCGGATGATCAGTTAGGTCTCTATGGTTTGGAAGAAACTCAATGTGACTGGATTGATGGTAATCCAACTCCATTTAATCTTTTGGAGCAATTCAATAATGTCGTAGGCGGTCTAGGCGATCTGTTCTTTATCCCAGATGGCGGAAAACCTATTTGGAGTAGAACAGACCAAGGCAAAACCGGCGTATGTTCAGGCTGGTGATGAAAATGTACGTAATATCAGTCCTGCTTCTCGCAGCTTCCTTGTTCGCTCAGGAAGCCAAGCCTATGTGGATTCAGGACAGATGGAGGGTTGCCGAGTATCCTAGTGCGAAATGGTATATTGGATTTGCGATGGACGAGGCAAGAGGAACCCCAAACCAAGAGCAATTCAATGCGATAAAAAGAAGCGCGCAAAACGCCCTCTCAGAAAGCATAATCGTTCATATCAAGGGTGCCTCTTCCCTTACTAAAAAAGCAACCGAAACAACAGCAGACATAAATTACGCACAGGCAATCACAAGCTCAAGCAATGCTGTCTTGGCAAAAGTCGAGTCATATTCATATTATGACCCGGCAAACGGATACATATACGGATTTGCGGCAGTGAAAAAAGCGGATTTGGCAAACTATTACGAATCCGTAATAAAATCCGGCTTGGACGAAGCAGAACAAAACTTAAAACTTGCCGCCCAATTAACCGAACTCGGCAAAAAACGCAGCGCATTGGAAAAAATAGGGGAAAGCAAAAGCAAGGCAGAAGGACTTGCTTATTACAAAAACCTCCTGCTCGCAGTGGATAGCGAACGAGGCTTGGAACGCTCTCAAAATTCACGGCTAAATGAACTTTTAAAAGAAATAATTGTTGCTGCGGCAGAAACGGAAAATGCAATGCTTGTTTACTTAGAAGGCAATGAAGAAACAGTAGTCTCAAATTTGCAAAACATCCTCTCCGGAAACAAATGCCGCATCGCAGACGAACAAAAAGACGCAAGCTATGTTCTGAATATAGATGCCAAAGCCTGCAACATCAAAAACGATGGAGATTTTTATCACTGCTACGCTTGCGTAAAAGCAGACTTGACAAACAGCAAAACCCGCAAAAGCGAATTAAAAATAAATATCGACGGGCTAAAAATCAAAGGCAGCGAAATGAGCCAAAGCTTGGCCTGCGAACAAGCGTTTAAATCAGCCGCTTCCAAATTATGGAGCGAAATAGGAAACAAAATGAAATCGGAAGCTTGCAATAAGTGAACTTGGAGGAGCATATGAAAAAAATAGTTGTACTGCTGGCGTTGCTTTGCGCAGTTGCTCTTGCGCAGAACGGCAAAACAAAAGTAGCTGTTTATGTAACAGGCGGCAATACTGATGGCGAAAACAGAGCGCTTGGCACAAAAATACTCGCGGCTCTTGTAAATAGCGGCAGATACGAAACAATAGAGCGTTCCCAGAATTTCCTTGAAGAAATAGCAAAAGAACAAAAAAAACAACGCAGCGGCGCCATAGATGACAGCCAAATCAGCGCGCTTGGCAAGCAATTCGGTGTTCAGTTCGTGTGCATAGCAGACATAACGGAGGCCTTTGGCTCTTACCAGGTATCTGCCCGCATGGTCAATATTGAAACGGCTGTTGTCATAGCGATAGGCGAAGCCGACAGCCCGCTAAAATCCATGAGCGACCTCACGGAAGTTTCAAATAAAGTTGTTGAGTCCATGCTCGGCATAAAAACGGCAAAACCTGCAACCCAAGCTGCTGCCCAAGTTACTGCTCAGGCAGTTGCGCAAGAAGTTGCGAATTCTGCGCCAAATTCATTTGTTGATTCTCGCGATGGAAAAAAGTATAGAGTAGTTGAAATAGGCGGCCAAGTTTGGATGGCGGAAAACATTGGCTATAGCGTAGGCGCAAACAAGTGCTACAATAATAATCAATCTTATTGCAATGCTTACGGCATGCTTTATAATTGGGAAACTGCAAGGTCTGTTTGCCCTGATGGCTGGCATTTGCCAAGCGATGCGGAATGGATGAAACTGACGAACTTTGCCGGTGGCGTTTCAATGGCCGGAGCGAAGCTAAAAGCGAAAAGCGGTTGGAGCGGCAGTGGCAATGGCACGGATAATTACGGATTTTCCGCCATGCCCGGCGGAGATGCCAGTTCAAGCGGCGTATTCAACAATGCCGGCAACTTTGGCAGGTGGTGGAGCGCAACGGAGAGCAATTCCAACTATGCCTACTATCGCAATATGGCGTATCACGGCAACGGCATAGACAGATATGATTACAGCAAGTACAATATGCTTTCCGTCAGGTGCGTGAGGGATTGAAAAGGGGGTTTAAAATAAGAAATATACGCCATTTTTTGCGCAAAAAGCGTCTGTTTTTTAGAGATTTACATAATTTGCTTGCAAAAAAGCCATACAGGGGATCAACATTTACTATATTTCCCCTGTTATGAAAAAACTCAAGGTTACTTTCGCTGCCTTAACGGCAATGTTGGTGTTTTCCTGCTCATCTACACAGATAGGCTTAAAGGAAAATTGGATTGACGAGCGTGATATGATGGCTCTGAAAGGTGCTTCCGTGAACAAATGGATGGAAACCGCCGGCAGACCCACGCTTGTGGAAATAAACGGCGACACCAGCATATACTACTACAACTACAAGCCAACTATGTATGCCGTGGCGCAATACGATAGCACAACTTTTATAACCACCTGGGGCAAAGCAAAGGAAATAAAACCCGGCTTGGCCAATGCAGCGGAAGTTTGGGGCAGCAGAAAAGACATCATGCAAATCAAGGTTGTAAATGATGTTGTGATCACAGCTACCATAACGGAAGGCCCAGATAAAAAGGTTTTTGTTCGCGACTTAAACGGAGAACTCATTCTAGACCCCAATTCCGGCTACAACCCGAATGTCTCCGATGAGCAAAAAATAGGCAAAAACTCAGACTCTTTTGACAAGGCTCACAACAGTCTGAACAGCAAAAACACATGGAACGTGGTTGCAGACACCGTCAAAAACGTAGAGCCTCCACCCATGAATCCTTGGGAAGACTACCGCTACAGGCAGCAAAAATCAGAAGAAAGAGCTGCGGCACGTGCTGCGGAAGAGACTCAAACCACTCCTGAACAGGATAGCAATCCACCTGCCGAGGGTCAATGAGATTTAGCATATCCGTGTTATTGTTCTTGTGCGCATGGCTTTATGCGCAGCAAGATACTATTACAATGGACATATCTGTTTCAACAGACAAGACCTTGCCCATAGGGGTTGTAAACTTTGAGCTTGACAAAAGCGACTGGAGCAAACTGGAAGAACTTCCGCAGAAAACCATTGCAAGGGATTTCAATTTGAGCGGCCGCTTTTCATCAGTCGAATCCGAAAAATACAATTTGCTTACCCTTTCGCAAGCTCGCGCAAAACATTATGTGACGGGCAAGCTTTCAATGAAAGACGGCCAGGCAGAGCTTGAATGCAAGCTATATGCGACAGCTTCCAAAGAAATGGTAAAAGGCTTCGTTTACAAAAGCTCTATTGATCTGATTCGTACATCGCTTCATAAATGCTCAGACAACGTGGTGTATCAGCTTTGGGGCGTTCAGGGTTTTGCGTCAACGCAAATAGCATGGGTTCGCAAAGTGGATGGCAAAAAGCAGATTGTGATAGCAGACTACGATGGCTTTCGCAGAAAACAGATAACATCGCACAATAGCGTGAACTTTTTGCCTGCTTGGGGCGCAGACAATTCAAAAATATATTTCACAAGCTTAAGAAACGGCAAGCCGCAGATTTTTGAAAGAAACTTGTCCGGTGCCGCAGACAAGCTGCTTTTTCCTCAAATAGACCAAGCGTTTGGCCCGGCGGTAAACCCAAAAGACGGAACTTTGCTCTTTTCAATGATAGGGCAAAGCGGCACGGATATTTGGCAGGGCAATCCGCAAACGGGCAGCGCAGGCCGCCTCATTTACACAAGCAGCATTGAAGTAAGTCCCTCTTGGAGCCCGCACGGAACAGCGTTCCTGTTTTCAAGCGACAAGGGCGGGCAACCGCAAATATACATGGCTTTCAGAGACGGCAGCGATGTTCAGAGAGTTTCTTTTTTCGGCAAATACAATGAAAGCGCAGTCTGGTCTCCGGATGGCGAGCGCATAGCCTACTGTTCAATGGATAACGGGAGGCTCAACATTTATACAAGCGGCATAGACGGCTCCGACGTGCAAAAACTCACATTTGAGGGCAACAACGAGCGTCCTACGTGGTCTCCGGATGGAATGTCCATAGCGTTCTCAAGCGACCGCTCAGGAAGTCCGCAAATCTACATAATGCGCAGAGATGGCAGTGGTGCCACTCGCATAACAAACACGGGCGAAAACTCTTCACCCGTATGGTCAAACCAAAACAAAGGAGGAATCCCATGAAGATGATAG
This sequence comes from Candidatus Fibrimonadales bacterium, assembly GCA_009786285.1. Classification (GTDB taxonomy): domain Bacteria; phylum Fibrobacterota; class Fibrobacteria; order Fibrobacterales; family Fibrobacteraceae; genus Fibrimonas. The sequence continues at coordinate 4,107 of WQTK01000258.1, read as the reverse complement.
TCCCAATTTTAGCAGTTGGAGCAGTGCTGGCACTTTTTGCCTGCGCTAAAAAGAAAGAACCCGTAGAGGTTGAGCCGCCACCAGTGGAAGAAGAGCGCGTTGAAGCGTACAAGCCTCCTCCTCCAAGGCAGGAAGCTCCAAAAGAAGATCCTCTGGAAGCAGAGCGTCGCCGCTTGGAAGCTCTTATGAACAAAATAATGTCTGACGACGTTTATTTTGAATATGACCAAGCTACTTTAACCGCTGCGGCAAAAGATATTTTGGTTGAGGTTGGCGATATTTTGAAACGCGAGAACCGTTTCACGATTTTGACTGAAGGGCACACGGATGAGCGCGGAACCGAATCTTACAACATGGGACTTGGAATGCGCAGAGCAGATGCTGTTGTTAAATTCTTAACCAACTATGGCGTTGCCTCAAGCCGCTTGACAAAGGTTAGCTACGGCGAAGAGCAGCCAAAGGCTGGCGGAAGCTCGGAAGATGCCTATGCGCAAAACCGTCGCGCCGCATTCAGAGTTAAACTGAACTAAACGATTAGCTATTATTATGAAAACTGTTTTCTCTCTATTTTGCCTTGCGCTATGCGTAGCGTTTGTTTCCTGTTCAAACGTGACAACGTTGCGCACAAAGGAAATCAAGAACATTTCAGAGGCTTCTGCGGCGAGCATTAACAAGCGCATAGATTCGCTTGTGTTTGTCATAGATTCTTTGAAGTTTGAGCAGGCAAAAAACTCATCTCGGTTAAAAGCGGATTTTGCGGAATTCAATTTAAAGCTCGGCGAACAGGGCGATAAATCCGAATCTCGCATGGAAGAGATCAGCTTTCGCTTGGAGCGTATTTTGTCGGTAGCGCAGCAGAAGAGCGCTGTCACAAAATCCGCTGCGGCAGGTTCTGCGGTTCAGAGCGTGGCAAATGAATCCAGCGAAGAGATGAAGGCTTTGTACCAGACATCGCGCACGGATTACATAAACGCTAAATATGCTGTTGCCTACAATGGCTTTAAGCATATTTACGAGACTTTAAAAACCGGCGAGATGGCGGAAGACGCTCTTTATTGGATGGGAATGTGTATGCTTGACGCAGGCCAAAAGGGAAACGCAGAGACTCTTTTCAAAAATCTTTTGGAAAAATTTCCTCAAAGCATGAAGGTTTGCGCTGTTGATTTCAAGCTTGCGAGCATGGCGGAGGAAGCCGGCAAAGCAACGGAGCAAAAAGCTTATTTGCAAAAACTTTTGAGTGCGGAGCAGTGCGCCGGAAGCAATGAGTTTCAGAGAGCAGCGGATATTTTGTCTCCGCAATAGGCTACTTCTTCAAGCGTATTTTTCCATTTGTATCTATTAGAAGCCCGGCTTCTGGAATGTCTGTTTCCGTTAGCTCTTTCATTTTCTTTATGCAAGCGCCGGTTGAATCCAAAAACGGCCGGCGAGATCCCTTTTCTCCTTGTTGAATTGCGGAAAATATTTCGCCTTCAATAAAGTTGCCTTTGCTGTCCGTTTTTATTTTTACTATCGGAGCATAGCCGCTTATTCCCGAAATGTTCACGCTTGCGTTTGTGGCAAAATTGCCCAGGCTGTAGGCGATGAATTTCCCTTTGTAAATATCAATGGCTCTTGGAACGTGAGGCCCGTGCCCAAACACCATGTCTGCGCCGGCGTCTATTGCTATGCGTGCGAATTCATAGGGATTGCCTCTGTTGTCGCCGAGAAAAGTTTCGGTTTTGCGAGTTACGCGTGCATGGTTGCTGCCTTCCGCTCCTATGTGCATGGACACTATCACTATGTCGGATTTTGCTTTTACTCCTGAAATCAAACGCTTTGCTTTTTCAGTGTCGTGAAAACGCACGGTTCCGGAATTCGGCGCAAAGGCCACGAACCCGTAGCGAACGCCTTCTTTTTCCAAAACATAAGTTTCTGCGGTTTCTTCAAAGCCAGCATAGCCAAGCCCCGCTTCTTTAAGAACTCTAAGCGTGCTTTTGCGCCCGGCTTCGCCAAAATCCCCGGAATGGTTGTTGGCTATGCTCATAAGGTCAAAGCCTGCGTCAACCAAAAGGTTTACATATTTTTCCGGCATTCTGAAAGTATAGCAAATATCGTGATTTATGCATTGCTTGGCATTTCCTCCTGAGTCAAGCATAACTCCTTCCAAATTGCCTACTGTTATATCCGCATTTCGCAGAATATCTTGAACTTCTGCGAATGTGAGCTTTCCGTCTTGTGGCGGGAGATACTGTCCGTTTTCTGGGTAATTCATGCCCATCATAATATCGCCAACAGCCACAAAAGAAAGCGTGTCTTTGGCGGCGAAAACTGTGGAGGCGAGCAAAAAAAACGAAAGAACTTTTTTCATGTTTACATTTCCATTCCAAACAACATTATTTCCGAAATAGCGAAATTGTCTGCAGAGGCGTTATGCACGCTTTTTATCACGAATGTGAGTTCGTCAACCTCTCTTGGAGTCCAGGGAACATACTGAGGATCCGTCATGTCTTTTAAAGAGAATTCCTGCTTGTCAACGGGTTTATTGTTGTATCCCCAATAAATCCAGATGTCTTTTGGCTTGCTGAATTTTTGATCGCCGGGCGCAAAACCCAAGTGGCTTATGAAAACGGGCTTGTTGAATTTTATGGTTAATAGCCTTCCTCCGTTTCCGGTAAGCGCGGTGTGCTTGAGAATATTCCAAGTTGTGCCGTAATCCTTGTCAAAAAGCCGCAAAAGATCTCCTTTATCGACTTCGTTTTTTATTTCCCCAAGCTCCATAGGATTCAAATAATTGATTGATGGCGGAAACTGCGGAATTTTAGGCATGCTTATGTATAAAAGAAGAGAAACAAAAAGTGCGAGAATCGGCAAAAGAAGCAAAAGCGAGAACACCATAAGCTCCTGCTTTGAAAGCCTGCCCGTAGTGGTTTTGGGAGCTTCTTTTTCTGCGGAAGCGTTCATAACCGGCACCAAGTCTTTTATGAATTCGGAAAAATTCGCATAGCGGTCCTGGGTCTTTTTTGCGAGGCATTTGTTTATTATTGCCTCCAAAGCCTTTGGAATTTTTTTCAAAGGATCGGGTGTTGCGTGCATATGCTTGTTCAAAATAGCGAGCGACGCGCCTGCGCCTGTTCCGTTGCTTGTAAATGGGGGATCTCCGGAGAGCATTTCGTAAAGAACTATTCCAAGGCTGTAGATATCGCTTTGAAGGGTTACGTTTTTGTTTTGGCACTGCTCAGGAGACATATATTCCGGCGTTCCCATTGTCATGCCGGGGTTCGTGAGCCTTTGGGAGCCGGCAGCTATTGAAATTCCGAAATCTATTATGCAAATTTCGTTGGCTTCATTGTCCATCATCATTATGTTGGCCGGTTTTATGTCTCTGTGTATAACGTTGCTTTTGTGTGCGTATCTAAGCCCTTTGGCTACTTCCAGGGCTATGCCCATAGCTTTTTCAACGGGCAATGTTTTTTTCTTTTTTATTGTGTCTGCGAGCGATTCGCCGCCTATGAATTTCATGGCAATGAACATTTTGCCGTCTTGTGTTCCGTAGTCGTAAACAGGAACCAGATTCTCATGGTTAAAGTCCCTCATGGCCTGTGCTTCGCTGAAAAACCGTTTCTCGGCTTCTTCATCTCCCATAGAGTCCAGAACTTTCAGCGCAACCGGCCTGCCCAGCCTTATTTGCCGTGCTTTGTAAACGTTGCTGCCCATGCCGCCTTTTCCGAGCAAGCCGAGAAGTTCATAGTCAGCGTTAAAGGGTCTTGGAAATGTTTCTGTCATTGCTTAATGAAAATACAAAATTTTGGCACGTAAATATGCTATTTTTGCCAAAATGCAACATGACCCTACCCTAGGCAACTTCCTCTGGACGTGAAATTGCGTAGGTGACAGTTAAACAAATGCACAAAATATGAATGCGAACTAACTTTTATTAGTGGAGAGTTGAGAATTGAGAGTTGAGAGTTATTTTTGCATATAGCGGCTAATTTTTCGCTCAAAATCGCCGTTTTTACGAAAAAATCATTTTTTTCGTCACTTTTTTTGATTTTTTCCTTTTGAGAAGCGTCTAATACAGTAGAAAACAAAACGGAGGTCTGTTATGACTGATGAAGACGATGGGAACAG
>WQTK01000257.1 GCA_009786285.1 Candidatus Fibrimonadales bacterium | reverse complement strand
ATCCAAAGCAACGTTCAGCGGCGAGGGCACGGAAGCAAGCCCATACCTGATATCCACGGCGCAACAGTTGGCGAATTTAGCCACATTAGTAAACTCCGGAAACACGCATTACAGCGCCGCCCACTACAAATTGCAAAACAACATCGACATTTCCGAATACGACAGCAACTGGAACAACGGCGAAGGATGGATTCCGATTGGAAATGAATATTTAGGCATTTCATTCAGCGGTATTTTTGACGGGGCAGGCAAGGCAATCTCGGGGTTGTTTATATATGGCACGGGTTATAATGTCGGATTATTTGGCGCTGTTCAAGGCACTGTGAAAAATCTCGGAGTTGTAAATGTGAATCTCTATGATAATAGTGGTAGTGCTGTGGGTAGCATAGTTGGATTGCTTCATGGCCCTGACAGTAAGATTATCAACTGCTATTCCAGCGGCACATTATATTCCACTACGTATGCTGGAGGGATTGTGGGGTATGTTTTTGGTGGCGGCACAGTGACTGGCAATATAGCGCTAAATCAGTGGGTAAAATCCACATATATTATTAACCATGCTGGCCGAGTGGTTGGTCGTGCTAGCGGCACAAACACAATTTCAGACAACTTTGCATGGGCTGGGATGACTACCAATGGCGGCGTGGATTTCACAGACGAAACAACGTTGCTTTCCTCAGTCGAAGTTGTGCTGAAAAGCAAAGATTTTGGCATAGCGGAAGTGCCGCAGTACATAATAGACGATTTGCCAAGTCTTAGCGGAGCAACAATAACTCACAACGCAACTTACGCATACACAGGTAGCGCAATCACGCCGAACATCACAGTGACTTTGGACGGCTCCGTGCTAACAAAAGGTGTGCATTACAGCATAACAGCCCTTGCGAACAACACAAGCGCAGGAGAAGCGTCTTTCAGCATAGCTGCCATAACCCCATTCAAGGGAACAAAAGCAGGAAACGCTTTCACAATAACCAAAGTAAACCCAATTGTTCCGGCAGCCCCTGCCAACCTAACCGCAAAAGAAGGGCAAAAGCTAGCGGAAATTGCGTTGCCGCAAAACTGGCACTGGATGAAAGAAACAGAATACGTAGGCAAAGTCGGAGAGCAAACGCACCAAGCAAAATACGTCCCAACAGACACGGAAAACTACAACACAATAGAAAACATTGATGTAAAAATAACCGTATCAAGCGAACTAACGCCAATTGCCCATCATGTCCCATATCCCATGTCCCATGTCCCAAAGTATTATACTTTGAAGGGTATCCCACTAGGCACAGCAAAACCAACCGCGCCGGGGGTTTACATTGTGAAAATCGGAACGCAAACGCAGAGGGTCGTGGTAAAATAAAATTCGTAGGGGCAATGCGTGCATTGCCCTTTGTGCAATGATTTATTGCATATTGCAAACATTGTGGCATAGGCACCCAAACGCAGAGGATTGTGGTGAGGTGAAAAAATTGCTATATTCTTGCAGAGAGAGGTAAGAATATGGCAACAGCGGTAATGGCAAATGAAACGGAAATAGCAGACGCTATCGGCGTTCTAAGGGTTGCTGGTCTAGATGATGAAATGCTAGACGAGATAGAGTTAGATCGGGAACTACAGCTAAGTTTAGAAGAAGAAGATACCATTTCCCTGGGCGAGTGGGAAAAACGAGTAATGGAGAAAGTTGCAAATGGTTATTACAGACGATAACGAATTGCCAAGAAAGCCCGTAAAAACAAACGAACGGTGCGAAAAAATGCTGGATAAAGCCATAAAATTTATAGAACAGGACTCTCCAATGCAAGCTGCCATTATGCGCAGCCAATTTTTCAATGTGATGAGACTTTTGGAGATAATGCCCGGGATAGGCTCGGAATACAAAAAGGGAATGAGGAAATTCCTATTAGGAAAATTCCCTTATTATGTTTATTACAAAGAATTAGCAACCTACACGAAAATAGTGGGCATTTGGCACACAAGCAGAGGAACTGATTTCGCAGATTTATAAAACCGGCACCCAAACGCAGAGAGTTGTGGTAAAATAAAATGCCTCTACTGGAAGCAATTTTCTATATTACACCCGAACATTGATTTTTCAGAGGTTTTATATGGGAAATAAATCCAGTGGCGAACTTACGCATTTGAGTTCCTCTACCGTTATAGAGGGCGATATAAGGTTAGACAACGATATTCGCATCGCAGGCTCTGTTGTTGGCTCAATTGACACAAAAGGTGCGTTGATTGTTGAACAAAGCGGTAAGATAAAAGGCGAAATAAAGGCCAGCGCGGCAACCATTGCCGGCAGAATCCAAGGCAATATTGAATGCGACGGCTTAATGATTCTTGAGAGCCGAGCCTGCTTTATTGGCGATATAAAAACCCGCCAGATAGTGATAAACGAAAACGCCGAATTCCAAGGAACTTGCGCAATGCCTATCAGCAGCGAAGGGACTTAAATCCATACAGCTTGTCTCCCCTTCTTGCCTGTTCCTTAACCGGCATTGAAAACAAACTGGCTTTTTGAACTCTAGAAACGTTTTCTCCGTTTTCTCTGAGCTCTTCCGCTTTTAACTCTATCACTCCGGTGGTAGGTCCTATTATCAACACGTCATCGCCTGCAAAAAGCTCCTCGCCGGTTTCAAATATTATCTCTGCCACGCCTATTTTTGAAAAGTAATTTGTTACTTTGCCCAAATACACCTTTGTTCTCGCAGCTTTTGTCCCGTGAACATCAGACCACTCGCCAAGCCTCTGCCCCAAGTAGTAGCCATTCCAAAAACCCCTGTTGAATACCGTAGAGAGCCTTTCTTTCAAGGTTTGCTTTTCCTCTGCGGTCAAGGCTCTGTCTGCGGCTTGCCTATAGCACTCAACAGTTGTTTTAACATATTCGGGAGAACGCGCCCTGCCCTCTATTTTCAATATGCTAACCCCTGCTTCTATAATTTTGTCTATAAATTCAATTGTGCACAAATCTTTTGGAGACATTATGTATTTGTTGTCTATAACAAGTTCTTCATCGGTTTCCAAATCTTTCGCAAGGTAGCTGCGGCGGCAAATTTGAAAGCACGCACCTCTGTTTGCGGAATGGTTGTAGTGGTGCAAGCTCAAATAGCATTTGCCGGAAACTGCCATGCAAAGAGCGCCGTGGCAAAAGATTTCAATTTTTACCAAGTTGCCAGAAGGCCCTTTTATTTTCCTTTTTTCAATTTCTTTGACTATGCTTGCGACTTGCGCAATTGTCAGCTCTCTGGCTAAAACCATAACGTCGCAAAACGAGGAAAAAAATTCCACAGCCTCTATGTTGGAAATGTTCAGTTGCGTGGAAGCATGGAGTTCAACCCTTTTTTTTCTCGCATAGTTCAGCACAGCCATGTCCGATGCTATTATAGCGTCAATTCCTGCCGCTCCGTCAACTATTTGCCGCATTCTCTCTATTTCATTATCGTAAATCACTGTGTTCAGCGTTAAATAAGATTTTACATTTTTCTCTTTGCATATGGCGGTTATTTTTGCGACATCTTCTATGCTGAAATTGATTGAATTTCTTGCCCTCATGTTTAGATTTTCAACGCCAAAATAAACCGAGTTTGCTCCGGCATTTACAGCCGCCATAAGAGACTCGAAAGAACCTGCGGGTGCTAGCACTTCACACATAGCGCAAGCTCATGCTTTTCCATGTATGGCCCTTGCAGGTTCCATATTTTTGCGTTTGGATATGAGTTGTTTTTCAAAACTCCAAAAAATTCCCCGCCCAGGCATTTATAATACGCTTCTTTTTTTGTCCACAGAGGGTAAAAAATTTCCGCTTCGCTTGTAACCTCGCCAGGCGCAAAAAATCTTTTGGAAATAGCTTCAAAATTTCTGTTTTTGTAAAATTCCAAATCTATGCCAACTTCGCATTCCTTGGAATAAGCAAGCACGCATTCTTCCCGGCTGTTGCTCCAGTTCACAAAACCCTGGCCTGCAGGCAGGCATGGCTTGCCCAGAGAGTTGTATTCTATCTGCGGGAAAATTGCGCTTGCATTTTCGTCTTTAGGCAGCGCATATATATAAACAGAAGCCTCAGGGCAGCGCAAAATCATATAGGGTTCGGGGGGCATAATGGAGATAAGGGGATTCGAACCCCTGGCCTACGCATTGCGAACGCGTCGCTCTACCAACTGAGCTATATCCCCAAGGTCTTGGTGGGCATAAGATAGAAAATTATTTCCCCACAGGCATTAATCCCCAAAAATACGCAGTGTATCTGTTTTTTTTACAAATAAACACGTTTTTTTGCGGCGAATAGCTATTTTTTTAAAAAAGGTAGTATTATGTTGCTAGATCCTATTTATATGATTATTATGGTGATTGCGCTCGTGCTTTCCGGCAGCACTGCTTTTATGGTAAAGAACCGGTTTGCAAAAGCCAGCCAAATTTCCATTGCAAGCGGCTACACCGGGGCGCAGGTTGCGGAACTTATGCTCAGAAACGCCGGCATAACCGATGTAAGCGTGCATGAGCACAAAGGTTTTCTTTCCGACCACTATAACCCAATGAACAGAACTCTCCATTTAAGCCCGGATGTTTATAAAGGGCGTTCTGCCGCCGCCGCAGGAATTGCGGCGCACGAAGCCGGGCACGCTATTCAGCATGCCCAAAACTATTTTCCAATGTGGGTGCGCTCCGCCATAGTTCCTGTGGCAAACATAGGAAGCAACCTTGGGCCTTGGCTTATTATAATAGGCATTATGCTTGGCGCAGGCGCAGAGATGAACCCGGGCATCGGGCACACTTTGGCTGTAGCAGGCGTGGCTTTATTCGCTGCTGCGACTGCTTTCACCTTGGTTACCGTTCCGGTTGAGTTTGACGCTTCTTCAAGAGCAAAAAAACAGTTGCAGAATTTAAGCGTTATTAGGCAAGGCAACGAGTCAAACGCCGTTTCTTCCGTTTTGTCAGCGGCGGCCATGACCTACGTAGCCGCTGCGATAACATCAATTTTGCAGCTTTTGTACTGGGCTTATAAAGCTGGGTTAATAGGAAAAAGGCGATGAAGCTGTACAAAGAGTTTTTAAAAGAATTTTTCCCAAAATGCGAGTTCATTCGCAAGGTATCTCTTAACGCCGGTCTTGGCTGCCCAAGTTTTTGCGCTTATTGCAACAACAGTTCGTTTAGCCCTGTGGCAAAAACAGAGCTTTCGCTTATGGAGCAGCTTGAAGCCGGAATAAAAAACATAAGAAAAAAGAACACCGGAATTTTGGCTTATTTTCAAAGTTACACAAATACGCACGCCCCGGTTCAAAAACTTCGTGAAATTTTCACCCCGGTTATTTCGCATAGCGAGGTTGTTGGGCTTGCCATTGGAACCCGTCCGGATTGTTTGCCGACAGAGGTTGTGAACTTGATTGCAGAGTTGAATAAAATAAAACCTGTTATAGTGGAAATAGGCATTCAAACCGCAAATGACGAGACTTTGAAAAAAATAAACCGAAACCACACAGCACAGTGCTCGCGCGATGCTGCCATGCTTTGCAAAAATTCGGGGCTTGCCACAACTGCCCACATAATAATCGGGCTTCCGGGCGAAACCATGGAAGATTTCACAAAAGTCGCAGAGTTGGTTAAAGAATGCGGATTTTCTTCGATTAAAATTCATCCTTTGCACATAGTCAAAGGGACCCGTTTTGCTGAAGAATACCAGAGCGGCAAAATAAAGCTTTTGTCTTTTGAGGAGTATTGCGAGGCTGCCGCAGAGGTTATTCGCATAGTTTCACCAGACACAGCTATAGAGAGAATAAGCGCAGAATCTCCTAAGGAGATTCTGGTAGCTCCTGACTGGAGCGGTAACAGGGTCCGGATTTGGGAAGGAATTAATTCTATTTCACCATAACCCTTTGCGTTTGTTTGTTTCCAGCGTTTTTTACTATGTAAATGCCGCTTGGAACTGATAGATTAACAATGCTTGAACCGGCAGGCACCTTAATTTTTTGAACCATGTTTCCTTTTGTGTTGTACAAATAAATTGTAGCGGCAAAGTTGCTTTCCACAAGCAAAGATTTGTTGCTGAGAGAGAATACTTGGAACTGAGTTTTGAAAAGAGGGCTAATCTTTATCGGCAAATTTCCATCGCTGCTGGAACTGCTGCCGCCGGAAGAGGAGCTTGGAGTGTCGGTTATTTTATAGCGAAGGCTTACATCGCTTATGGTAACGCTTGGCATATTTCCTGCCTTTCCGCCAAGGTTAAATGACAACTGGGAAGCCGGATCGCTTTTCTTTGTCATTGTAAATTCCATCGTATATGTTTGCTCTGAGGTTGTTAAGTCAATGGTATCTCTGGCATAATCATCCCAAGGATCAACGGCTCGTTGAATAGAAACCTCCATTGTTCTTGCAGATGCCGCAGAAGCTTTGAAAGTAAGAACGTAGCTCATTCCCTGCATAAGCTCTATATCATACTGGGTAAGCTGCGGTTCCCATGATTTTGCGGTTGCATTCGAAATATTTATTGTTGCTTTTCCGCCGCTAACGTTTGCCTGTGCTTGGGATTCACCATAATATTGGCCTATATTCAGCGACCAGCTTGAAGACAGGCTTGTGCCCGAAAAATTGCCGTCTTTAACCAAATTTATATCATTGTCAGCACTGAGCGAGAATTTCGCCGTGACATTTTTTTTCGCATTAACTATTATCTTGGTAGTGGCATTCGTTCCGCTGGCATCGCCTTCCCAGCCATCAAATTTCCAACCACTAGACGGAGTGGCAGTAAGAGTAACTTCTGTTCCAGCGGTGTAATAAAGATTAGGAGGGTCTTTAGATACGGTTCCTCCGCTAAACGGAGATGCTTCGGTTACAACAACAAAATTATTTGCTGGAATGCCGCGAGGGGTATCTTCTTGTGTCATTTTGAGATATGAAAGTTCAAGCCAGCCTGCGCCACCGCCAGCTTCGGCTAGGAATTTTGCTTCATAAGTGTTTGTTCCGATGTAACTCTTGATGGCATCTATTTTCGCCCATTCTCTGAAATGTTCCGTAATAGAATAGGTTCCGCATTGACGGCGACTGCTCTGCATGCCCTGACGTATGCTGAAAATCTGAGGAAAAGGCTGGTTGTCTCCCAATATGTTTCCGGAGCCTGCAGGTCTGGTAAATGTGTAAACATTATAAGTTCCGCCATCCATTTCAAAAGTTGCCAATGGATTACAGTTGTTATTGCAGAAAGTAGCCGGACCTAATTGGCCTGAGCCAAACCAATCATCAATTATATACCACTCCATTTGAGGATTCAGAGTCCAGCCATAAATTCCTATATATGAGTAATTGCCGCCTGTGCCGTTAGCCGACCTTGTATAGTTGAAATCTGCGTAGATTTCCTTGTACTGGTCCCATTTTTTACCGGTTTTATTCCAAAAAAATCCTATGCGTCCCAAATAATCATTAGGGTTGTTCCATTCGGTTCTGAATGCCATTCCCCCGCCCTGATCCGGCCCAAACCACACGAGTTTGTTATTATTTCCGCCTTCGGTCCACATTTCATAGCCAAAATTCAAATCGCCGGAACCGCCAAGATTTTGATTCCCGTTTGAATTACTGGAATATGTTTTCACTCCTGATGCTGTTTGGCTTAACTTAGCGCTTTGCGAACAAGGATCAGTCTGCGCAAAAGGCGATACGGAAAAGGCTGCCAAAATGGCGAGCGATGTTATGAGCTTGTTCACAGGAAACCTCCGAATGCAACTGTTTTATAATTAATATAGAAAAAGCAAAACCTGCTTGGCTATTCCGCTGTCTTTCGCTTTTGTATTCTAATATAGTTAACTCTTTTAAAATCGTTTCTGTGAATTGGGCAAAAACGTGGGTATATGAACTGTTTTGGAAGAATTTTTACCAAAAAAACACTATTGCAGCCATCTAGGCAGCATCTGAATTTAACTTCAATCATATCGCTGTAGCAATGTTTAAAAAACATATTGCGAACTTCAAGGCTGTCAGAAAGCTTTTTTGTTTTCTGCCTGGTTTTAAAATCTTTGTGCGCTTCGCAATACTTAGCTATGGGATGCCCCCAAAACTCACAGCCACAACCAGGCTCCTGGCATTTTTTTAACGTAACTCTACGTTTTTTCGGATTATATTTTGGCAACTGCATAAAACCTCCTTTTTATTATAGTGAAATTATATTGCGGCAACGGGTATCGTTTTTTTACTATAATAACAATATGAATCTCAAAACCCTCAAAAATGCAATCACATACCTGCCTGCGAAAAAAGCCATAGCCATCAATGCCAAACACGGCGTTGGCAAAAGCCAAATTGTGGAGCAGCTCGCCGCAGAACTTGGCTATAAATTTATATGCCTCCCCGCAGGGCAAATAGCAGACGCCGGCGACATAATAGGCCTACCGGACAAAAGGGTTGTAAGTGGCGAAACAATCACCGCCTTCGCGCCACCCCACTGGTGGCCCCTTGACCAAACAAAACCTGTGCTGCTCTTTATAGACGAAGCAAACCGAGTGGTTAGCCCAAGCATATTCGCCTGTCTGTTCGACTTGGTGCTGAACCAAAACGTGCAAGGCAAATATTTGCCCAAAGGATCGCGTGTGGTGGCCGCCTTCAACCCGAGCAATGCAGGGAATTTTTACCAAGTACAGGAATTTGATCCGGCATTCCTAGACAGATTTGCCGTTTACGACTTTTTGCCTAGCATAGAAGAGTGGATAAGCTACGGCATTTCCAAAGGCTTTAACCCAAGCGTGCTGAATTTTATTAAAAGATATGAAAGCTTTTTAGACCCATACACAACAGAAGATGAAATAGCAAAAATAAAAGCAGATCAAATATTGCCCAGCCGCCGCTCCTGGGAAACTGTCAGCGAATTGCTGAACAAGCACAGCTTCAAAAACGAATCTATGGAGCTAAGGGAAATTTTAACCGGCATTATTGGAGTTGGAGCTGCAGTTAAATTTGCGGATTTTTATGAACAAGACAACATTGGCGTAGAGATTGAGGCGTTGCTAAGTGATTTTAGCCTAGTAGAAGAGCAGGTAAAAAAACTGAACTCCATAAACCAAACATCGCTCGCCACGGAAATTTCCATAAAAATCGCAAGCTCGGAAAGCGAAAAAAATCTAGGCATATATGCGCCAAATGTTGAGAAATTTTTGACAACGGTGAACAAGGAAGTTGCGGCCTACGTTTATGGACAGATAAACTATGCAGTGAACAACAAAAAAACATGGCCCATTGCACTGTTTAGGATTCGCCCATCCTTAATTTCAAATTTTTCCAAACTTCATTCCATAACAGTGAGTTAAAAAATGGCAAGCGCAAGAGAAAAAATAAGCGAGGAACTGATTAGGTGGAGTTTCACCGAGCAGGCATTGTTTTTGCTTTCTTTGAAAATAGATTTAAAAGCCACGGAAGACCAAAACAAAACCCTCGCCTGGGACACAAGAAGTTCAAGGATTATTCTTGAATACAATGAAAATTTTGTAAATGCAATCCCCGTTTCTATTTTGCGAACAGAGCTTGCCATAGAATTCGCAAGACTTCTTTTGCAACACCCAACGCTTAGGGTAAAAAGCAACAGGCAACTCTCCTTAATGGCGAGCAACCTAACTCTTGAGGAAAGTTTTTTGCCAAAAGTGAAAGCCTATGCAGAGAGAGCAAATCAAGAAATTTTAACTGCGGAAAAATTAGGCATCTCGCATCAAAACACATTTGAAGAATGGTATGAGAAATTGTTTGAAATCTGGGTTAAAGTGCAGTTATTCATGCCGGAAGATCAAATTTCCAAGCACCATAATCCCAAAATGAACAGCAATGCGGAAAACTGGGGGCCAAATGAGTTGGTGCGAATGACAGTCGCAGATTTTGTTCGCAGCAATGAGGCCGGGATTCGTGATTGTTCGCTTTTTGGCGATGGCGTGGCAGATGCCATAATAAATGTGAACGGAAAAAATGAACTTCAGCCCAAAGATATTCTGCGCAGGTTTATAAGAAGCGTAGAAACCGACAAATACACGGAAAGCCGAAAAAAATACAATCGCCGCTATGGCTTGGATGCGCCCGGAAAAATCAAAACCTTGGAGTGCAACTGCCTTGTTGGTGTGGATACCAGCGGAAGCATATCTAGCGACGAATTGAAAAAATTCTTCACGGAAATAAACGCATTGTGCAAAGAGGCGCAGGTTGACTGTATTTCTTGGGATACTAAGGTTTACGAAAATACCTTGGAAAAAAATAAAAAATTCTCTGGCAATTCCTCTTTCAAGGTTAATGCCGGCCACGGAGGGACTGCTCCGGAGTGTTTTTTTGACTATGCGGCAGAGCATAAATACAATTCCGTTGTGTGCATAACAGACGGCGTTTTTAACGAATTTGAACTGCCTAAAAAAAGAATGAAAATTTGCTGGGTTGTTATTGGGAATGGAATGTGCGAAGATTTTTTGCAAAAAACAGGAACTGTTGTGAGGTTTAAAAGTGGATTACCTGTCCATTCTTGAGCTTGCGCAGCCGGAGCTTTCCGAAGACATAAAGTTGTTGCGCAAGGGCATTGCCGCCATTGACGCATTTAAGGCAAAATACAACTTGGAAATTCCGCCAGTAAAAGTTACCACAATGCCTAATTCCGTAATAGGCGGCTATAACCGAGCATTTGTGGATGATTTAAAAGTTTATTTGAAAAACGATGGTTCTGCTTGCAAAATTGTATTGCACGAGGCCGGCCACGCCATAGCAAATAAGTACTTGGATAAAAAAATGCCCGCAGGCGAAAAGCAGTTGAGCGATCACGATTACCCGGACAACATAGCAGAGCGTGAAGCGGAAACTTTGCGGGTGTTTATAGACAATGAAGAAAAGTTGCTGGAATTAAATCCGAGCAGATATTGGTATTTGAAAAAGTTTTTTAAATGACAGCGGGTGTTATTGATGTATAGTATTTGCTTATTTCGTCTCTCAATTTTCTGATCTTTTTTATTGCCGCCAAAGAGCCGCCGCATAAATCATTATAATAGCTATCTCCAACGCCGACCAATGTGGTTTCCCATTCTCGTTCTGCAAGTTCGTTCAAGGCATATTCGCAATCTTCAAATGCAATGCCCTTATTTTCTGATAAAAAATAAGATTGAGCGCGAATGAAATAATTCAAAGCCTTGCCGGTTTCTTTATCCATGCAATAATCTTCTTTCTCAACAGCTTCAAAAGCTTTTCTGCAATGTTCAATGGCAAATAAATAATTTTTATTTTTTAGGTGTGCCTCAGCGCTTATTGTATAAAAATCTGGTCTTTTCCATTTCATTCTTTCGCAAATGAAAATAGCCATTTCATAATCATCTTTTTTTAAGTACGCCTTTGCTCGCAATATTTGGTTGTCATAACGTAAATATTTTTCTTGATTTTGGTGTCCTTCGCAATCTTCCAAAACCAGATCGTAATCTCCTGTTTCAAAATAAGCTTGTGCGCGCAAAAGATAGGAATCGAGTACTTTGTCTATATATTCGAACCAAGCAGAGCGGCTCACTTCGCCGTACAAATGGAATAGCGGCACGCAGTGATACAGTTTTATAGCTTTTGTGGCAGCTTTAATCGCAGAATCGTAATTCCCTTTGCGCATTGCTGCGGAAGCAATACATTGATATTTTTCAGCGTTTCTGTGAGTATATGTTGCCGTTTTGCGTTCAATAATTTTTTTTCTGAATTCGCTTATTTCGCTTGCGGCACTGCTTTCGCAAATTTTCTGCGCATATTCGCAATCTATAAGAGCATAATCAAATTGCCCTTTGTTAAAATAAGTTTTTGCCCGCTCAAAGTAATTCATGTTTTTTTTCATATAAATATTATAGTGAAAAAAGCCACCTTCAATTACGTTGTGCACGTAACGATGGTGGTTATCTTAGCTCATCTCTGCTTGGATGATATATTTTCCCTATTTTTACAAGTTGTTCAAAATTATGTCTGTACAAGGTCAATAATTTTTTATGTTTAACATCTTTTTCTACATACTTTTTCCAATAATAAAGCAACATTGAGCTACCTTTTTATGTAAATGTGCAGTATGACTGATAGTCTGCACAAAAGGTGGCATTTTTGCCTTGTGAAGCTTTAATTAATGCCTACTGAACGAACCTGACATTTTTTGGGTTATATATAAAGTCTATTGCATTTTCTATCCAAATCATCAGTTCATAAGAGAGC
>WQTK01000256.1 GCA_009786285.1 Candidatus Fibrimonadales bacterium | reverse complement strand
CAATATAATTTTTCCAATAAATTTCTCGCTATATTTTTTAATATTTTGTTTTTTGAAAAACAATTAATTTTTACTAATTTTTCAAACATATTCATTATTCTCCTTTTTAAACGGCTTCATTGCGAGAATCGGCATTCTTATGGTTCTCAAAACTTTGCAAGGATTCCCAATAGTCACGCCTAAGCTCTCAGTCATATCTATCCTCGATGACGAACTTTATAGCGAAAGCAACTCACTACATGATCATTGACTATCCCTGTTGCCTGCAAATGCGAATACATTATCACGCTGCCAAGAAATTTAAAACCTCTTTTCTTCAAGTCCAATGAAATCTTATCCGACAATTCCGTTTTGGCTGGTATTTCCTCCAAGCTTTTCCTTTTCCCAATGACAGGCTTCCCATCGGTAAAGCCCCAAATATAATCTGAAAAACTGCCGAATTCTTTTTGTATTTCCAAAAACTTCTGAGCATTTGTTACTGACGCATCTATTTTTAATCGATTGCGAACAATTCCGTCATCGGCTAAAAGCTTTGCTTTTTTCGCCACCCCATAGCGTGCAACTTTTATCGGGTCAAAATTGTCATAAGCCTTTCTGTAATTCTCTCTTTTTTTCAAAATTGTTATCCAGCTTAAACCCGCCTGCGCAGATTCAAGCACCAAAAATTCAAAATGCTTTTGATCATCAAAAACAGGAACACCCCATTCGGCATCGTGGTATTCCATATACAAATCCGAACTTGTGCACCATTCACATCGTTTCATATTGGGCATATATTTCTCCTTTTTATTTGAATATAGAAAAGAATAATTTGTTTTGCCGTTTGGCAATAATATCTGATATTATGTTTTTTTGTGTTCATAAGTTTAATGTAGAAAAATTCTATTTTCTTTTTATAAACTCCAAGTTCCATATTTTCTCGGCCTTGCTTCCAATTAGCCAAAAAGACACTGCAAGAATAGAAAAGAAAATTGCCTTATGTGTTGCATCCCAAAAATATTCAAAAAACTTTGTATAGAGATTAATGAATAAAAAAACTATTCCAAAACTTCTTGATGCATAATCATCTTGCTTAAGTCCGTAGAATATTGCACCTATTGCGGCTAAACCAAAAATTATGCCCCAGTGAAAAAGCTCAATTTGGTTTACGCTCCGCCAAGCATGCCCATCGCCATAATTACCGAAAATTGATAAAAGCCAAAGCGCGATAAACAAGTTAAGAAGCCCCATTATATAGGTCGATTTGTGAAAATCTATTGATTTGGGATTAATTTTCAACGCAAAACTTGCTCCAATCAAAATAACGCCAAATAAAACAAACCTCAATGGATAATTCATTCCAAGAAAATAAGAGCCCCAACCAGACATATATCCAGTTTCCGTTCCAAACCAACTGCCAAGAGAAATTAACGAAAATATCCATACGAGCTTTGAGGGAAACCAAAATGCCAAAATTGCATAAATTGCAGTTGATAGTAAAAATAAAATTGAAAAATGCCCGCTACCAGTTTCCAAAGTCTTGCCAAAATATGCTACAGCAGCAGCAGTCAAAATAACGCCTGTGAAAATTATTGATTCATTGCTGAAAATTTTCTCCGGTTTTCGTTTCCTTCTTTTTAATCCAAAGTAGTATGCAACCGCTGCCATCAACGAAAAGATAATACATAGGGCAAGGCTGGATGAGGTAAAAAAGCGTTCAATCAATCTAATAAGAAAATCATCTGCGATTATTGCCACAATCGCAATAACAGTGCATATTATTGCAACCCAAAAAGAATATTTGGATAATTTTTTATAATCAAATGGCCGTATAGAGAAACTATTTTTTAGAGTTTCCTCTGTTTCTTTTGATATTGTTCCGTTTTCTGCCCACTGATTTATTGTGTCATTCAGGAACTTGCTCTGTTTTTTGTTGAATTTCATAGAGGGAATTTAGAAATCTTTAGGCAATGCGGAAGCCTCTATACAAGATTCAAGGTTTAATATTAATTTTTGCTCCGATTTTCACTGTATTATAAAGCTCGTCAATTTCTTCATCGGTTACGGCTATGCAACCCAAAGTCCAGTCGGTAAGATGTGCTATGATAGGAACATATTTGCCTATTCCATGTATTTTAATATCGCTGCCAGCAGGTTTGCCAAAACGCTTTGCGTATTCTATGTCATCATCGTTGGGGTAAGAAATTCCAAGATTTTTATGATACCGGCTATTGGGATTTCTATCGTTGATAAAATAAAGTCCTTCTGGAGTTTTTTTGTCGCCTTCAAATTCTTTGGCACCAACTGGTTCTCGACCTAACGAAATCCTATAAGTTTTCAACAGTTCGCTACTTGAGTAAACCTCCATTTCTCTTTTTGATTTATAAACAACTATGCTGTCAATTTGAATATCGCTTGAAAGCTGAAAGTCATTTGAAAATTTTCCTGCTAAATAAATATAATAAATTATGATTCCAATTAAAGCGAAAATAATTGTCAATAAGACTAATATGCGACCTAATAACGATTTAGGATTTTTGTCGTATCTCGCTCTAATTGAGCAATTTTCGCAATTATGTTTTTTTGTACCCATTATATGTAATGTAGAAAATTTTTCTACATTACATCGCCATGACATCATTTTTTATAGTATTTATAGGCGGTGGCTTAGGTTCGGTTTGCCGTTATGCAGTTGGCTTGCTTGCAAAGATGTTATTTGGCGGAGTTTTTCCGATTGGAACTTTGTTTGTGAATTTGCTTGGATGTTTTGTTATAGGTTATTTAAGCAGTCGTTTTGAGAGGCTATTCGCAACGCCGGAAATGCGTAATCTGTGCTTTACGGGATTTATAGGAGGTTTCACAACATTTTCTGCTTTTGGTCTTGAAACTATGAATTTATACAGAAGCGGTTCCAGCGGTGCTGCAATTTTGAATGTGGCATTAAGCGTTGTTCTTGGAATTGCATTGGCTTTTGCAGGATTTTATTTAGGGAAGAGGTGATTTTGACTCTGCAATTTATAATATTTGATATACTGCCACATCTGTTTGCTATTGCGGTAGCTATTATTATCGTTGCGTTTGGCAACAGAAATGTGCCGTCAATACGAAGGTTATTTCTGAAAAAAGGCTCTTTTACCGACCCACGGGATGGGCAAGCGTATAAGACCATTAAAATAGGCAATCAAATATGGATGGCAGAAAATTTGAACTACAATGCTGACGATTCAGTACAACGCTTTTCGCATGACATATACCGGACTCAAATCGATGGACTATGCGGCAAACTTTACAGCTGGGAAACGGCAAAAGCTGCTTGCCCCGAGGGTTGGCACTTGCCCAGCGATGAAGAGTGGCAGACGCTTATTGATTTTGCAGGCGGCAAAGATGTTGCCGGAAAAGGGCTTAAGAGTACAAAAGTAGGGAGTGCGTTGAGGCATAAACTTATAATTGGATGGAGAGGCTCAGACGCGTTCGGCTTTTCGGCTCTACCAGCAGGTGTTGGCTATTGTCAGGAACGTATAAGTGTCGATGCCAATGCAGAGTGGTGGAATGCCACAAAATACAGCAACTACAGCAGCGAGTTCAAGACCATTTTGCGTGGTTTGCATGGAACTGCTGCCGCAAATTGGTGGAGCGCAACAAAATACACCTACTATAGCGTTGATCCCTACTCAAAGAAAATATATCACGTCCCCAGTTACAATGACAGAGACAGCTACAACGGCGGGTTCTTGCTTTCCGTCCGTTGCGTTAAGGATTGAAAAAGTTCTCTCTCTTGACGGATCAGTTTCTATGCCAACGCCATAAGCGACCCAATAACGATTTAGGATTTTTGTCGTATCTCGCTCTTATTGAACAATCTTCGCAATTATGTTTTTTTGTGCCCATAAGTTTAAGGTAGATTATGCGGATATTCAAAGACCTTGAATTTGTTGAGCAACTTGGCAGCGGTATCTCGAAAATTGTTGATAAATATGGCCGTAGCGTGAGAAGATGTAACCTACACCGCTAAAGCTTCATTTAAAGATCAAGCAAGTTGATTAATGAACTGGCATAAATGCTTTTTTTGCTATCAATTCATAATCAAGTGGTGTTAGCAAAGAATTTATCTTTGCCAATTTTCTAGTAGGAATTTTTCGGCTTTCCATTGCCTCTAATAGAAACTCGGATAGCAAAAAGCTTGAATACTCTTTGTCAAAGAGTCCTTTTTGCTTTGGGTTTGCCATAACTCTGTCAAATGTTGACATCGCCTTATTTTTCATAATAAGAACCTCCGTTTGTTCGTCCTTATTTCTAAACTTAGTTATGTCACTTATTTTGCCAAAATCACCCATTCGTTTAAAAAGCATAACTTTCATTAAAGATAAAATAGAAAATCAAAATTTCGCTATGGGCGTATCTGGCTCTTGTTCGCGGTTCTTACATTGGGCTGCCGCTCACGGGCAGCACTTCTGGAGTAAGCATTCCCAAGCTTGAACAGAGTGCATTGATACTTGCAACTAAACGGCTTAATAAAAATCTCTAATTTTTTTCCTCATTTTTTTAGAAAAAGTTAAAGTTCCTAAAAAATATACCGATAAAACATACATGACAATAAATACAGTTGATTCGTATAGGCAAAATGCTGAAAAAACAGGTAGAGGACAAGCCAAACTTTCAAAAGAACAAAACTCTGAGAAACAGGCTCAGGTTGCTGCTGAACAGGAAGTTAAAAAAGACTCCGTTGAAATAAGCAGAGAAGGGCGAATGGCTGCGGTGCGGCTTTTGGAAACAGACGAAAGCTTCTTGAACACCGCAAAAGAATCTATGAAAGAAATAAGAGAGAGAAAGAGTGCTTATCATAAGGAATTTGAAGAATTGACTGCCCCAGAACTGCGCTCAGAAGAACCTGAACCCTGGACCCACTATGGTAATTTGACCCCAAGTGAGGCGTTGAATAACTCATTTGGCAGCGCTAAAGATTATCTTTATAGTGTTTTGAACGGAAAAGTGGGATCATCCTGGAACGAAGCCTATGAATTGGCAGAGAAGTTGGGAAGCATGCTTTATCATCCGTTGCAGTTTAGTGAACCTGATGCTACCGGAACTAGACATGGATTAGGCAGGGAAGGGAGTGAAGCAACGCGAGCCGCAGATAGGGAAGCCGGCAGAAATCTGGCTGAATATATAGCAAGCACTTATTTTGATGATCCAAAAGAAGCTCAGGCTTTTATGGAAAAAATAAACAAGTATCTAAAGCACGATGAGTTGCAAGACCTAGGTTGGTTTAGTGTTAGTCCAGATATGGAACCTATTGATTGGGAAGCGCGAATGAGGGAAACGGACCAAAGAATTGAAGCGCACAACAAAGAACGCTACAAACAAATGGGCTACACAGGCGGTGTTCTTAGCGAAAAGGGCAAAGAACTGCGGGCTATTCATGCAGAAAACGTTGCATCGGTAAAAGACATAATTAGCAAATCAAAGCTAATTACGGATTTTTCCAGCAATGCAAAATGGAATTTAGTCAAGAGTTTGCTGGGTTAATAAAGATTTTTTCTTGCCTCAATGGGCGTATCTGGCTTTTGTTTGCGGTTCTTGCATGGGGCTGCCGCTCACGGGTCAGCTTGGGGTTGGTTTATGCACGGCAATGCCATAAGATGCCAGCTTTGTAATAATTGTTGTTTTAAACGGCAAATTCTCAATATTATGCTTATTTATTAAAAAGGCATTTCTGTCAAGGAGCTTTTCTATAAAAGGCACTTCTGGGGCGTAGCAAAAACAGCCTCCGACTTTCAATGACTGCAAAATTTCCATATACTTCTTAGCATACACAATGAAATCCCCATCTTCACGCAAATGATTATGAACAAAATGATTTGAAAAACCCAAGTTGCTAACGATTGTTCCCCACTTTTCATTTCCATAGTCAAAAGCCAGCCAGTCCGCTTTTTCTATGAAAAATGAATCTTCCGAAAACCTGTCTATCCCGTATGCTTCAAAATCTTTTCTACGTAAATATTTCACCAAATTCGCTGCTTTTCCGCAGCCAATATCTAAGATAGGCTCTGTTAATTGAATGCCATTCAAATAAAGAATTTCGCTTTGCAAAGCTGCGCTATATTCAGAACAAGCTACAGATTCTAAAACCGCCCCGGCTTTCAGATATATTTTCTGTGAGAACAGATTTGTTTTTTCCAGCCATTCTTTCAAATTCTCGTAATGCACTCGAGAAATAGCATCAATGATTTTTTCTCCTCTAATAACATCTTGATATAAATCCCGATATATTGTCTTTAAACTGGTTATGTCATTTTCGTGAAACGAGAAATACTGGTTCACTCGGCAAAATTCTTGCAAAACTTTGTCCGTGGTGTAGTTAATTAGCAAATTCAAATCATTTGGGGTAATTTCGCCAGCTTTTTGGACGGCTTTAATTGTGGAAGTTAAAAAACGAAATGATTCATTAGAATCCTTATGAAACAGATTCTTGCTATGATTAGATTCAATTTGTAAATCAATGCATCTTTTAAAGTCTGCTGTCATATTTACGATTTCCTGTTAGCTTTCATGGGGAGCTTCCTGAGTTAAGGGTTAAGGTAAATATAGAAATTATGGGCGTGTCTGGCTTTTGTTTGCGGTTCTTCCTGTTTTCCGCACGCTTGACTTTTTTCAAACCGACTCCTTGTAAAATAAGGGCTTGTAGACAGTTTTTCTGGAAATTTGCCTTTTCCCGGGGCGTATTGCCTAAGGTTGAATGCCTTCTAATCTTTTTTTGGCTATTTCAATAGATGTTCTTAATTTTTGCTCAAGCAGTTTTTTATTCGGCAATTGCGTTAGATAGTCGGCAACTTTTATATTGCTGTTTTCCAATTGCAAAAGTTCAATATGCTCTTTGCTTTTGCCTGCACATAAAATTAACCCTATTGGCGAATTTTCGCCTTCTTGCTTCTCGTATTTTTCAAGCCATCTTAAATAAAGCTCCATTTGACTTTTATAGGAGGCTTCAAATTTACCAAGCTTAAGTTCAATGGCAACTAAAGATTTTAGTTTTCGGTGAAAAAATAATAAATCCAAATAGTAATCTTCGTTATCCACGCTTATTCTCTTTTGGCGAGCCATAAAAGCAAAGTCGCTACCAAATTCAATAATAAAGTTCTGTAATTCCACAATAATAGCAGTTTCTAAATCTTTTTCAGAATATTTGTCGCCCAAGCCAAGAAAGTCAAGAAAATAAGGGTCTCTAAACACTAAATCAGGCGTTAGTTTTTGCTCATTTTTCAGCAATTCCAAATCGTGCTTTATTGTTTCTTCTGGTTTTTTGCTTATGGCGGTTCTTTCATAAAGCATAGAGTTTATGCGTCCGTCAAAAGTTCTCACGCTCCATCGTTCCAGTTTGCACATTTCAATATAAAAATCTCTTTTTAGTTCATCTTCGATGTATAATATTAGCTTAATATGGCTCCAGCTCAATTGTCTCCACAGTGTAGAGACAATTTCAGAATCAGGAAAAGTCTCTGCAAAGCGGAGACAATGTCTCAAATGTTTTTCGCTCCAGCCATTGCCATATTGCTCTGCCAAATTTAAAGCTAATTGTTTAACAATCTGTTGCCCGTATTCTGCTCTTTGGTTTTGCAAAATATCAGTTTTTATCCTATTGCCAATTTGCCAGTAAAGCATTGTCATTGCCGAATTGACAGCAACAGCAACTTGCTGTTTGCTTTGTTCTATAAGCGTTTTAATATCGACGAATAAATTCGTAGACTGCCTAGCGCTGAATTTCAATGCTGCCCGTTTTTTTGAAGTTGCTGTCATCAATGGCAAATATAGAATTTTAGCTGGCTGTGGAGACGCTATATGGTTAAATGGTGGTTAGACAAAAAATGAAATCAGGTGTCCCAATGCGGAAAACAGGAACAAAACCCCATTCTGCAACTGCCTAAACAAATACCCTGCTTCCACGCGACATCGCTAGGCACAGGCGGAGTTTGAGGCTTTTCGTCAAGCTAAACCATCTCTTTATATGATGAAACCATAATATATATTTTTTTTGATATAATTTTTTAAAAATGCCTTGAAAAGCAAAATACCAGTTTTTCAGCCACACAACTAATGTCTTTTTCTACTTAATAGCAGCTTAATTTGCCGTAAATTCAGCATTTTTTGCGTCTTTGGCTTAAAATTCCTCTGTCTTTCTGCGAGCCAAATCAAGGCTTTTTCTTGCCTCAATGGGCGTATCTGGCTTTTGCTTGTGGTTCTTGCATGGGGCTGCCGCTCACGGGTCAGCTTGGGGTTGGGTGAGCATTACCGAGGGGAAATGCAACAAAGATGAACTATAAATATTTCTCAATATAGCACTGTTCATATATTTTCTTTCCTAATATGGTTAGAACTTCAGCTGGACAATGGCTTACGCAACGATAACACATTGTGCATTTCTTTCTGGAAACAATTTTTCCATTCATTTTTTCCAGATTATTCATAGGACAATTTTTTACGCAAAGCTCGCAACCTGTGCATTTGCTTAAATCTATGTCAGGCTTATTTTTATACGATCTGCATTTTCCATAAAACCAAAGCCTTTGACCAAATAACCCTGCAATATGATAAAAAATATTCAGACCGTCTTTTGTCGGCTTTCCTTCTTTCAAGCGTTTTGCAGAAAGTTTTATTTTTTCTTCCGCCATTTTGACAAGACTCTTATTTCCTTCAAGAGGCTTTTTCAGCAATTTTACATCACCTATGCAGTCAGGCATTTTAATGTGCAAACCGCCGATAATTTCTGCACCATATTTTTTCAAAAGCCTTGCGGAACAGCCTGCTCCGTCTCCGCTGAAAAGCCCCATAGTCGCAATAATAAAAATCTTTTTGCCTGCAAAATATTCTCTATGCTTTACAATAAAATCGTGGGCAATTTTTGGAATATTGCTAAAATATACAGGATGGCCAAAAACAATTATATCATCTTCGCTAAATACATCGCTTAGATTATCTGCTTCAATGGATACGGCTGAATTATTGCCTTCAAAGCATTTTAAGAATTGCTCCACGCAATATTTTGTATTTCCGGTTCCGCTAAAATAAAGTCCTTTCATCATTATTCCTCTTTACAATTGATGTAATTTGATTACAACCGTAGCTGTTGTTTCATCTATGTTTATTTTATGTTTCTTGAAATTTCCAGGAGGACCGCTTCCGCTCCAATTAGATATTCCCACAGGCTCTTTGGGGATTTTGAATAAGCCAGTATCTAGCCGACCATTGCTATTTATATCTTGATATATGTTAATAACGCATTCGCCTATCGGCAAGTTCATTTCCTGTTTTACTATGGCACTATTTGAGGCAAACTCAAAAGTCAAGTCTGGGAGACGATTTTTATAAGAAGCTTCATTAAGCGAAACGGACATATGTAACGTACCGCTATTTACAACTACATTATGGATTTCTAATACTATTGTTTTCATTTTGTCTGCTTGTGGAAAGGCAAACAAATTCATGCTGCAAAGACCGCAAAAAGCGATAATAATCTTTTTCATACCCATTAAACACCTAAAATAAGAAAAAGTGTTACTTTTTTGTGAAATAAAGTCAGGCATGGACCTATATCGAAACACAATGTTGAAGAATATACAGCACAATTGACAATGAAAATATGATACCAAAGAGGTTGTACAGAGAACTCCAATCGACAGAATACAGATTCTCAACCATGAATAATACTTGCTTACAAGTATTTTGACTTGGTTGAATTCTATGAGTTATTTTCGAATACATGAATACAAACTTATTCAGTTAAAAAACATCTCAAATATTCAATAAATTTTTCGGCTTGCCTAAACAAATTATAAATTTCTTCTGTAGTTTTCTCTAATTGATATCTAGCAAAATCATTATGAACAAGTTCATTTCTAAAATGTCCTATTTCTAGAAATGCTTTTGTAGAGCCCAGAATATTATCTTTTTCATTTATTTTAAAAGCATTAATTAGCTCTCCATAATCTTCATTTTTAGCATAGTTTTCCCATTTAAATAATTTAAAATATTTTCTTTCCTTTATTTTTTTACAAAATTCTGCGATCATTTTATCTTTATGTTTAGCACAAGATTTAAGTATTTCTGTAATTTCATATTCAAAGTAACTTGCAGCAGAAAGTAATAAAACTTTTTTATAAGTTCTATCAAAATTGTTCTGCAAACTAGGCTGAGGCTTATTTGTATTTAGAATCTTTGAAATTTCATCAAAATCTTTTTTTAGTAATTCTACAGAATTATTTAGCATCTACAATATTTCCTTTGCCTTTTGTATTCTCATCAAAACATTATTTGTATTACCTGTATTCACGCTACTAGCTTTCGTAAAATCTTTGTCATTTTTTAATGCATCAATTTTTTCTTTACTAGTAATTCTTATTTCTAAATTTTTGGCATTATATGCGTTTTCTGCAACCGCTACAAATATAGATTCATATATTGGCACACTAAACTTCCCCTTTTCCGTAAAAAATACTTTATCGTCTATATCAACTAAAGAATTAACAAATTTTTCAAATAAACTTTCAAAATAATGTATTTCTTCTGATGAAAATCCTTTTATTTTTATAGTTCCTTTAGCTTTTACTGAAAATTTATTTAAGAACTGTATAAAACTCGGAGAATAATTCTTATAATCGACAAGCATAGCAAAACCTCTTAATAAAATTTCAACATCTTTCATATTAATGTCAGGTTCTTTTTCTGGCAATAATTTACGCCAATTCTCATTTAAATTTATATTATAAAGCATTTCATAAAAATTTGAGTGATATAAACTTGTTCTTAATTCTTGTGGCTTTAGATTTATCCCACCTGAATTGAGCCTATTAAAAATCTCAAAGATAACAGAGTCTCCGTCATCGGGGGCGTTTTGTTTAATAATAATACTTCGTATAGTTCTCATATCAAATACTGTTCTATCTTCTTTGTCAAGGGTCTTATATTTTTTTTTATGCAAACGATTGTCTTTGCTCAATTTTAATTCAAAATCCGTAAAATAATCATTATTATTCAAAATTTCTTCTGGAAAACACTTTTTTTCATTGAAAATTTTTCTTAATTCCATGCATTTCTCTTCTCTTGGAAATCTCATTTTTTTGAAAAAGTAAATAGAAAAATATCTTTGTTGACCATCTATAACAAGAAATTGATTCTTGTCCTCTTCGTATAAAAATATTTGAGGAATTGGAATACCCATTATTATAGATTCTATAAGCTTAGAGGCTCTTTTTTTATCCCAAACATAATTTCGTTGAAAACCTGGGATTCTTACCATACCCTCATCTATAAAATCATTGAGTGTCCTAGTATTAAAATCGTTGGGAGAAGGAGTTACATCATAAATCGTTATGTTAACTCCTGTATCTTGAGATTTTTCATCTCCATCATCAATTTTATCTTCCATTGTTTCCATTTACGCCTCTTTAAGTGATTTTCCATAGGACAAAAGCAACCTAGACATCAAAATAGCCCTAAAAGTTCCAATATCTATAACTTACACTCGCAAGCTACAAGGTAAATATAAATTATTTTTTACAAAAGAGTAATTTTTTCATTTAAATTTTTCAAAAATGACAACAAAATGACGTTTTTTGACAAAAAAATGAGACTTTCCCCCTTAACCATGTCACGTAGTTTCCCACCCCATAATTGATCCTGATTTTCGGAATTTGAGATTTTCGTAGTATAACATATCATGGTTTATAAGGACTGAAAATTTTCAGCCCTTATATCGTTACGGTTGGTCGCCGTCTGGTTTGTTTATGGCTGCTTTATTTTCCAAGACCGTTAGTTAAAACTATGCGCTTTCAGCGCAAGATTTATAATTTCTAGAAATCTCTATAATTTATAGAGAAAAGCGGGGTATAGTACTATGGAAAATCGTCAAGGCATCCATTCAGTTTACTGTTTGCAGGTTCATATAGTTTGGATTACGAAATATCGTTATCATGTGCTGCAAGGCGATATTCAGCTTCGCTGTCGCGATATACTTCGCCAGATATGCA
>WQTK01000255.1 GCA_009786285.1 Candidatus Fibrimonadales bacterium | reverse complement strand
AATATAGCAAATATCGTAGAATTTTTCAACCCCTTTTATGAAATAAATGTTGATTTATGCGGAGTTGTTATATTTTTAAGGAGCGACTATTTACAGTAAGAAATAATGATTCTCCAAATAATCAAGATGTTCCTTGCGTATTTTGATAGTTTCCTCAAATCCCGCCTTGAAATGCTCCGGCACGAATTTCCCATATAAATCGGCTGTCATAGAAATTTCGCTATGCCCTATTTGATAGCTAACCATTTGAAGCGGTGTTTGCGCAAGCAATTTATTCACGGCGAACGTGTGACGTAGCCTATGAGCGTGAATTCCTTTGTGGAATCGCCTAAGAACGATTTGGAAGGCATTGGCCGTTGTCTTGAATATATTTCCCCTATTGAACAATTCAATCAACGTGGGGCAAACGGGAAGGGTTCTTGAAGCACTGGCGGTCTTGCCGCCAATAGGCTTGTAATTGCCTATGCTTTCACCGTGAAGATAAAGCACGCTATTCTTGATAGAACTTGGCTTCATCGTATCAAGCTCTCCTATTCTTATTCCTGTTATTAGCAATAGCAAAGCCGTGTCATGATGTGGAGTGTTAGCAAGGTTTGTTAGCAATTCCATTTGAGCTTCAATAGTTAGCGGTTCAACTATTTTCTTATTCACTCCGGCAATGGTTTTGACTTTCACGTCATCCCAAATGCTTCCATTGGAGATATAGCCGCTTCTTGCCGCTATCTTTGCCATTTGCTTCAGTATCGTCAATTCATATCTCATAGTGCTTGCTGAGATAGGCTGCTTCATGTAATGATGAAGCGTTGTGTTTGAACGCCATTTGAGGAATTTGTGGGCAGTGTCGCAATCAAGGTCAGCGGTTGAAGCTATTCCTGTTTCATTGAAGAACCTGACAATAGCCTTCACGTCATATCGCATGGATTTCTCATAGCTCTCGGTAACGCCTTCGGCTATCTTTTGCTCAAACCATAATTCAGCAAGGGAGTTCATAGAAATTTCCTTTTGCTTTTGAGAGAATCCTTGCAGAGCAAGCCCTTTCACGATTTCTTGCTTGCCTATGTCGTCAAGAGCCACGTATCTCAATACGGTGGTTTTGAGGTCAAGGCTTGCGAGCCTTAGCCTGTTTTCATTGTCCATTATGGAAATAAGAAGCTCATGCGCTTTGAGGCATTTCTCCATAAAGGCTTTTGATGTTTTTGGGACGCAATAGGAAATAGGCGGGTAGCCTTTGGTCCTATCCTTTATTTGACCTTTGACAAAATTGATGCTTGCCATAGCTAAACTCTCCTGGTTAATGGTAGCCAGTTTGTAGCCACTTATGGCAATTTTTTACTTAATTATGCATGAAAAACCTGCGAAATTTGCGAAATTTCAACGGTTGAAGCTGCCAGAAACGAATGGGGTTCAAGTGGTCGGTGGTTCGAATCCACTCATTCCGATTAAATCATATACTTTTCTTCCTCAGCATTTAGCAGGTCCATAAGCTCTTCCGGGGAATGAGCCTTGTTGAACTCCGTGGCTATATCGGCATTTTTGCCCACCAAAAGGCAAATGGCGGAAAGTATGGTTAAATGCGGGCCAACAGTGTAATCCGGGCTTATTATCAGGAAAAACAAACTGACCGGCTTGCCATCCAAAGCTTTGAATTCAATGCCCTTTTCAGTAGTTGCCACAACACAATGAAGTTGCTTGACTGCTGCTGTTCTGGCATGTGGAACGGCAACGTTGCGACCTATGCCTGTAGGCTTGACCTTTTCCCTATCCAATACCATGGCGGTGATATCTTCGCAAACCTCAGGTCCAAGCTCATCGGATAGGGTCTGTATCATTTCGCATATAATAGCCTCTGCATTTGAGCATTTTGAGTGAATTATTATATGCTTCTCAGAAAGTTGCTCTGACAAACGAATAATATTATACATACTGTCAAAAATAGATAATCAAAAAGTCATTTAAATGTATCAAGCACGGTTTGCGCTTTTTGGGCTTCCGAGCTTTGGGGAGAGGCTGATATAATCTTTTCAAGCTGTTCTTTGCCCTTGTCTTTGCCTACTTTATGCTTTAGGCGCAAGCTTCCGCACAAAAGCAAAGCCGAAAGGGGGAGCTTGGACTGGAGGCTCCCGTCAATGGCTTGCTCCAAATATGTTATGGCCTGCATATACTCTTTTTCGTCGCATTCCACGGCTTTGCGAAGCAAATCATTAACGTTTACGCCGGTGCTTGGTTTTGGGGCTGCAGCGGTAAATGTGGCCGTTTGCTCTGTTTTTGGCATTGCCCTTGCCGGTTCTGCCCAGTCTTCTTTTGTTGCTGCTGTTTTTATTGAAGCTGTTTTTGCGAACTCCGGTCTTCTTACAGGTTTGTCAATTTTCACTTCTATATTTTTTTTTTGATTTCCTAATAAATAAACTATTGAAAGCACTAACAGCATAAGCAATATGCCGGCCAGCCCAAGAGAAGCCAAGCCGCCGGTTTGCAAGTCGGGAACATACTCTTCATCAAGGTCTCTTAGAAATAAATAACATTGAAATTGCAACTTTCCTTCTTCATATTCTCTGAATTGCTCAAATTTCAATCGCTCGCTGCGGTATTGCTCGGAATCTTTATTTGGGTGCTCAATATCGGCTTTGGCCCATTGCGCTTTGCTATCGTCTAAAATTTTGCTGCGCTGCTCCGTGTGAAAAAACAGGGCCATAGCGGCAGCAACCAGGGTTGTGGCGAAAGCGGCAAGGAATATTCGAAAAAAGTTAATCATAGACTGGTAAAGTAGTAAAAATTGAGCAGCATTTCCGGCGACAGCTCCTCTGCTCTTGTGTTTTCGCCAAGATTCATGTTTTTCAATATAGACAAAATTTTATTCTCATTATAACGAGAGGATAGCGAGTTCGCAAGGATTTTTCTCTTTTGCGAAAACGCAGCCCGGACAAAAGCGAAAAAATTTTCTTCCGTGCATAAAGGTTTTGCCAAAGGTTCCAAAAGCACAGTTGCGCTGTTCACTTTTGGTTTTGGGCTAAAATGCTCCGGGCCTATGAGCCTGATTATGCGGCTTTTGGCATAGCAGGCGCAGAATACCGAAAAGCTTCCATAGTTTTTTGCGATTATTCTTTCTGCGACTTCCAATTGTGCCATGAACATGCAGCCCTTTGTTTTTGATATATGCGGCAATATATGGGATATTATCGCCGTTGCCATATTGTATGGCAGGTTGCCGGCGAGCCAGGAGTTTTGGTGTTCGTTTAGCCATGCTTCAATGTCAAAGCGCAGAAAATTCTCATGCACAAGGTTAAAGTTTTTGCTGTTTTTGAATTTTTCCCGCAATTTTGGAATGCAAAAATTATCTATTTCAACTGCGGTCAGGCGCTGGCATTTGGGCAGCAGCCATTCGGTTAAAGCTCCATGTCCGGGGCCTATTTCCAAAACTTCGTCTTGCAAAGAGCATGGCAGGTCATCAGCGATTTTCCCGGACATTTCCCTGTCCAGAAAATTTTGCCCGAACCTGCGCAGTTTTTGTAATTTTAATGGCATGTCTCTGAAATCACTCCTTAAACCTTGGCGGTTGCTAAAACGAAAATTCGCGTTGCAACGTAAAAGGAAATTAAAAAATATAATTGAGCAGAAAAGCTTTTCTGCGCTGCTTGGCAAAAAAAAACAGTCGCCTCTGTTTATAGTGACGCTCACAAGCTATGGAAAAAGAGTGGAAGATACCGCTCCTTACGCCATATGGAGCTTGTTTGAGCAAAGCATTGCGCCGGATAAAATTATCCTTTGGCTGGACAATGAAAACTGGAACTTGGATAACATTCCACAACTTTTGAAAATGGAAGCAGAAATGGGCTTGGAAATTAAATTCTGCGAAGACTTGAAGTCCTATAAAAAGCTGAATTTTGCGCTCAGGGAATACCCAAACGACGTTTTGATAACCGTTGACGACGATGCCTATTACCCCAAGGACTGGCTCGAAAAGCTTTTGCAGGCACACAAGGAAAATCCGGAAAAAATTTGCTGCCACAGAGCACATATAATCAAAAAAGGACAGCCGTATAACAAATGGAAATGGAAAGCCGACGAGAGCGACAACGCGGAAATGTTATTTCCAACCGGCATAGGCGGAGTACTTTACCCTCCAAGCTCCCTTGAAATTTCTCGCCTGGACGAATTTATGCGGCTTGCTCCGCAAGCAGACGACATCGCCTATTGGGCACTCGCAAAATTAAACGGCACAAAGCACATTCTTGCAAAAGATGGCTATTTTGAATTTGCCTTGGTAAACGGCATGGACGAAGAAGACAGCCTGATGTCCTCAAACAGGGAAAAGTGCAAAAACGACTTGCAGTTTAACGAAGTATCAAAGGAATTGCCAAGCAACCATGGAAAATGAAAGTTTAAAATCAGACAAAAAATTTTTGCTTAAAAGCACTTTATATAACGTGCTCAGCACCGCCCTTAAGGTTGCGGGTCCAGTGCTAGCCATTCTCACCGCGCGAATTTTTGGCAAAGAGGAATTTGGAATTTTTGTCAGCACGCAGCTTTGGGTACTGACCTTGAGCAGAATTTCCGTGCTTGGCCTTGACAAGGGGTTGAACTGGTTTTTGCCGCAAAACTCAGTACACAACAGGCCGCAGCATTTAGGGTACTATGAATCCATGAACCGCTCGGTGATTATAGCGGCCGGCATAACTTTGGTGTTTTTGTTCATAAAACCTGCGCTTTATCTTTACGCAATTTCCCTTGTTCCTTGGGTTATGCTGCATATTTTTGGCGGCTCGGCTGAGGGAATGCGAAAGCCTCAATATAAAATGTTCATAACGGATTGCATGGTGGCTGCGGTTTCCCCTTTGATTGCCATTGCCTTTTATTTTGCGGGAATTCCAAACGCGCTTCCACTTGGACTATTGTGCGCGAACATTTTAGGCTGCGTTATTTATTTGCCGCTAATGAGAAAGCTGCTGCCGGAAGCTAGGTTTACAAGAGAGGGCGTTCCAAAGCAGCTTTTGCTTTACTCTTTGCCAAGGGGTTTTTCCGAGGTTGTGACCTCTGTTTTGCTGAGGATGGATTTGTGGATGGTGATGTTGCTGCTGGGGCCTGCGAGCGCAGGTATTTATGCCGTTATGCTGACTATTTCCAATGCTCTGCGCACTATTCGCCAAAGTTTCAATCCAATTCTTTTGCCTGTTGTAGCGGGGATGAGCGCAGAGCGGCTGAAAACAGATTTAAAGCCTGTTTTTTCTTATTGCGTTGGAATGGTCACTTTTATCCAGCTTGTGATTGGGGTTTTTCTTGTGCTTTTTCCAAGCGAAATTATGATGATTGCCGGCAAAGATTTTATTGCCCAGCCGGAGACGCTTGGCATTTTGCTGTTTGCGAATTTGCTGGGAGGTTTTTTTGGAATGGCCGGAACAACGCTTAACGGCATGGGAAAGAGCTTTTTCACGCTGAAAATAGACATAGTTTCGCTTTTTGCCGCCTTAATTTTGAATTTTTTGCTGATTCCCGCCTTTGGACTGCCGGGAGCGGCTCTTTCCACGCTTCTTTTTACGCTTTTGCAGGCGGTTTGGAACAATGCCTATATGCTTAGGTCGGGTTTTTGGCCATATTCAAGAAAACTTTTTCTCAATGGCCTTGGGGTTATAGCTCTGATTTTTTTGTATATTTTCCGCACATAACTTTGGAGGTTTAACATGAAAACTCGTAATATTTCCGCTATTGCGGGAGTTGTTCTGCTATGTTCCGGCTTGGCCTTTGCCCAAGACATTTCTGCGTTTGTTGGAAAATGGAAGGCATTGGATAGAGCCAAAGACAAGCATGAGATGATAATTGAGTTCAAAGAAGACGGCAAGCTCGTTGTTCTTAAATACCAAACTTGGGGTGATGGCTTGGTGAACTGCGAAGGAACAGGGACTTATTCGGCCAATAGCGGCAAATTAGCGTTCCAGTTTGAGCTGTATAACGAAGACAGAAGAAGCAAATTCCGCTGCGGAACCAATGGAAGAGTGGGCAGCCAAACCTACGAATTCATTGGCAACGACCAGTTTGAGCTGACCGGAAACGAAAATGACGGGCAAGCCTTGCTACGTAGCTTCTTTAAAAAAGGAACAAAAGCCGATAAAGAGGACTATTATAGGGTTTTTAATAGGGTAAAAGACTAAATTTTTCGAAAACCCCTTGACACCTGTTGAAAAAAATTCTATATTTCCCAAGTAAACAAACAACGGAGGTTTATCATGAAGACTATTCTCGCTCTCGCAGGTTCTGTCCTGTTATGTTCAACAATGGCATTTGCCCAAGAAGCTAAAGACTTTGTAGGGAAATGGAAATCATTGGATAGAGCAAAGACAAAACACGAGATGATAATCGAATTCAAAGAAGACGGAAAGGTTGTGGTTGAAAAATACCAGACTTGGGGTGATGGCTTGATCAATTGCGAAGGAACCGGCACTTATTCTGCTGGCGGTGGCAAATTATCATTCCATTTTGACCTGTACAATGCCGATAGAACAAGTGGCAAGAAATGCGGAACCAATGTAAGAACCGGTAACCAAACCGTTATGTTTATTGGCGCAGATTCATTTGAATTAACCGGCAATGAAAGTGATGGACAAGCTTTAATGCGCAGCTTCTTCAAAAAAGATGATAAAGCAGCCAAAGAAGATTATTACACGGTATTCAACAGAGTAAAATAAACCCAAGACAAGCGCAAGAATTCTCTTGCGCTTGTTATTTCCCAAGGAGTTGTTGAAATGAAAACTTTCGCCATAAAATTAATTGTCGCAGTTTCTGCCTTCGCTATTTTGACCGCTTGCGGCAAAGACGAAAAGAAACCTGCCCCTGCACAAGAGCCTGTAGTTGAGGCTCCTCAACCTGAGCCTGTGATTGCAGAGCCGGAACCAGAGATCGAACCGATACCGGAACCAGCGCCTGTACCAGAAGCTAAGCCCGAACCGGCAAAACCCGCTCCAAAAGCCAAAGCAGAAGCCAAGCCGGAACCTGCCAAGCCTGAGCCGGTAGCTGCGCCAGAACCACCACCTCCTCCAGCGCCAAAAGCAGAAGAGCCTAAGCCACAAGCAGCAGAAAAACCAAAGAATCCCTTCTTAGGGAAATGGGTTTCTCGCGACGGCAAGGATCACAGATGCATTTTGGATTTCAAAGATGGCGGAGTTCTTGTAGTTGAACAATACCAAACTTACGGTGATGGCTTGGTAACCTGCACCGGCAAAGGAACGTATTCTTATAGCGACTCCAAGCTTGCGTTCTCCTTCAAGCTGGCAAACAGCGACAAATCCAGCAGCGAAAAATGCGGAACTGATTCCAGAGACGGAAACCAAAGCTATAAAATGGGTGCCGACAAATTCGACCTGACCGGTAACGAATCTGACGGAAAAGCTCTGCTTCGTAGCTGGTTTAACGGAAAAGGCAAAATTTCAAACACTGATTATTACAAGAGCTTTGTAAAAATCAAGTAAGAAAAAACAGGATGCTAGCATCCTGCCAAAGCTATGGCTTCACCAAATAATAACATAAGTTTTATTTTGTGGTATCCCATATCTTTGGCTTTTTCTTTATTAATCAAATTTTTATCTTCACTGTTCAAAAAGAAAAATGCTCCGTGGGTTATAGGCGGGCACAGAGGTTATTTATACGCAGACAATTCCGCAGCCCTGCATTCTTACATAGTTCAGCACACAAAGCAACAGATAATTTGGATTGCGGCAAATCCTCTTTACAAAAAGCTAAAGCGGGAAAAAATAAGAGTTTTGAAAAAAGACAGTTTGAGAGCCAAGCTTGCCGTCGCTCGCGCTCCGGTTTTGATATACTCGCACGGCAAGGATGATTTGGACACCTTTTTAAAAAAATTTGAAATGAAGACAGGCACTTTGATATATCTGAATCACTCGATGAATTTTTTGAAAACATCTAAAAATAAAGTATGCGCAGATTTTTTGCTGGCTGTTAGCGAAGAGGAAAAAAACAACTTTAGCAAAGACTTTACAGGCATTGGCAATATTTTTCCTGAGGGCGGCGGCGCGCATTTGGATGGTATTTTAAAAATCAGAAATAAAACACCTGAAAATTTAATTTTGTGGTTTCCAACCTGGAGAGACACAAAAGAAGAAGCTGAGCGAGCGGTTGAATTTCAGAGCAAGGTTCTGAGTTCAGCAAAACTTTGCCATGCGCTTGAGAAGAATAATTTGTGTTTGGCGCTTGTAACTCACATAAATTCCGCAGGTCTTTCAAATTCGCCGCATAAATTAATTTCTTTGCATAATCAAAGCGATTTAACATGGCTGCTTGAAAAAGCCTGTGTTTTTGTAAGCGATTACAGCGGCTCTATTTTTGACTGGCTTGCGTTAGACCGTCCTGCCGTGTTTTTTCCTTTTGATTTTGAGTCTTTCCAAAAAAGCCGCAAGTTTTATTATCCATTGGAAGATATTTATTATGGTCCCGTGGTTCGCACGGAAGAGGAGTTTTTGGAAATTTTCTCAAGCGGCGCATGGAAAGACATGGAGGCTTTTGCGGAGAAGAGGAAATTTTGGAGAGACAAAGTTTTTTCGCAAGGTTTGCAGCCTGTTTATTCAAAAAAATGCTATGAAGTTGTGAGGGGTTTAGGGCCTCAGTAAATTTTTCTCCAGAATGTAGTTCCATGCTTTCATTGCGGACTGCGCTTTTGCGTCTCTACTAATTTTCTATATTAAAATTATAGAATCATGGCCAAATAAGGAGGAACCATGAAATTTGTCGCTTTTATACTCGCTACGCTGTTAAGCTTGGCAAGCGCACAGTCCTCAATAGCTTGGTACGAAGACAATCCAAGTGCCACGGAATTTGAAATTTCCTCTGCGGAAGACCTTAGAGGGCTTGCCGAATTGGTCAATCACACTCCTGCGGTGAAATTTTCCGGGAAAACTATTAAATTGACGAATAATATCAACTTAGGAGGGGAAAATTGGACTCCTATAGGAAGCCACGCTTCTAACAATAACTTTTTGGGAATCTTTGATGGACAGGGCTACACAATTTCCGACCTATCGGTTACGGTTAACTCAAGCGACACATCTGCAGCCGGCGGTTTGTTTGGCTATGTAGGATCCGGCAATGCAGGCGAAACAGCACAAATAAAGAATGTTAATGTTGTTGCATCAAAAATTGAGGTTAATGCCTCTGCGAAAATCTATGCCGGCGGTTTAGTTGGATATTATAGAACTCCGCAACCTATATTGAATTGCAACGTAAAAGCGGATTCTATAATTGCTCGCAACAGTATTAGCAGCAACATTAGTAACTTTGCCGGTGGCATAGCGGGGCAGGTTAGAATTGCTTCTATTAAGAATAGCAGCGTGAATGCAAACATTGTGTCTACAGGCTATTATGCCGGCGGTTTAACCGGATATTTAGAAGACGATGGCGGAATTGAATTTAGCGGCAATTACACAAGCGGCAGCGTTGTGTCTGGCGGCGCTGGCCCTAATGTCGGAGGCTTGATTGGATATATATACACTACTACAGGTACAGGAAAAAAAATCCCAATCTTTGCCAATAACTATTCAAGCGCAAATATCTTGGCTTCCGGTGGCACCTCGCCTTATGCCGGAGGCCTGATTGGGCGCATATACACGGCAGCTACCATCTCCAATAGCTATTCAAGCGGAGATGTTACGGCAAAAGGTAGTTTGGGCTCTTCTCCTTATGCTTATTGCGGCGGTTTGGTAGGGCTGTGGGGAGCCACTTCGGATCAATCTACAATCAGCAACAGCTACTCAAGCGGCAATATTACAATTTTAAAAGAGTCCGGTGATGGCGATTTTTATGGCGGTGGTTTAATAGGTTCCATAGGCGGCACTAGCAACATGGTTATTGCCAATAGCTATGCAAGCGGAAAAATTACAATTGAAAAAGCGCAGACCGCTACAGGTTCTTACTATATGGGCGGTTTAATAGGTTATATGGCTATAAGCAGCGGAACTTTTGCTATTGCCAATAGTTATGCAGGCGGCAATGTTTTGGGCGTGAATGACGGCTCTGCAGCTAAGATTTATGTAGGCGGGATTTTTGGCCGCTATTTGTATTCTGAAGGCAAGCAAACTTTTACATCTCTTTATTATAATTCGGATTCAACAAGCAAGTTTGCAGGAACAATTTGCAACTCCAGCACTAATTGCGATTCTTCTTCTACTACGCTGCCGGGAATTTCCGGCAAAACAGAAGCAGCCTTGAAAAAGCAGGCTACATTTGCCAGTTGGGATTTTACGAGTACATGGAGCATAAAAGAAGATTATTTAATGCCGTTTTTAAAAGGAATCAACCACGTGGGCAATGTCGATATTAAGCTTCCCACAAGAATCTATATCTATACTGGTTCGCCAATTAACCCTAAACCGGAAATCTGGTCAAAAAATAACGGCACGCTTTTGCAAGAAAATTTTGATTATTATTTTGTCTATGGCGAAAATAAATATGTTGGCAGCGGAACAATGACAGTAATCGGAAAAAATGCCTACGATGGCTTATACAGAACAATACCGATAACCATATTGCGTAAAGAGTTAACTATTTCCGATGCGCAGGTGCAAACCAAAATTTACGATGGCACAACCAATGCGACAATAATAGGGGCAATTTTGCAAGGTGTTTGCTTGAGCGATGATGTTCATTTAATAAACCTTACCGGCACATTCGCTTCTGCCAATGCAGGCACCGGAATTTCCGTTACGCCGCATATAGCTTTGGATGGAATCACTAGCAGCAATTATTTTCTAACGTTTCCCGTGTTTACCGGAACCATAGAACCCAAGGATTTAGCTGAAGATGCCACTCAGCCGATATTTAATCAAATATATAAAGACGGTGCGGAGCTAACCCCCGAAGTTGTTGTTAAAGACGGTTCGCTTATTTTAATTAAAGATACCGATTACGAAGTTTCTTATAAAGACAATACAGAAGTTGGAACAGCGAAAGTAACAGTAACCGGAATCAACAATTACACCGGAGTTATAACCTCAGAATTTGAAATATTGGCTTCTCACATACCGCTTGTAGAAACTTTTGAATCCGCTCACGAATGGATTCTTGTTAATAGTTCTCAAATAAATAAGTGGGCAGTAGGCACGGCTACAAGCAATACCGGTTCCTATTCCGCTTACATATCCAACAACAACGGCGCGGCAAACGCATACTCTACAGGCAATACTTCCACAGTTCATCTTTACAGGGACATAGTGTTCCCCGCTTCGGAATCCGATTTTCTCATAACTTTTTACTTCAAGGGCAATGGGGAATCAAACAATGACTATATGACGCTCCGTTATAACAATGCAGGCACCACGCCTACAGCCGGTAATCTTTTAACCAACACAAACAGCACTCTTTTAGGAACATACCAAGGCATTGCCAACTGGACTTTGCAAACTGTTTCTTTGCCGGCTTCTGTTTTTAGCGGTAAAACAATGAGGCTGGTTTTCACATGGAGAAACAATGGTTCAGCAGGCACTCAGCCGCCAGCGGCTATTGACGATATCAACATCTATATCCATCTTGGTTCGGTATCTGCTCCAACTTTGGCAAGCAAAACGTATGCCAGCATTGCAATAAACGCAGTTGCTTCTCCGGCAACCGGCCAAGATGTTGAATACGCCAAAAGCACTACCAGCACACCTCCAACAGGTGCAAGTTATTGGCAAACAGGACTGGAATTCACCGGCCTTCTCCCGAACACGAATTATTACATCTTTGCGAGAGCAAAAGATAATGGCACTTATCCTTCTGGGCCAGCCTCATTTACAATGATAACTACAGAAAAAGCGCCTCCGGCTACAGTTCCGTTCAACGAGACGTTTGAAAACGAAACCAGCCGCAATAGCTGGATACGAGCCGATGAAGGTTTGGGTAATAGATGGGTTTTTGGTTCCGCAGCAAGGTATGGCGGCA
>WQTK01000254.1 GCA_009786285.1 Candidatus Fibrimonadales bacterium | reverse complement strand
TATATAAACATTGACGTATTTCGCAAGCCGTTTCAATATTAAGTTTATCATCGCCTAGCGCAACATATATTATGGTAAAATCATTTTCCATTTCTTTTATCAGGCAATTTTCGGCTCCAGTATAAAAGTTTTTTGTCAAAACATTCCCATTTTTGAAATTTATATCGTATTTTTCTTCTGGACTGCGAAAATATTCCGTTTCGCTTGATGTTTGATCTCCATCAAATAAACCGCTTGAGTGGTTCATAAACATCGCTTGGTTAACAGAAGGTACAGGTGCATTATTAATATTTTCATCATATATGGTTGCATTATAATCGCAGTTAAGCAATTGGCAGGTTTGAATGCTTCCTTTTAACATTTGATAATTTGCGTTGCCAAAGCCAACAAAAATATGTTTTACATTATACTTTTCCTTCAATCTTGCCTTGTTCGTATCAATGAAACTATGGGGTATTAGACTGGTAATTGGATGTTCCCCAAAAAATCTTCTGGCTCTAAGTTCATACGGGTTGAAAAAGTCCACTTTCCCATAGGCATTTTCGGCAAAGGCAAAGTGTTCTGTTCTTTCAATGAAAGAATACATTATATGAGCTTCTAAATTAATATTTTTTAAGCTGTCTATTATTTTTTGTTTATTTTTTTGAGTTTCATCATATTCTGTTTTTTTCTCTGATGAAAGTTTATTGTATTCTTCATCGGATTTTGTTGAGATTGACAAAGATTTAACCATTTCATCTAAAAATTTTATTTCTTCCTGTTTTCGCTTATCCTCATTTTTTTTGTATTTATTTTTTAATTCTTTCAATTCTTCGGAAAAAATATTTGTAAATATTTTTTGAGTGATAATGCCAGCTACATTTAAATTTTGTTTATCACATTCGGTAATTGCAATCACTCTCGTTCTATATTTTACATTGTTAATCCCAGCTCTTTCTAAAGCAGCTTCATCTACTTTGCCATTGATTACCGTATATCCTTCTTTTATAAACTCTTTGGAGTAGGTAGATGTATCTCCTTTTTCAATAGGTATACCGGTAATAATTGTAATATCAAACTTGCTTATTTTTTCTTTCTGCAAATCATCTAGAAATGTTCTCATAGATTTTTCGCAGCCAACAATTATGTAATGATAATTATTATTTTTCCATCGAAATAATCGAAAGATGTATTTTGCAATAAAAGTCATCTTAATGCTTCGAAATAATTGAAAAATATTTTTTGCAATAAAAGTTAGCTTAATCTCATTCATAATCCCTTTGAAAAATAGATTCATTACTACAAAAATTGTCCAAAGACTTGCGGATAAAAAACAAATGCTTATAACCACTAAATAAGATATACTGTTATCGGCTATTCTTCTGACATCCGCATAATCAAAATCAAAACTAAACATTTTTATAGACGCTCTTATGCTTGTAATAACAGCAGATAAAATATGACTCCAAAGTTCTTGTGCTTCTGCTCTTGGAGCCTGCATAAATGAAAGAAAATAAAGTCCAAATCCAAATCCAAAAATGCAAATCCACCAACCTATCGCATAAGCAGATTCTTTACCTTCTTGTTTTTTTAATTTGTCTTGAAATATATAAGAGAACAAAGCAGATTCTTTGTCTTTTCGCTTTTTAAATATTTTATTAAATATTTTAAATATCTTTGGGCATATATAATAAATGAATAATACAGCGATTATACAAATCGCAAAAATATTAAATTCTTTCGTAATACTACTAAGCATATTCGTAAAAGTGCTAAACATATTCTCTATCATATTTATTTACCTCAGTTAACCATTTTTTCAACTTCTATGACAACTCTGACATAATAAATCTCGGTTCCGGCTTTTTGTTCGGAGAGACTTTCCGTTGCCGCATCTACCCACCGAGCATCGTTTATATCACCGGCAAGCCAAAACGCTGGTGCATTTTTCACATTAGATGTCTGAGCGAAAAATGTTGCTTTTGGTAGAAGTATTTCACGTTTCTTTTCCAAGTTTTCTTTATTACGCCTGAGTAGAGCTTGTAATTCTCCTTCAGATAAAAAACGTATATTGTTAATTTTACTTTTTTCATTTTCTAGCTTAAAGTATTTCATAAAATTCTCTTTTATTATCTCTTCAAGTGTTTTATCAATTTTTATAAACGGATGTTTTAAGCTAAGATAATCTACAGCAAATAACAAATCCTTACTAAGCAATGTTTGCGTTTGTTCATTTTCTTTAAGCACTAGCCATTCTATTTGTGCATAATATGCTTTCTTTTTATCGAATTCTCTTTCTTCTTTTCCATCTTCTTTATCTATTTCTTGCATCTGTGGGAAATAACCGAATTTCACATTGGAAACTTGCCTGTACCCGAATATAATTTCAAATTTATGAAATAATCCACCGCTTTTACAATATTCATCTATGTAATTATCACCTATTTTCGCACCAAGAATTTTGCCGTTCCTATTAAGTTCCAAAAATAACCCGATATGTTCTTTTAGACTCTTTGCTCCTTCTTGTATTTTCGTATCATTCTTATTCTCCTCAACATATTTATTAACCCTTTCCCACACTTCATCATCAATTTTATATGGATAACCTTTCGGCAGAATAAAAAGACAAAATTTATCAGGGTTCTCCGATCCATATTTTTCTTTATAGTATCTCATTTCTGCCGCACAAGGCTTAGACAATAAAAAAGGATCGCTGATAAAAAATATAATACCTTGGCAATTTTTATTATCTAACATTTTACGAAATTGAGTGTCATAACCAGCTCTGCCAACCTCCATTTGCTTGTCATTCCAATAACAAATATTGTGCTTATCAAATTCTCTCAATTCAGCTACAGCATCTGAATCTGCGTGAGAATAACTTATAATAGCATAGTACTCCAAGGAACCTTCTTCACTTGTTATATTCATCGCTCACTCTCCTTCTTTGCTGAACCTTTACGAATTGCCTCGTCAAATTCATTACAAGAAACCAAAATTGGATCCACCCACCACTCAGGTTCTATGCTGTTTAAATTTGGCAAAGCATAATAAGAATGGTTGAGATCATATTTAAATTCTGTTAAAATTTGAACTCCACCTTTATGCCAGTCTGCAAGTACCCCAGAATGTTTCATAATTAGGCAATGATTGGAATCACTATCTTCACGCTTCTTTGCGTAAGTAACTACCTGCGGATAGATTACCATTTTTACATATTCATTATAATTGCCTTTATCGCAATTCTTTTCACCACTTTTGCTTAACGAGTCTTCATCCATCTCCATCTCAAAACCAGCTAAAAATCGCATGATATTTCCCAAACATTTAATAATTATGCGATACTTTTTCGCTTTCTCAAAAGGAATTTCTTCTCTATTATATATAAATATTATCTTTCCATCGTTTACATTAAAAATTTTAGCAAGATTTCTAGCATTTATAGGCGCACGCCCTAAAACAGCCTCATAATATCTTGTTTTGTCTGATGCCTTAGCGAATTTCCATAACTCTTTAAGTGCCTGTTCAACCGCATTATCCTCATTTAATACGTCATGCAAAAGCTTAGAAATTCTTGAAATTTCTTCGCTTACGCCCACGAAAAATTTCTTCTCAATGTCGATTCGATAATTTTCAATATCGACAGGTTTTAGTATTGATGCGCTTCTTTCAACCACGTAACTCATACGTGGACCACAGCTTTCTAGAATACCTGCATAGAACGAAAGGAATACTTTTACAGTTTCTAAAAAAGTTTTATAGGCTTTAGAATATTCATCTTCCTTGTACGCCTCAAGTATTTCTAACTTATCCTGTATGCTATTTTCAGCTAACTCGTTTTGGCATTTTTCCATACCATCCTCACAAATTCGCGTAAGCTCGCTAATAATAACATCAATGTAGGATTGTACCAGCATCTTACATTCCATTTTATAAAAATAATTTTGGGGACAATCATACTTTTTTAGTTTTTCCACCTTTGGCTTAATAATTTTTTCATAATATTTTTTTTGCTTATC
Organism: Candidatus Fibrimonadales bacterium; assembly: GCA_009786285.1. Classification (GTDB taxonomy): domain Bacteria; phylum Fibrobacterota; class Fibrobacteria; order Fibrobacterales; family Fibrobacteraceae; genus Fibrimonas. The sequence continues at coordinate 7,584 of WQTK01000254.1, read as the reverse complement.
TGCAACTTCACTTGCTTCGAAAACATTGTCGATATAGCGCATTTCTAACCCAGCGATAATTTTTTTACAAGTATCTTCTATATCTCCAAAATCCCTATATACCCAATCTTTCTTATCGCTTAACAATACTGTTTTGAGTATTTCAGACGGCCCTTCGTATATCAAAATGCGTAGCATAAGCATATCCCAGTCAACTACTGTACGAAAATTATATTCATTATTAGCATCGCGATGCATCTCGCTAGAAATATACTCGCATAATTTATCAATCTTATCACTCCAGCCTTTTTCTTTTGAAAAATCCTTGCCGAGCTTAGACTCTAGCGCAGACTCTAAGATTTTAAAAGCTGGTTCCAAAGCTTCCTCAAAAAGAACTTTTTCTTCTTTTACAAATTTTTGAAGCACTCGCTTCTTTGCATCAAGATCTGTGTCTATTGCATCAACTATTGAAGGGGCTAGAATATTAAAATAACGAAAATGAACAGCAATTATCCCTCTTGTTGTTGATCGTTTGCTTGGTAAATAACCGCTTACGTTTTTAAAATAACCGGCGGCTGACTTGGCTACGGATTCCTCAAGAGAAATAGGAAAAGCACAATCTTCTGGTACAAAATCTTCTCTTTCTGAAAAATAAACCGATACTGAGTCGCTTTCGTCAAACGATTGATATAGTAGTTTGACTGCCGCATTAATTTTAGTGTTATCTGATAAATATTCTATTCTCTCTAAAAGACAGAAACCAGTACTAGAACTTTCTGAATTATAACTTCCCGTGATTTTTGCATTATTGTCTGTTTCAAACGCTCTCACTACTCCGTGCGAAGGAATTATTTTTTCACCACTTGAAGTAGTTTCTATAAAATCAACATCCCCATTGGAATTTATCTTGAGTTTAACTCGTTTCATAAACTCCATAGTTTTAAATACTTCTTTAAAAGCATGTTTTACTTCATCAATTTTATACTTATCAGTATCATAAGTTTTTTCAAGATTTGGATCGCTACGGCAAACAGAAACAAAATTAAAGGCAGCTGCTAAATTTTGACCATCTTTTTCAAATTCATCTGAACTGCACCTAATACGCAAAGATTTTTCATGTGGGAATCCTACAAGTTTCGATAATCCACCCTTACCTTGAAAATTAAATCCGGCCTCAATCTGTAGATTAATGACAAGATGCTTGATAACCAAAAAATTCATATCGAAATTATTGTATAATCCATCTAAAACACGCAATATTCTAAGCCCTGAAGAAGCCTGATTAAAATATTTACTTGTGCTTTGAACGCCAGCTAGCAAACGTTTTAGGTACAAGGCGTTAGGACGTTCTTTATCAGTAGGATGCGCTCCAGTCTCAGTTCTCCATTGATTGAATTTTACATATAAGAAAGCACCAGCTAGAGTCATCAAATTGCCCATCCATCTAATCAATGGAATTCGCCTCCCACAGCGACGTTCAAAATCTTCGTAATCTCTCAAAACACGTTTATCCCCTCCCAAAACACAACGTGCCTTTATAGCATCACCCGACAATGAATCCAAAACCAATTCATGTAGTCTCTTTAAATCATAATCCTCATCACTCATATTTAATTTCCTTTCAGTTTACACTTTCCCGTATTTACAAATTGTTTGCGCTAAATATTCATAGCGATTTAAGCCCATCTTGTCGTTATTGTTAAGATCGCCTTCTGAAAGCCTACCTAAGCACTCTTCAAACCACTTAAAACGTTTTATTTCAGGAATTCCAAAAACAGAATCGTCATCCTCTGATACAGAAAATTTTTTAATATTGACTGGAGTTGGCTCAAGCATATCTAAAAGCACATTCTCTCTAAAAGCCTGTTTCAAATTGTCACCCTCTTCCAATCTCTCCGTATCAAATGCCATTTTGATGTCATCATTTGCTTGTTGTGGATAATCGCGCTGCTCCCCACGATATTTAACCAGCTGTTCCTTATCAACGCAAATTGTTGTTGGCGTCAAAATATATTTACGCTTAATTTTCAGATTTAGATCATCTTTAACAAAGTTAATCAGCTGCCCTTTTGTTCCCTCGCGAAATTGATAAGTCGGCCGCATACAACAAACAATGATATCCGACTCCTGAATAGATAATCGCGCCAAATCTTGCGTACCAGAAGGCGTATCAAAAAATAATGCCATTGCATCGCAATCTTTACAAGATTCTCTAATCTTTGGGAAATTTTCCAGCATCCGCCCATCTTTGTCTTTAGCTAAATCGCGCATATCCATTCTTGAATTTTTATCTAAATCTGCTCCAATAAGAAGTACTGCTTTTTCTTCTTCTTCTGGCAAACCAAAATATGTTCCTATAGGATGCATACCATTGAAGAATTCTTTTTTAACATCCGGGGAAGCATCCATATAATCATTTTCACCATTTTTTATTCGTCTTTGAATGGAAATTTTTTTCTTCCCAGTATTATTAAAAAAGATATCTCTCGCTTTATATAAGAAAGTGGAACCAGCCGATTCGGTATCGGTATCCACGATAACGAATGGATTTTTTACGGATGGCTTCATCAAATTAACGAGCCTTTGAATTGTATTCCACGAAGTCGTAGAGCGACCGGCTCCGCCTTTGTACGAATAAAATGACACTTGCAACATATTCTATTTCTCCCACTTGGTTGTTGAAATATCTTTCCAGTTAACTGTATCAAAAGTTTTAGCGAATAACTTATCAAGTTTTCCATCTCTAATCATCTGTTCGCTGCCATTTAAAGCAACTTTTGCAATCGTATGGTCACCAAAAGAATTACCTAATTCTCGGATCATTCCTCCCTCGTTTGTTCCCTTAATTGCGGACTGCAAAACAATGTCAGTTACAAGTGCTTGCAGTAATGAGAATAGCGAGTCATCCTTTGATTCAATTGGTTCTTTTAGTTTTTCCAAATCTTCCTTATTTTCTTTAGGATGAGGATATTTTGAATATCTCTCAAAAACCTCCTTTGCTAATTGCTTTCTAAATCCATTTATAATCTCTTTTAGAAATTCTGGTTTATTATTAATCGTATTTACCACTACTTTAGTTATTTCTTCAACAAATTTTTCACCAATACCGCTATTATTACGCACTGTTTGTAATTCAGCATCTTTAGCTTCTAATTTTTTGTAATATTCTTCCAACCCTTTGTTATACTTCTCTAACTCTTTGCTATGCTCTTTTATAAGCTCCTCTTCCTTATCCCGAAGTCGTTCTTTATTTCGCTGATAATATTTCTGAACCGATTCCGAATACTCTTCTTTTTCGATCAACTGCTCTCTCAATTCTTTTACATTGTCTGTATAAGAAATATATTTTTTCTCATACTTTTCGTGATAGTCATAAAAATCGAAAATTGCCCCAACATAATAATAATTTGACATAGCATGATAACCATCTGCCTCCCAAGACCAACGAGGCTTGCTATCTTTATCTTTAAAACGCTTTTCTCCTATCCTGTCAAGGGATTCACCCATTTGCTTTTGCGGATATTTAACAACAAATTGCGAAACAAGATTATTCGTTTTCAATAGCATGGGTGTAAGCGATGTAATCCTAATCAATTGTTTCCTAAGTCTTTTCGCTGTTTCGTGATCGTTCTCATCCTCAAAATCCTCGGAAAACCTCAAAATTAAGGAATCAACGCCAAACTCCTTGCCCTTTTCTAGCTTATCAAAAAAACGCTGCGTTCTTTGAATATGCAAAAGCATTGTGTTCTGCATATTGTTGAAGGCTTTTTTTCCAAATTTTTCAGAACCATCGGAAAACCTTTCAGAACTTTGAGTGTAATAGACTACAAAATCATATTTCGAATAAAGGCAAATATTTATAAGCAATAATCCCGCAAACAGCGCATTAGTTTGCCCACCGCTCTTAATTGCATCATCAGTAGCTTCCTTAAAATTAAAATCATCATAAACAAATTTATCTTCAAGCTTATCTTTGACTACTTCCCAAATATCGCTGGATATTTTTTCAAGATTCCATTTAAGCCGCGTTATCGGACCAAGCGAGTCTTTTTCGTTTATCACATCAACATCATAAATTTTTCCGTTGAATTCTGCTGATTTCCCGTTATTAAAAAAGTAATATTCTTCTAACTTACGATTGTCACAATTTCTAATTTCATTTAGTGCCTTATTTAAATTTTCAACCTTCTCCGCCTTGTCATCGACTTCCTCATGTATGGTATTTTCATAAGCGTCAATCGCTTTCTGCACTTTTGTGAAATGGTCTTGGGATCTCAGCAATATCGCATTTTTGTCGTTTTCTTCCAACAGTATTTCTTTATTATCAACTGCTCTGTTCAGTGTCTGCAAATTATCAATAATAACTTCATATGCCTCATAAAGCGACAAGTACGTTGAAGCCGCTGCATAAGTAAAATATAATGAACTTTGCGCTTTCGCATTTTCAGATGCTTCTATTTTAGAAAAATTCCAGCCAATGGGACGCTGATAAGGTACTTCTTTATCATCTTTTTTCTCTTTTTTTTCAGTAGTCAAAACAGCATTATTGACATAATCCAAGCACCATTTAATTAGATCTTTTGCCTTTTTTCTATAATCCTCATCAAAAACAAATTTTTCATCCTTATCATTTTTGTCCTCAACCAAGTTCATGATTTGAAGAAATAGCGGAACCGCCCAAGAAATAGAATCCATATAAGATCTTCCATCCGAATCCTCAGTCTTAGAATTAAACGCTTCTGATTCATAAGGAGAAGCATCAAAAACTGGCTCTATATCTGATTTTCCTCGCCAAGGCTTATCCCTATAAATAAACTTGAAAACAGCCTCGACCCCATTTTTTATGTTATCCAAAAGCATGGTTTTGGATGTGTATGATGTAGATTCTGACTTTTCTGACATTTTTGAATAAAGCTTTATTCCTGTTAAAAGCGCTGGACAAAGCGACAGTAATCCAGTACGCTTGAGACCAGCATCTGTGGACATAAAAAATAATAATCCTTTATTCATTATATCCTTATAAGGTATTTCACTCAGTTTTTTGTCCTTGTACTCCTCATACTCCTTATAGTCGTTATAGGCACGGATCCCATTTAATTCTGTTGCGATGCTATTGGAAATTCCAGCTAAAGGCCTATACCTCTTGAACACAACTTCTTTATCTTCAAGAATTTCATGCGTAATTTTTTCAACATCACCCTGTAAAATGACATCTTTATAATGTGCTGCCTTGCGCGTTTTTGGCATTTCAAACGGATTGCTGATTGCAACTTTTCCTTTATTCTCCGCCATTTTTTGCTCCTTTCCTTTGGTTTTGTTTATTCTTCTCGGCATATAAATGCCCAATTTCGCTTTGCAAATACCTCATCGCTTTGCAGACATTTGACTTTACGGACAATAATTTACCCATTTCCTGCTGAGCTTCCGCCATGCAATAACCTGCGCAATGCTTGCTCGCTACACAAACTCCGCATTCAGACGGCATATTGTTCAGCGTACGATTACGCAACATCTTTATCTTTTCCACATCATAGGTGATTTTATCCTCTACTGCATCATATTGAGCATAAATCAAAGAATCCATTTTCTCAGCATTTTTCCCATATGATACCAACTTGCATGCTGAAAAATACCCATCCACAGTTAAATAAGGCATAGGAATACATGCAGAACACGCCTTGCTAGTCTCGCCATCAAAATTTGCAGTCAAATTACTTTCGTAAAAAACTTTGCGCTGCCATGCATACGCATGCGCATCAAGGAAAGTTTGAGCAAATTGTAGCATATCCACCGATTCGCAATACTTTTCATCAGCGTCGTATATTGGCGTAATAAGAGGCTTAATCCAAAAAATATCTACTCCAAAATTGTCGAAATAAAAATCTATACCTTCTTTCTGTTGAGTAATATTATGCTTCGTGATTGTAGCAAATAACCCTATTTTCGCACGTTTATTAGGTATTTTGTTAAAAAATTCAAGATTTTTCAAAATGGGCGGCGAAGATGGTTTGCCAGTAATTGTTAATCGGCATTTATCGTGGGCCTCCGGCAACAAGTCTGCAGAAATATAAATATAATCCAAATTTTCAGCAAGCCATTTGGCAATTTCTTCATTAAATGTTCCGTTAGTCACAACCTCTGTAGCAACATCAGGATTAAGCTGTTTTGCCTCATTAAAAATCTTTTTGAGAAGCTCCATCTCCGTAGTAGGCTCCCCATCTGCAGAAAAACATATATTATTCAACTTTTCCTTTTCGGCAAAATCGTGCAACGCTCGCTTGGCAAATCTAAAATCAAGCGTTTTATAGTCCATTTTTCTATTGCCATAACAATAAGAACAATTCAAATTGCATCTAGTGGTTAACAAAAATGTTATATTTTTATTATTGCAATAAGGCATCAAGCCACCTCCAAATTCAATCCAATTCGGGTTTGTGGCGTTATGCCTCTAAGAATATCGTCAATCGAATAATGTGAAGAGGCAATTATTACTGTTGTACCATTTTTTAAAGGTTCCTTTATGTATTGTAACTTTCCAGATGCCCCGCTTGCGCCGGGCCGTGAAGGTTTCTTGCCCTTGCTACAACGAAAATTGATATCATCAACATTTCGCAAGAGATCATCTACTGTTTCTCCCGTAATTTTTGGAATTATAGTTTTAGGATCGTCAGAGTCTTCATAAATACCATTAACACTTGTTAAAATTAATAAGCGCTTGCATTTTAAGATACAGGCAATTTCACTCGCAGTTTCATCATTGTCAACACATTCAACAACTTGTTTTCCACTATCTTTTAAAGATTGTATTTCTAATTTTCTACTTTCTTCATCGCTCACTGCATCGTTGTAATTGATAATAGGAATTGCATTTTGAGAGGATGCACGCTCAAGAGCTTTTCTAAGATACTCGCATTTTTTTGGATCGTTAAAGTGCTGGTGCTCAACTAAAAATTGCCTTAAATTGTAGCTGCTGTTCACGTGTTTGCGGTAATTTTCCATTAAAAGTGCCTGCCCCTGGGACGCATAGTCAATCTTATTTTCAATCTTGCTTTCCTCCTCGTCCCCGTCAAGCTCCATATTGCTCCGCTTTATATAGTCGAGTCTGCCAATCTCTGCAGCTCCGCTTGTAACCCAAACATAACCGGGCTTTAAGCACATGGAAATCTGAGCAAATACATTGTAGTCTATATTTTTCTTTTTTTCATCAATAAGTGCCATTGAGCCGATTTTGCCGACTAATTCAATCATCTATTTTACCTCGTTTGTATTGTACCAAATTCAAAGCTTCTCCTAAGGAACCATTTAAAAAACCAAAATCGGGTAGTTCCATCAACCCAAAAATAGCTATAATTATTAAGCAATATAAAACATTTCTCCAAAAAAAGTAGCATTTTTTCAATTTATTTGCAAATTTTGCTGATAAATTTGTAGCACTGCCCTCTTCTCCCATATTTCTTTAGCCTGTTCATCGTCCAAATCCACCGCTTCCTGTAGTAATGAAAGTCTTTTTTTCTATTTAGTCGATCCTTATAAACCCTGCTTTAGGCAGCGATTCTGACAAAATTTTGCGGGAAAATGAGCTTGTAAATAAAGAGCAAGAATTTC
>WQTK01000253.1 GCA_009786285.1 Candidatus Fibrimonadales bacterium | reverse complement strand
TAAACTTCAACAATGCAAACGCAGGCACCGACAAGCCCGTCACCGCCACAGGCTACGGAATCACCGGCGCAGACGCAGCTAATTATACAGTCCTGCAACCTGCGTTCGCAACCGCAAACATAACTCCCTTGCAACTCAAATGGAATGCAAACGGCACAGTGCGCAATAAAACCTACGATGGCACAAGAACCGCAACAGTCAGCACTGCTCCCGCCCTTGTCGGCATTCTTGGGAATGATGATGTCCGGCCTGCTGTTGGCGCAGTCAACTTTGACAACATGAATATCGGCACATCCAAAGATGTCACCGCCACAGGCTACGAAATCACAGGAACCAGCGCAAGCAACTATATCACTCCAACAGCGCAACCCTCATTCGCAAAAGCAAACATAACGCCACTGCAACTAACATGGGCAAACGGCACCGTAAGCGACAAAACCTACGATGGCACAACAACCGCAACAACCAACATCCAGCCTGCTCTTAACGGCGTTATTGAAGATGATGATGTCACGCCTGTTTTCGGCTCTGCCAGTTTCAGCGACGCAAGCGCAGGCACCGCCAAGTCCGTCACCGCCACAGGCTACAACATCGCTGGATCAGACGCAAGCAATTATGCGATAATAACACCACCTGCATTCGCAACCGCTAAAATAACGCCATTGCAACTCACATGGACAAACGGCACTGCCAGCGACAAAACTTACGACGGCACAAGAATCGCAACCGTCAACATCCCGCCTGCTCTTATTGGCATAATTGAAGGCGATGTGGTTACACCCAGTGTCGGCACGATTAATTTCAGCGACGCAAATGTCGGCACCGACAAGCCCGTCACCGCAACAGGCTACAGCATCATTGGCACAGACGCAAACAATTACGCAATAACAGCGCAACCCTTATTCGCTACCGCAAACATCACGCATCGAACAATCACCGTAACTCCTGACGCAGACCAAAGCAAAGTCTATGGCACAACAAAAGACCCTGTGCTTGCATACACTTACAGCGGCAACGCAAATGGCGAAACGCCAGGCTTCACCGGAGCTCTCTCAAGAATTTCAGGCGACAACGCAGGCAGCTACGCAATTTCAAAAGGCAGCCTAGCCATTTCAGACAACGGCAGCTTCCTTGTCTCCAACTACACCCCGCTCGCAATGTCCTCTGCGCCAGTGTACTTCACAATCACAAAAGCGACAGGCACAGGCTGGGTTAAAATAGAAGGCTGGTATGCGGGAGAAACACCGAATTCCCCAAATCCTTACTCCGAAACAAATCCAGGAGCGGGCGTAACATATAAATATCAAGGCGTAAGCAGCACTGAATATCCGTTGCAAAGCACTCCGCCGTCAAATCCCGGATCATACAAAGTGACAGCTGCTTTCCCGCCTGCTGAAAACCATTATTTTTCCGCAGAAGCGTTTTTTGAGGTAAAACAGAAAGCCAACGTACAAGTAATATGGACTCCAGCTTGCGGACACGAATACATATACAACGGCAAAGAGCAGCGCCCAACGCCATCTGCGGCAGGCTATGCCTCGAGCGACTTTGTTTTGACAGGAGCCGGAACAAACGCAGACAGCTACACGATGACAGCGGAGCTTAAAACCCCGGACAAAGGCGTATCCCTGCAAAACGCCGCCTGCCCGTACACCATCGCAGAAAAGCAGCTAACAGTGTCTTGGGACGCACAGCGTGAATTCACATACAACAAAATGGTTCAATACCCGCAAGCCAGCGTAAAAGACGGAGAAACCAACATACCGCTTCACATATCCGGCACGCAAAGCGCAGCGGGAACGCATTCCATAATGGCAATCATCACAAACGAACTCACCCGCAAAAACTATGCTTTGCAGAGCAACACCATGGACTACACAATCTTCAAAAAAGACCTCACCCCCAAATTCCAAACCACCCTCCCCGACTTCGAATACAAAAACGACACGCTCCGAGTCCCAACCGAAGTGTTCCAAGACACCGCCGCCCTCCAGCAAATCCTTGACTCAATAGTAGCTTATGAAGGCTTTGCAACAGACACCGTAAAAAAAGAAACCGACGACGCAAAAATCCTAACCGGCAAAGCGAAAGTCAAAATAGACTACGACGACCAAGACGGCAACTCCCAAGGCAAGCAAGGTAGATTTCTACTAGCGAAGCGTGTAGAAACAACCCAAAAAGCCACCGCCACCATAATCACAGACGATGTTTCCGCAGACAACTACAAGCCTCTAGACCGCTCAATAACAATAGTGGAAATGGGGGACGACGACGAAGGCGGTCCAGCAACATTCTGCAAAAGAGAAGACGGACGCTGCATAGCGTTAAACGCAGAAATCTGCGAATTCATATACGGCGAAGTAGTGCCAACCTGCGGCGAAGTGCCCATACCCAATACCCCAAACCCCATACCCTATACCCCAGTAACTCCACGCTACTACTCCCTCAAAGGCACCTTCCTCGGCACGATAAAGCCAACCGCACCCGGAATATACATAGAAGCGAGAGGCGTAAAAACGAAAAAGATAATAGTGAAGTAAGCACATTGCCGCATTTTTCTATATTACCACTTTCGGAGGAAAATATGTCAAAAGAAATCAAAGGAACGCAGACGGAAAAAAATCTGCTCACAGCATTTGCCGGCGAATCACAGGCTCGCAACCGCTACACCTTTTGGGCTGGCGTTGCCAGAAAAGAAGGCTTGGTACAGATAGCTTCTATTTTTGAGGAAACCGCAAACCAGGAAAAAGAACACGCAAAACGCTTCTGGAGCTTTTTGCAGGGCGGCGTTGTGGAAATAACAGCAGCCTACCCCGCAGGCTCTACAAGCTCAAGCTTGGATAACCTGAAAGCAGCAGCAGACGGCGAAAAAGAAGAATGGACCGAAGTTTACCCAAAATTCGCCAAAATCGCAAGAGACGAAGGCTTTGGCGACATTGCCGCCTGTTTTGATAAAATTAGCATCGCAGAAAAGCAGCACGAAAAACGCTACCGCGACTTGTACAACAACCTAAAAGACGGCAAAGTATTTAAAAAAGACGGCAAAGTGGTATGGCGCTGCCTGAACTGCGGCTACCTGCACGAAGCAGACGAAGCTCCGAAACTATGCCCGGCATGCTTGCACCCGCAGGCCTATTTTGAGCTTTTAGGCGAAAATTGGTAACGCAATTTGCTATATTTGTTGTCTCTGGGAAGGTGACCGAGCTGGCCGAAGGTGCGTCCCTGCTAAGGACGTGTGGGCTTTAAAACCCACCGCGAGTTCGAATCTCGCCCTTCCCGTTAATTAGCCGCTCTCTATAAGAGCTAGTTAGCCATTGCTCTAATTCGTGGGTTTTCATGCTCTTTAATCTCGTCAAAATACATAGGCGGCGTTAGCTTTTTATCAATTAAAAAAGATATTTTGCTGTTCAAATCACGGGCTACCTGCAAATCGCTAACCACCATTATAACAGTTGTTTTGTAAAGTTCCCTCAAGTTATCCACTAAAGACAGCAGATTGGCGCGGCTGTTTTTGTCCAAACCGGCTGTAGGCTCGTCTAAAAGGAGAATTTTCGTGTCCAACGCCCAAGAACGTGCTATGGCAACACGCTTTCTCATGCCCAAAGAAAGAGAATAGGGATATTCGTTTGCAAAGCTGCTCGCAAGCATAAGCAAAAGAGAACGATTCACCTTTTGCTCAATCTCCTCTTCCGTTCCCATTTTGTGATACCGCAGAGGAACCGCTATATTGTCCTTAACAGTCAAATCGGAAATCAATGCGTCGTTTTGAAACACAAAGCCAACACCCTTTTGCGCCATGGAAAGAGCAGTCCATTCACCCGGCTTTACAGGCTCGCCAAAAAGCGAAATCTCCCCGGACGTAACTTTTTCCAAACCTGCGATTGTCCGCAAAAGAGAGCTTTTTCCCTCGCCGGATTTTCCGGTTATGCAAAGCACGTCGCCCTTTTCAAGAAAGAGATTAACACCATCGAGAATTTTAACAGAAACTTCGGCGTGGTGGAATTTCAGGTTTTTTATAGCTATGCTTTCCATTTATTTCTTTTTCTTTTTAATAGGTCTTGGCTGCCTGCGGTGAACTTCCATTATTATTTCTCTTATTTCTCTCAAAAACTCTTCTGCCAAATCCAGCGTTTCCGGAGTGGCGGCTTCCAAGGCATCCCATAAATGCCCGTAAACAATGAACAAATTTTGCGCCTGCTCAAACCCCAAGTCCAAGCTGGCTTGCAAATAAGCCACTATGTTCTGCGCCTGGTCTCGCTTTTTCAAATCCCCGCCTCTAATCGCATACATGAGCAACAGGGCTTTTTCCAAAAGCATTTGATGAGACTTCAATTTACCGGCAGTATATGCCGCGCCGTATGCGTATAATCTAACTGCTTCTTTTTGTTCCCAACTCTGCTCAGACACTAATTTTGCCCCAGCAACGCAAGCATGGAATTCCTCGAAATATCCTGGAAATTACGTTGCGCGAGCACTGCGCTCTGGTTTAGAATATCATCTCTGGCCTTGTCCATGGAAGCTTTGGCAAAATCCAAGTCTTCTATCAACTGGAGTGCTGCGCTCGTGTTGATATTCATGTTTTCGTTGTTATTGTAAGCATGCTCCAAGCGGTTGTATTGAACGCCAAAGCTTACCCTTGATTCTATAACCGTTTGGTTGGCTTTGTTTATGCCGTCAATAGCCGTTGTCGCACCGTTTCTGGTGGATATGTCCATAGAAGCGATGCCAAGAGAACTGGTTCTCAGGTCATGCTTTGCAACGTCTATTTCGTTTGGGCCGCCGGCGTTTGGGCCAACCTGAAGTTTTCCCGTGCCGTCGCTCAAAGGGCTTTTGCCGGAGAGCAGGTCTTGTGTGTTGAACTGCGTGCCGCTTGTCTGCCGGTCAATTTCCTGCTTTAATTGCTGGAATTCATCGTTTAAGACCTTGCGATCGCTATCCGAGAGGGTGTCTGTGGCGGCTTGAGTGCTCAGCTCGTGCATGCGGCCAAGCATATCGGATATGCCTTGAGTTGTGGCTTCGCCTATGTTCATCGCGCTCATTGCGTCGCCGATATTTATGGAATCGGCCTTGTATCCGCGAGACATGGCTTCCAGCAGCTTTGCAACAGCAAGCCCGGATGCGTTGTCTTGCGCACGGACAATCTGCTTTCCTGTTCCCATTTTTTCATGGGTTTTGGAAAGCGCCTTTTGCCTTTCGCTAATCTGGTGGTTTAACCCTAGCCCGGAGGCTTTGTCAATAAGCATAGCCATAAAACACCTCTCTTTTTAAACTTTCGTGTCCACCTCTTGAACACTTTTTACCTTATTCAAATCTTCTTTGTCATCAACATTATTGTTGTCTATGCCGGGTTTCACGGCAAGTTTGTCTTCATTTGCCTGCGCAACTACGGTTTGTGCCGGTTTCGCCGGCTCAATGCGCATGGGCGACTGTGCGTTTCCTGATATAGGCGCTATATTCATAAAAACTCCTTGTGCGGGCTGTTTTATATCCGCAACGTGGATAATATACAATTATCCTATATCGTTTATCGGCAGAAAACAGAGGAACTTTAGCGTTTTTTTTAATTTTTTCTATTTTTTCTTTATGAATCTCGCAAAAATACTCGCAAACCCAAAGAAGCACAACTTGAATGCGGCGTCTTTGGGCCAGGCAAAAATTGATTCTCCGGTCAAAGGCCAATTATTTGTCGATGAAAGCAGCCGCATAAGCCTTGCCACGGAGCTTGCGCAAATAGAAACCTTGCAAAAAGGAACAATTCCCTCTTTGGAAATAGCGGGACCACGCAAAAAAATATTTTATGACCCGGCACAAACAAGAGTCGCTATAGTGACATGCGGCGGCCTGTGCCCCGGCCTGAACAACGTTATAAAAGGATTGGTTGAGGTTTTAACCTACGATTACGGCGTTAGAATGATATTTGGCATTCGCTACGGCTACAGAGGCTTAAACCCACGCTACGGCTTAACCGCATTGCGCCTGACTCCGGATAAAGTGGACGAAATTCACGAAGACGGCGGCACTATTTTAGGCAGCTCAAGAGGTGACCAAGACACAAAAATCATGGTGGACACCCTTTCCATGCAACTCAATGTGAATATCCTGTTCTGCGTTGGCGGAGACGGCACTTTGAAAGGCGCTCAAGACATAGCCAAGGAAATAGCCAGAAGAAAAGACCGGATTTCCGTGGTTTGCATTCCAAAAACCATAGATAACGACCTTAACCTGATAGATCGCACTTTTGGCTTTGAAACCTGCGTTCAGTCTGCCACGGAAATAATAAAAAGCGCGCATATCGAAGCCAACGGCATTTCAAACGGGCTTGGCCTGGTAAAGGTTATGGGGCGGGATTCCGGCTTTATAGCCGCTCACGCAAGCTTGGCAAGCTCGGTGACCAATTTTTGCATAATCCCTGAGATTCCCATTGTACTGGATGGCCCAAACGGACTTTTCAAGGCGCTGGAAAGGCGTTATAGGCATAAAAACCACGCCGTTATGGTTGTGGCGGAAGGAGCGGGGCAAGACTTGTTTGACGCAGAGGCGGAAAAAGATGCCAGCGGGAATATTTTAAAGCATGATATAGGGCTTTTTTTGGTGGATAAAATTAACAAGTATTTTAAAAAGGACCGCAAGGAAATCAACATAAAATACATAGATCCGAGTTACATAATAAGGAGCATTCCGGCAAACAGCTCAGACGCGATTTTCTGTTTCCAGTTGGCTGAGAACGCTGTTCATGCGGCTATGGCCGGCAAAACGGACATTGTGATAGGCAGCTTTAAGGGTGATTTTGTGCTTGTTCCCTTGGTTTATGTAATCAGCGAGCGCAAAAAAATAGACACTGAAAGTGCCCTTTGGCATGCCGTAACAGGCTCAACAAGGCAAAATGACTATTTTTCCGAAAACTCCTTTGAAAGCGAGCTACCCAACCGTTCCGCAGGAGAAGATTGGGGGTAAAGCATCACCTCTTGCATTTTTTTCCAACGAAAAAGTTGGGAAGATATTCCGCTGTATGCATTAGTGGCGTTTATGCAATGATTGGCTGGAAATAGCGCAAGTACACGCATTTTACATACCAAAAATGCGAGATTTGCTGCAAAAATAGTATTTAAGCTCTAAAATTTGCTATATTATGGCATATGAAGCGGCTTTTATTAACCAAGCTTTTGGAATGGAAAAACAGCGATTCCAGAAAACCCTTAATTATAAAAGGGGTTAGGCAATGCGGAAAAAAACATTGAAAAGCTGGATTCTGTTCTGCAAGGTATTTTTATGCGGCAGATATCGGGCTGCTTCGCAGAATGTCAAAGTTGCCGGCGGCGGCGTTTTTAGAGAGCAGCGGCATTTTTAAGGAATTCAAGGGTGCGATTACGGAGAACTTTGTTCTTTGCGAGCTTGTGAATAAGAGCGGAGATGTTCCTTTCTACTGGAAATCTGCGAATGAAGCAGAGGTGGATTTTGTTATTCAGAGCGGTATGGATATTGTGCCTGTTGAGGTGAAGTCTTCCGATAATGTTAGAGTGCGTTCGCTTGCGGAGTATTCAAAAAAATATTCCCCAAGCAGAACTGTTGTCACTTCACTAAAAAATGTGGGCGGCAATCACATTCCATTGTATTTGCTGTGGAAAGGTCTGTGATTTCAAAACTTTTCATAAAAATGCCTAAATTCGCTTAAATTCGCCGTTTTGCTCTGAAAACCACTCCACAATAGCTGCTAGCCGCCAACCAAGCTCCAAAACCGATTTTTGACATATTATTGGGGATAAACTTATGACTTTTTTTTGACAAATTGCTGATTTTTTCTCGAAATTAATGCAAAAAATGCAAAAAAATACGCTTTATATCACAAAAAGTAAGAAAATAGGTGACAAAAACGAAAAAAAAAGTTAAATTTGTACACATGACGTTGAAAGAAACAAAACCTAAGATGCCAAAAATAAAGCGTAACGTGTATTTTCAATATTTGAATGAAATATCGCAAATACCGTTATTAACCAGAGATGAAGAGAATCTTTTGCTTCAAAGGGTGTCTAATGGTGACAAGGCCGCCCTTAACCACTTGGTTAAGGCTAATTTGCGTTTTGTAATACGTGTCGCGAATTTATACAAAGGGCAAGGGCTGGACCTCAATGATTTGATAAACGAAGGCAATTTAGGGCTAATGGAGGCCGCTGTTCGCTTTGACTCCTCAAAAAATATAAAATTCATAAGCTACGCCGTTTGGTGGGTTAGGCAAAACATAATAAAGGCAATCAACGAAAAAGCCCGCTTGGTGAGAATTTCTGCGGAAAAAGAGCTGATACTGCGCCGCTTTGCCAGAAAAGGCGGCAGATTAAAACAGGTTGTGGGCGGAACCCAGGTAATAGACCCAAAATCTTTGGAAGGCTATAGCCGTTATAACGCCGAAGAAATAGAGAAAATTCTGCAAATGGGCGTAAAATCTTCCAGCCTCGACGCTCCCGTTGGCGAAGACGGCGATACCAGCCTTATAAGCATAACCCCAGACCCGACAGACGATGCTTCAAACGTGTTTTTCCAAAAAAGCAGAAAAGGCTTGATTAGAAAACTGCTTTCAGAGTATTTAACCCCAACCGAGCTAAAGGTTATAAACCTGTTTTACGGCTTTGATTCCGGCGCAAAGAACAATTTGCAGGAAATAGCGCAAACCACAGGCTTAACAAAAGAAAAAGTGCGCCAATACAGGGAATCTGCGATGGCAAAGCTTCGCACGGCAAAAGATTTAAAAGATATTTTAACGGAAGTTTAGCGGAGTTATTCTATGCCTTGCCCTTTTTGCACACAGTCCGAGCCGGTTCGCATAGAGATAAAAGCCTTGAACCTGCGCATTTGCCCTAATTGCCTAGCGACATTCATTCCGGCCAGCCAGTTCGCCACGTTGCGCAGCGTATTAAGCGACACCACAAAAGCAGCCTGGATGCGCAAATTAAACACCGTAGGGGCAGACCCAAATATAACGAATGCCAACTGTCTGGACCACGGCACCCCCTTGGCCGCCGGGACAGTTCCCGGTTACAGTTTTCAAGGCGTTGTGCCTGCCTGCTGCGATTTGCAGCATTTGCCGCCGTCTTTGATGGCAACTATTTTGCAGCTCAGTTTGGGAGGGTCTCCGGGAATTAGCATGGGGCACTTTGGCATTTCAAAAACCAAGCCAAACCCCATAGCAGGGTTTTTGGGCAACATTCTATTCGGTTTATTCGAAAAACGAAAAAAAGTAGATGATGGCCTGGAACGCTTGCAATATGAATCAAAGTTTAAAGGCGTTTTGGGAGAGTGGGTTGATTAGCGGCCTGATTATCAAATTCATAAAGCTTTACCAAAAGGTTCACCCGGCGTTTTTCAGGGGTTGTTGCAGATTTTACCCGTCTTGTTCAAACTATGCCATAGAAGCTTTGCAAACCCACGGCTGCATAAAAGGCTGCGGATTAACTGTTTGGCGCATCCTTCGCTGCCAACCCCTCTGTAAAAGCGGCTACGACCCTGTGCCCGCACGCTCTTAGCTCTTTCCAGTCAGCGTTCTCCGCATTCATATTTATTGTTACCATAATCCACATACGTTTTTTGAATTTTCCCGCTGCATTGAAGAATATAGGGCGCAAAATTCTGCGGCAACGGTTGCGAAACACAGCGCAGCCATTCTTTTTTTTCGCAATAAAACAAAATCGGGTATGAAAATCCGGAGCATACAGGGTTTTTAAGCTTAAAATGCCAAATTTCAGCCTTTTCCCCTTTGAAAACACCTCGCCATAGGAGGCTTCCGAGGGAAATCTGAGCTTTTTCAGAGAGCTATTTCTTATATAGCTCATCGCTAACTGTGAGCCTTTTACGGCCTTTTGCACGGCGGCGGCTGAGTACGTCGCGCCCCCAGCGGTCTTCCATGCGGTGCATGAAGCCGTGTTTATTGGCGCGTTTGCGATTATGAGGCTGAAATGTTCTTTTCATAGGATAGATAAATATAGTAAAAAATTCAAAATTTGTCAAGGGATAATCTTTTCAATGCTTATTCCATTGTAGTACGCCTTCAAAATTTCCTCAAAACCCTGTCCAGCCACAGCTCTTGCCCTTGCACCCATCTGGCACATTCCAATGCCATGCCCGTATCCGCCGCCTGTTACCACAAAAGAGTTTCCTTTTGGGGCAATGCTGAACAATAAACTGGGCAATATTTTGCCTTCCCTGGCGAAAAGCCGCCTTGCCCGGTCGCCAAAAACCTCAAAAGAGCCATTATCCGTGAAAACCACAAGCCTTTTCACTCTGCCGCCCGGAAACTTCTCTTTTATAATAATCTGCTCAATTTTGCTGAAAGAAAAGGTTTTGTCTGCCCTTGCGCTGATGGCATTTTTTTGAAATAAATAGACAAGCTCTTCTTTGCTAAAGGTTTCTTCCCACTTCATAAGACTTGAAAGCTCGCAATAAGCCCTGCCGTTTGCCGAATCCGAAACCGAAACCAAATACGGCTTGCTCTCTTGCCCCCAAACCTCCGCAGACTCCGTTTTGCCGCCGCAGGTTGAATGGTAATAGGCTTCCGTTAGGCTTCCATTGTATTTGATTACCAAGCCTGTTGTGGCTAAAATAGCTTCGTTGGCAATGGAATCCTCGCCGATTTTGCCATTGTAAACCTGGTCGCGGGTGTCTGCGTAAATGTCAAAGCCCTGCGCTTTTCTGGAGCCTATATGCTTGTAGGCGTAGGTTCTTGCAGCTACGGCTTGGGCTTTTAGGGCTTCAATTCCGTCTCGTTTTAATTTGCCTATTTCGTGTGGAACAAGGCCTTTTAAGTAATCTTCAATATGCACGACGTTTATTATGGCAAGCCCGCTATCGGTGGAGAGCACGGCAAAGCTGCCTCTGTATTCTTTGTTGCCGTATTTGCAATTTCCCTCGGTCTCTATTTCTTTTCTGCCAAAATCCAATCCGGCTTTGAATTCCCATGTTTTCTCAGGGCATTCTATAACTGCCAAGCCTTTTTCAAAGCCCACCCCAACGTTTATGAAGTGTACCGGAGCCATGTCTTGAGCTTGGGGTTCAGGCTCAGGCTTGGGCACGGGAGATGAAGTTGGCGGTGTTTGCTGTGTGCTTCCGGGTCCCAAAGGAGGCAGCGGAGCGCAGGCAAAAAGAGCTAGGGTTGTGAGCAAAATGGATAAAAGCCGCATAGATGGTGGTAATTTAGAAAACAACCAACCAGCTAAGCTGATGGCCCATTGTGGCAAAAGGGGCAGGCACATAGGTCTACCCCTTACATAGGACTTGCAATACTGTCTGAACCGGAATTCACAGAATTTTCAGGATTTACAGAATATTCACAATTACATTGCTTTTGTCAGAACCCCGATTTTCAGGATTTTGGGATTTACAGGATTTCAGAAAAGTGTGTAAATGCATAAGTGTGACTTTGTGAAATGTACACTTTTGGCTAGTGGTCAGTAGCTAGTGGCTAGTGGTTAGCAAAA
>WQTK01000252.1 GCA_009786285.1 Candidatus Fibrimonadales bacterium | reverse complement strand
CGGCGGGTTGGGAAAGCTGGGGAGGTTCGGAACCTGGCTTGTATGAATGGGTACCTATTGGCAATGATCCAAATACTTTCAAAGGCACATTTGACGGAGATGGGTACGTAGTAAGAGGAATGTATATTTCCGGTACAAATAATACTCATCAGGGTTTGTTCGGTTATTCTCATGGGATTATAATGAAGTTAGGGGTGGAAGCTTTTTATGTTAAGGGTAAGCATGATATTGGCGGTTTAGCTGGAAGGAATGATGGCACTATTTCCAGTTGCTATGCTATTGGAAAAGTTGTTGGAATAGACCAGAATATTGGCGGTTTGGTTGGATATAGCAGTAACGAGAATTGCCTGATATCTAATAGCTATGCTTTGGTGGATGTATTTGTGGATGGATCGACTAAAAATATAGGCGGTTTATTGGGAGGTGATTATTGCAAAATAGTTAATAGCTACGCAGCAGGAACAGTGTCTGGAAGTACAGTGAATATTGGAGGTTTGATTGGAGATAAACATTCTTCTACAGTTATTTCTTATAGCTATTATGATAGTGATAAGAATGGAACCGATGATGTTGATAAAGGAATCCCAAAAACAACTTTGGAAATGCAAACTCAAACCACTTATTCTGGTTGGGATATTAATGGTATAAATTGGGGAATGGGTGGTTTAACTAACGATGGAATGCCTTATTTGCTGTGGCAAAATACCGCAGAGTTATGGGATGATATATATGTTGCGCCTATAGCACCACCCACAGAATATACGGGTAGTGAAATAACGCCTAAACCGGTTGTAACGGAAATCAGCACGAATGATATATTAGAAGAAGGCATTCATTTTTACTATGAATATAAAAATAATATAAATGCTTCAAGCAAGGCTTCAGTTTCTATTGTTGGCATGGGTAGCTATGATGGTTATAAGTCCGCTAAAATATTTTTTACAATTTCTAAAAATAGTGGTGCGCCAACATTTTCTACTCCTGGTGCTATAGACGTAGTTTACTCTGAAGGATTAACTCTTAACTCTGTTAAACTGCCTTCCGGTTATACTTGGGAAAACCAGGAAGAAGAGATTGAAGATGAACAACCGCAGCAGTCCTTTTTTGCATATTATACATCTTCAAACTATATTAATAATGCAATAGGTGAAGTTACTTTAAATGTGACTTATGGTGTAGATACATCGTGGTATAAGGGTATAAGCAGTAGTAGTATTTCCAACAAAGCGCAATTAGCTGGCTTGGCTTGGCTTGTGAATAACGGTACTAGTTTTTCTAATAAAGAAGTGATGCTGAGTGCTGATATTGAGCTTGACGATATGGATTGGACTCCCATAGGTACACCTGCCCATCCTTTTCAAGGCAAATTTGACGGTGATGGGCATACAATTAGCGGAATGAATATAAATAATACTGAAAATTATCAGGGTTTGTTTGGAGTTGTTGCTGCTGGTGGTCAGATAATAAATTTGGATTTGAGTGATTTTTCTGTTAGCGGAGGAAAAAATGTAGGTGGACTTGCAGGAGCTATAATGTTAGGCGAAATTAATAACGCATACATAAAAAATGTTAGGATAAATGGTATAGTATCCGGAACTAAGAATATAGGTGGGCTTGTTGGCAGTCTCAATTCTATCAACAAAAAACTAACTATAGAAAATGTCTGGATGTATGGCGAGGTGGAAGGAATAGATAGTGTAGGCGGGTTTATTGGAGGTATTGAGGGATCAACACTTCTTATAAGCAATGCTAGAGGAGAAAACAAAGTAACCGGACAAAATAATGTTGGTGGGTTTATTGGCTATGCATGGGAATCGCCAATTACCATAGAAAATAGCTATGTAAATAATACAATAACTGGCTCTTCATGTGTTGGCGGATTAGCAGGTTCAGCCCTTCAACAATCTTCTGATAGCAACGGTAAATTGCATATCAGAAATAGTTATTCGTTAGCAACATTGACATTGAATAGTACTGGACCTAAAGGTAATTTGTTGGGGTGTAGCGAATGTATTATTTCTCTTACTTCTAGTGCTTACACAGAGTTTGATTTATCGTATTTTTATTTCAACAAAAATTCAACTGAAAGTTGTGTTGGCGATTATGATTTCAATTATTTGTGCACAAATAGTCTTACTGAAGCTGAAATGAAGTCCAAAGACTTTGAGAAGATATTGAACGATGCTGCTAGAGCTGATTATACGGATTTTGACGCTATTCCAAAAAAATGGGTACATAATAGCGGACATATTCAGTTGAGCACGGAAGATTTAGCACCGCTTCCAATGGACTACTATTTTGCAAGAGGCGTTGGTATTGACGATGATCCATACATAATAACAACTAAGCAGCATTTGAAAAACTTTGCTAAACTTGCTAATCATACTGACTTGCATGATAAATACGTGGCTCTTGGCGCAGATATAAAGTTAAATGAAACCTCTGATTGGGCTACTTGGAGCGATGCAACGACAATTAGCCAATGGACTCCGATAGAAGGATTCGAAGGTTCTTTTGATGGCGCAGGGCATACAATTAGCGGAATGTATATATCTAACAAGAATAATAACCAAGGCTTGTTCGGCTATGATTTTACAGGTACAGTAAAGAACTTGGGCTTAGACTTATTCTATATAAAAGGCGATAATAATGTAGGCGCAATAGCGGGCAGTATTAAAAGCAATGCAAATATAATCAATGTTTGGGCGTATGGTAAAATTATCGGAACAAATAATATAGGCGGACTTGTTGGTTATATAAGCCATGATTCGCAAGCTCAAATCATAGTGAATAGCTATGCAGCAGTTCAATTAACCGTTGGCAATACAAATATAAGCGAAGGCTTAATTGTTAATGACTTTCCTAGTAGCGTAATTGTAAATAGCTACTATGATAAAGATTTTAGTTCTTTGGATTCAGATGATGAGTTTGGCTTACCCACAAGTAAAATGAAATCCAATGATTTTGTAGAGGAGTTGAATTTTTATGCCAGCTTTTTAGGAAACGGCACTAAAAAATGGGTATATAATAAAGGCGGTTACCCAAAATTGAGCATAGAAGATTTTGGTGACGTTGATATTGGTAAATATTTTGCAGGAGGCACTGGCACTTGCCAAGACCCATACAAAATAAAAGACAAATATCAACTAATAAATTTCGCTAAGCTTATGAATATGGCTAGCAGCAGTCAACAGCCGCTTGATGCTTTACAGAATTTTGAGAAAAGTTGTGTAGTTCTTGGCGCAGATATAAAGTTAAACGAAACCTCTGATTGGGCTAATTGGGACGACACAAAGTCACTTAGCCAATGGACTCCTATAGATGGATTTAAAGGTACTTTTGATGGCGCAGGACACACAATTAGCGGAATGTATATATCAAACGACAAAAATAACCAAGGCTTGTTCGGCGATAATTTTGCAGGTACAGTAATGAACTTGGGCCTAGACTTATTCTATGTAAAAGGCAGAGATAATGTAGGTGCGGTAGCTGGATACAGTATGGATAAAAACACAACGAATTGGGAGAATGGTATTGTGCTAAATGTTTGGGCGTACGGCAAAGTTTCTGGAAATCAAAATGTAGGTGGACTAGTCGGCTTGGATGAAAATAATGGTCATTTAAGTATAAATAACAGTTATGCGGCAGTTCATTTAACTGGAAATAGCGAAATAGGAGGTGTGCTTGGAAAATACAGTTCGGCTTATATCAAAAATAGCTACTATGATAAATTTTTGAACAATTATTATGTAAATGATTCTAGCGATGTAATAGGCTTATCCACAACTGATATAAAATCCGAAAAGTTTGTATATGAGTTTAATTTTTTCGCAGTAATGGATCAAGATTGTGTTCCTATGGAATGGAAACACAATCAAGGTAGTTACCCTAAATTTAGCGGGAATGAATTAAATATCGATAATAAATGGGAATACTTTTGCGAAAGCGGAACAGGATCCCAAGAATCTCCTTGCATATTGGCAAGCAAATCGCAATTGATAAATATTGCTCTGCTTGCAAATAAGGAAATATCAATATCATATAGAGTTATAAGTAATGGTATTAATATAGCATTATCAGGAGATTACATAACTCTTGGCTCAGACATTGATCTGGAAAATTATAGTTGGACTCCTATTGGCAACGCAAAATTCCCCTTCACCGGAATATTTAACGGCGCAGGACACACAATCAGCAATATGAACATCTCCGGAGAATCTTATCAAGGATTGTTCGGCTATTTTGAAGGAACAATCAAGAATTTGGGATTGGAAAACTTTGAGATTAATGGTAACAATAACTTAGGCGGACTTGTTGGCTACGTGCCCACAGGTGCCAATGCAAGCATAATCAATAGCTATGCGATTGGCGAAATAAAAGGAAACAGCAACGTAGGCGGATTGGTTGGTGCCAAACACTTCATTAGCGAATTGAATATAGCCAACAGCTATTCGGCTGCAACATTTACCGGCACACCCGCTAACAAAGGCGGCTTGCTGGGCGGCGGCAATCAAAACGCAAATATAAGCCACAGCTATTTTGACAACGGTACAAATACAACTTTAATGAAAAGCAAAGACTTTGTAGATAGCTTAATACTTGGAGCGCAAACTTTAAAACTTGCTGGCGCAAAAACGTGGATTTCTAGAGAAGATGATTATCCAACATTTGATCCTTCAGACAGCGTGCCTGCATTTGATATTGCCGAATATTTAAGCGGAAAGGGCTCAGTTACAGACCCTTATATAATACTTGATAAAAAGAATCTTGAAGATTTTGCCTGGCTTGTGAATACAGGCTTAGAAAACTTTGATGGCAAACACGTGGTTCTTGGCGCAGATATACCATTAAATAACAATGTAACTGATAGATGCAATACTAACTGGACTCCTATAGGCTCATATAGTGCGCCATTTAAAGGTTATTTTGACGGCAAGCGGCAAAAAATTTCCGGAATTTGCATAAATGATTTTAACTCTCGTCAAGGATTCTTTGGCTTTATAGAAGACGCTACAATAAAAGATTTGGGACTGGAAGATTTTTATATAAAAGGCAATGATTATATTGGCGCAATTGTTGGTCAATCAGAAGGTTCCGTAATAAGCGCATGTTACGCAGAGACTGGAGCTGTTAGCGGCAATAATTATGTAGGCGGACTAGCGGGCAGTATCAGCAACCTCGGCTTAAGCTATGTTAAGAATATTACAGTAACAGGGACAAAAGAAAATGATTGTGCTATTGGCGGTTTAATTGGTTCCGGCAATATTTCAAACAGCTATGCAATAGTAGATGTAATAAATGCAAATGGTTGTGGCGGTGCTCTTATAGGCAGCGAAGGATCGCTTACAAATAGTTACGCATCAGGAAATGAAATACCTAGCCATAGTTCGGGTTTTGCCGCTGGAACTTCTGTGTCTCGTCAAAATTCATTCTGTAGCATCAGCACTAGCTCATCCTGCAATGACGATTTAACAGAACAAACTGCATTTACAGATTGGGATTTCGATAATATTTGGGATATTGGCAGCGCAAACGGTGGAATGCCTTATTTGAGATGGAATGAGTTTCCGAAAATTGCTATTATTGTGTACGATTACGAACATGATTTAACTCTTGCGCAAATAGCTCTCGCGCAAACTAAAGGTATTCCATTTTATGATAATAATTGCTCTTGGATTTATCCGGAAACAAAAATCCCAAAAGCAGACATCACATACACATATTATGCATCTTGCAAACCTTTAGGATATGCGCTGTCAACCAGTGGAACAATTGATGTAAAAATCAATAAAAATCCTGGACAACCAACTAATTTGCCAATAGTCTCGCAGATTGATATAGTTTATTTCCCCGGATTAACTCTTGAGCATATAAAAGATAAAATTCCAGATGGATGCTCATGGACAGACTATTTAAATACACCACTCTATGCTGGCGAACGTACGTTTGACTTGAAGTATAAAGACGCAATAAACTATGTGAATTCGGCAACCTTGCCAATAACTGTAAATGTCGCAAATGCTACAGGAAAACCTATATTTGATACTACTCTTGCTTATGATACTATTTATTCTCAGAACTTGACTCTTTCTAGCTTTAACCTTCCAAAAGGCTATGAGTGGATTGATGATTTATCGACTAAAGTTAATGCCGGTACCAATTCGTTTGCCGCAACTCTCACAGATGCCAACTATACCATCCAAACAGCCGAGGGAACAATAACCCTAAAAGTATCCCAAGGCAGTGGAGAAGAACCGGAATTCCAACAGAAAACAATTGAAATCGCTTATAGGGATGGCCTAAAACTCAAAGATGTTAAACCAATGCCAGAAGGCTATTCATGGGTGACCCCGGATACTCTGATTTATCCAAATTCCGAACCACAAGCATTTGATGCTGAATACCAGAAAAACTTTCTAGTGCCTATAAAAGGGGTTATAATTTTGAATGTGCTCAAAGATACGATCTCTACGCCTAGTTTCCCTTCAATATCCCTGCATGTTTCGTATAGCGCAAATTTAACTTTGGAATCTATAAAAGATCTTTTGCCTGCAAGCTATTCTTGGAAAGACCCTCTCAGTACACCTGTTTTGCAAACAGCGCAATTCGCTGCAACCTATGAACATCCATATTACAAAAAACACGTAGATAGTTATATAGCCGTTAACGTTTACTCCGGCCAAGGCACCCTAACCATTGCCGATTGGGTCTATGGAGAAACTCCAAGCCTGCCGGTATATAATACTACCACAAACGACAAAGAACATGCTTCTTTGCATTATTCCGGCAAAACAAATGGCGGCGTTCTTTACGGCAGCGAAAATCAGCCTACAGAAGCCGGCGAATATACGCTTACCGTAGAATTTGCCGCAAAACTCCCATATCCACGGCTCGTTTTATCAACGCCATTCGTAATAAAAAGAGCACAAGGAGAAGGAACCGTCAGCATTGAAGGCTGGCGATCAGGTTCAACGCCTAGCAAGCCGATTGTGGCTTCAGAAACCAACGGAACAACAAATGTTGAATATTCCTACAAATCCTACAAAGGAACCTCTTATGGACCAACTAATTCAAGACCTTCCGGCGTGGGCAATTACACTCTCATTGCCACTTTTAAGCAAAGCAATAATTACAATGCAGTCAAAGACTCCACTCGCTTCACTATAAGCTCTTCCAACGCAAAAGAGTTAACAGTTGTATGGCGAGCCGGAGATGTCTTTGAATTCAACAAAATGGTTCACAACATGGATCCTTATGTAGAAGACGAAGACGGCAAACCAATAGCACTCACGCTTTTGAACGCCCGTTCCGAAGCTGGTAAATATGACGGCGTACTGAGCGCAAGAGCAATGATAGAAAACGAAGCAGTTGCGCAAAATTATATTCTCAAAAACAATACCAAAAGCTTTGAAATCACCAAAAAGCCGCTAAAAGCTGGCTTCAAAGTAAATGCTATAGACAAAAAAGATACCCTTGACTCAGACAATGACACCGTATGGGTTTCGCACTTCGTATTCGCAGACACCGCTGCTTTGCGCAAACTCCTATTATCAATCCTCAATTACGACGGCTTTGCCACAGACACAACCAAAAAAGAAACCGACGATGAATCTGTCCTAAGCGGCAAACCAAAAATAGACTTGAACTACGATACCGGCAAGGGCGCAGCACGCTCCATGCTAGCTAAACGTGTAGAAACCACCCAAAAAGCAACGGCTACCATAATCACCGATGATGTCTCCGCCAAAAACTACACCCTCTCCAGAAGCACCGTAGTTGTGAAAGAAGCCATAACAGAAGAAGAAGGCGCAGAGCAAATATTCTGCGAAAGAGGTCCGTCATGCGCACAGATGAGCAAAACATCATGCGATTTGATAAAAGGCGAAGTTGTTCCGAGTTGCACAAAATTCTGCATAGTTGACGATGGCATTGGCGGTAAAGTATGCGCCCCAATGGCAACTGCTTCATGCACAGCTTTTGGCGGACAAACAGTTTCTGACTGTGGCTCCACGCCACTAGTCAAAAACTTCAGCTTCGCAGGCAAATTCCGCATATGGCAAACCGCAAGCGGCGTCTTGAACATAGACATAGGCTACATGCCGCCCGCCCCGGTAACCTTGCAGATATACAACCTGAAAGGCAGCCTGATTGCGACCGAGCAAATAAAAACCCGCTACGCAAACATAAAATTCCACGCCCCAACCGGCAAGTACGTGTTCAAAGCTGGGAAGATTGTTACGGTGCACACAGTTTATTAGAAATTTCTATATTCCCCCCATGCCACAAGCATCCAACAGCCTTGACACGGTTCAGCCGGAAGACTTTGTCTTTCGCTCCGAGTTTGCTTTGGAAAGCGGAGAGGTTTTGCCTGAGCTTGCGATTCGCTACGAAACCTACGGAGATTTCAAAAACGGAGACGCTCCGGCAATATGGATTTGCTGCCCGTTTACCACAGATGCGCACGCAGCCGGCCCTCATGGCTGGTGGGATGCCATAATTGGCCCCGGAAAGCCTATAAACACAGACATATTTTTTGTGATTTGCAGCAATAATTTAGGCGGATGCAAAGGAACAACCGGCCCATCTTCCATAGATCCTCGCACAGGCGAGCCTTATGGCTCAAAATTCCCGCACATCACAATAGGCGACATGGTGAACGCCCAAAAAAAACTTGCAGACCATTTGGGAATAAAAAAACTCTTTGCCGTGATAGGCGGCTCAATGGGCGGGTTCCAAGCCATCACCTGGGCTTTGGAATACCCTGATTTTGTTGAACGCTGCGCTCTTATAGCCAGCGGAACAAGACTTTCTGCACAAGCCTTGGGCTTTGAAATTGTAGGAAGAAAAATAATTTTGGACGATGGCAAAAACGGCCTTGCCAATGCGAGAATGATGGCACACATCACATACCTTTCAGCGGAATCCATGCGAAACCGCTTTGATTACGCAGAAGGCTTGCCCGAAGACCCAAAAAAATTTTACACCGGGTATGCCCTTGAAAACTACCTGAACCATCAGGGTATAAAGTTTGTGAATCGCTTTGACGCAAACAGCTACCTGCACCTAACATGGGCAATGGACAATTTTAATCTGGAAAAAAAATACGGCTCTCTGGAAAACGCCATCTCCCGCGCAAAGGCGGAATTTCTGTGCGTGCACATGAGCAGCGACTGGCTGTTTACACCGGAAGAATCTTATAAATTGACCTTTGCGCTTTTGAACCAAAAAAAGATTGTAAGCAGCGTTGAGCTAAACTCAAATTTAGGCCACGATGGCTTTTTGCTGGAAACAAAAGATTTGGGAAATTTGCTGCTGCGCTTTTTAGATGTTCGCATGGTTGAGCACCGTGATGAAAATTACAAGCATACCCGCCACGCCTTTGAAAGCACAGAAGACATAAAACGAGTTTCCGCTCTAATACCGCAAAACGCAAGCGTTTTGGACATAGGCTGCGGAGATGGCCGCTTGCTTCACGCTTTGTGGAGAGAGAAGAAAACTACCGGCGTTGGTTTTGACCGCTCATTTAGCGGGGTTTTGCATTGCCTTAATTTTAACGTGCCTATTATTCAAAAAGACTTGGACAAAGAAGGGCTTGCGCAAATAGCAGACAACAGTTTTGATTTTGTGGTATTCAACAGAACTTTGCAGGAAACGCAAAATCCAAGAGAAGTGCTGCTGGAAATTCTGCGCATAGGCAAGCAAGCCGTTGTAACTTTCCCGAATTTCGGAAACTGGAGAGTTCGAAGCTCTTTTTCCCTTAAAGGGCACATGCCAAAAAACAAATTTTTGCCTTATGAATGGCACAACACGCCAAACATTCATCTTTTTACTTTGAATGATTTCACAACGCTGTGCAAAAAAGAGAATATCCGCATTAAACATTTGGAATTTTCAAATAGCAGCGCGATGAGCAAACTTTTAACAAACATAGGATTTAAAAATCTGGGAGCAGAACAAGTGGTAGCGGTTATTGAAAAATTGAACCCCGAAGTTCGGGACTGCATTGCTGTTTTGGATTTTGGCGGCCAATATGCGCATTTAATAGCGAACAGGGTCAGAAAGCACGGCGTGTTTACACGTATTTTTTCGCCTAATACCCCTGTGGAGCATTTAAAAGAAGTAAAAGGCATTATTTTCAGCGGCGGCCCCATGAGCGTTTATGAACAAAAAGCTCCTGCGTTCAACAAGGCCATACTGAACATAAATGTTCCAAAGCTTGGAATTTGCTACGGTCACCAGCTTATAGCGGAGAGCTTTGGCGGAAAAGTTGTTCCCGGAAAAGTAAAAGAATATGGCATAGCTAATTTGGAAATAACAGACAAGGAGAGTTTGCTTTTAAAGGGCATTCCTGAAAAAAGCCGTGCGTGGATGAGCCACGGAGACCAAATTTCAAAGCTTCCCGGCGGTTTCAAGGCCATAGCCAGCACAAGCGATTGCGAATTTGCCGCTGTGGAAAATTCTGCGCAAAAAATTTACGGCATACAATTCCATCCGGAGGTTACGCACAGCGAATTTGGCGAGACGGTTTTGGAAAATTTCGCGCTCAATATATGCGGTTGCAAAAAATCTTGGGATATTAAAAGCTATTTGCCGAAAATAAGCGAAAAAATAAAGAAAACAGTCGGTGGCAAAAAGGTGTTTTTGTTGGTGAGCGGCGGCGTGGATTCCACTGTTGCGTTTGTGCTTTTGAACAGGATTTTGGGCAGCGAAAGGGTTTTGGGCCTGCATATAGACAGCGGCTTGATGAGGCTAAACGAAAGCAGCAATGTGATGGATTTTTTGAAAAAAGAAGGCATGGACAATTTGCAAATTTGCGATGCGAGCGAAGTTTTTTTAAATGCGTTGAAAGGCGTTGCCCTGCCGGAGATGAAGCGTAAAATAATTGGCGAAACGTTCCTCAAGGTAAAAGACTCCGAAATGCAGCGCCTTTCGCTCAGCGAAGATGAATGGGTCATAGCTCAAGGCACAATTTATCCAGACACCATTGAGAGCGGCGGAACGGAAAATTCGGATGTGATTAAGACTCACCACAACCGTGTGCAGGGTGTTTTGGAGCTGGAGAAAAAAGGCATGTTGCTTGAGCCGCTCGCAGATTTGTACAAAGACGAGGTTCGTGCTTTGGGCACGAGCATAGGCATTCCGCATGAGCTTGTATGGCGGCATCCTTTTCCCGGCCCGGGTTTGGGAGTTCGCCTGTTGTGCAGCGATGGGAAATCCCCCTTAAAAAGCGTAGGCGTTCAAGGCGATGCAAGAACTTATGCGCAGCCATTATTCATAGAAAGCGAGGAATCGTGGGAAGAATTGGAAAAACGCAGCACAGACACAACAAACCGTTCTTCTGAAATAAACCGAGTTGTTCTAACAATAGGCCGCATATCTGACTTGCCTGCCGAGCCTGC
>WQTK01000251.1 GCA_009786285.1 Candidatus Fibrimonadales bacterium | reverse complement strand
GGCAAAATAACCTCTGCAAATAATACCTCCTATGGAACAATACATATAAATCTTGCATCCGTAACCGACGTTGCGGTAAATATCAACGCAGATATTGAAAATACCGGCAGCGGCGGCAGAGCGATTTATTTATCGAGCACCCGTGCGGTGAATATTGCCGGTGGGCGTATTGAAGCTAAAGGAACAGAAGCAAGCAGAGCGATTAATAGTGCATCTGCCGTAATTACCATATCTGGCAGCGCAGTAATCACTGCGGCAGGCATAGGCACTTCACTTGCCATTTACCAAACCTCCGGTACAATAAATGTCAATGGCGGCACGGTTTCTGCGACAGGCACTGGCATGGCGATTTACCAAACCACCGGCACAACAAATGTCAATGGTGGCATGGTTTCTGCGGCATCTGGCTATGCAATTCAAAACAACGCCACCGGTACCGTAAACATTAAAGGAGGTACTGTCACATCGTCAATCTCAAGCGCGACAAGCGGTACAATTTACAATGCCAGCACCGGCAAGCTCAATATAAGCGGCGGAACAATAACCAACGGAGCAACCGGCACCTCTATTTACAATGCTATTTACAATGCCTCCACCGGTCTCATAGTTTTGGACGGAAACCCAGACATTGGGCTTAGCGCAATAAGAACTGCGTTTGGAACGCTAAGTGTCGCAGGAACTTTTGCCCCCGGTACTTTAAGAATGTATGCGCTTGAGCTTGTAGCTCCCTATGCACTTGGCTCAGTTGCGGTAACAGACGGCGGTTCTTATGCAGCAAAATTTATTCCTAATAATTTCCCTGCCGGCTATGGTCTCGCTGCAAGCGGCAGCGATGTAGTTATAGTCTCAACTCTTACAAACGGCTATGCGGTTGAGGGCATATACCCATCCTTTAGCATAACAAAGGGCAGCGGCAATCATCATGATATAAACTCTGCTTTGATTTCAATAAGAAACAGTTGCGGTACCGGCACCGAGTGTTCCATACAGTTTGGCGATGGCACGGAAGTGCTGGGCATAGGCACGGATAGTGCGATAATTGACGGTACTTGGGGCAAAGTCAATCTCACGGGCAAAATAACCTCTGCTAATAATAGCACCAGTGTTGGAACAATATATGTAAATCTCGCATCCGGAGAGGACCTTGCGGTAAATATCAACGCAGATATTGAAAACACCGGCAACACCGGCAGAGCAATTTATTTAGTGAGCGATCGTGCTGTGAACATTACCGGCGGGAAAATTAAAGCTACAGGAACAGGAGCAAGCAGAGCGATTATTAGCAATAGCACGGCTGTTCTTACCATATCTGGCAACGCAGAAATCATTTCTGCAGGCACTTCTTATACTATTTACCAAACCACCGGCACAATAAACATCTTTGGCGGCATAATTGAAGCAGCTTCAGATATCGCAGTGTTCAACGCCACCGCCGGATCTATTGTTTTGGGCAACAATCCTGTTTTAAATGGATTTATAAGAACTTCTGCCCAAAGGTTAAGCGTGGTCGCATCTGGGCTTACAAACGAGTTTGCTCCGGTAGCAAAGACCTATTCCCTTGATTTTGCCGCATATGCGGAAAATTCTGTGGCGGTGCTTGGCGGCAAAGACTTCCTTGCAAACTTTAAGCTTACCAATTCAAACTGGAAGTTAGTGGCAAGCGGCAATGATCTTGTGCTTGTGGAAAAAACCGAAGCAGATTTTGAAGAAGAGGCTTGCGTTGCTGCAGGCAACACATGGGTAGGCGGCCAGTGCAAGACCAGCGTTCAACTTGCAGAAGAAGCTTGCGTTGCAGCAGGCAACACATGGGTAGGCGGCCAGTGCAAAACCAGCGTTCAACTTGCAGAAGAAGCTTGCGTTGCTGCAGGCAACACATGGGTAGGCGGCCAGTGCAAAACCAGCGCTCAACTTGCTGAGGAAGCTTGCTTGGCTGCAGGCAACACATGGGTAGACGGCCAGTGCAAAACCAGCGTTCAACTTGCAGAAGAAGCTTGCGTTGCTGCAGGCAACACATGGATAGGCGGCCAGTGCAAAACCAGCGCTCAACTTGCTGAGGAAGCATGCGTTGCTGCAGGCAACACATGGGTAAACAATGCTTGTGTTACCACGCCTGTTCAAAAAGGCAGAATGTTTGCTAACAATCTTGGCATTTTAAAGAACGGCGAAGGTTTCTTGGTTCAAGGCTTGTCAAAACCGGAAACAGTCCGCATATTTGATATGCAAGGCAAAGTGTTGATGAGCAAAACTGTCATGCCAAACGAGAATGTTTCAATTTCGCATTTGCCAAAAGGCATATACCTGGTAAATGTAAACGGCAAATCGTTTAAACTGGCAAAATGATATTTAATGTAGAGACGCAATCATTGCGTCTCTACTACAAAACAGATTTTTGGCTAAACCATCCGCAATTTGGCAAAACACTCCAAGTGCTCTTGATTTTTTCGCTGCTTTGCAGCATTTCCAAAAGGGAATAAAGTGTTATTGCCTGCTTGCCTGCGAATGTTATTGGAGTGCCGTCTATAATCGCGCTGGAATTTGCTTCTCTGAAAAAGATGATTTTTTCGGGATTTATGAATTCAACTTCTTTGCAAAGCATTTCTTTCAAAACAGGTCTTTCTCTAGGCAAAGCAGTGCCGCTGCATTTAAAAAAGAAAGAAACAGCGCAAGCGTTCAAATCCACGCAGAGCTTTTTAAACAACCTGTCTAAAATGCTTTTTGCCTCCGTTGTTAATTCCTGCGGAGAATGAAAAATTAAAAAAAACGGCGCATTAATCTTTGCCTCTTTTGGAGCGCAAAACTCAAGTCCGCGCTTGGTATAGATTGAATGCTGCCGCAAGGCATTGTAAAAATCGCAGGCATTGGTTGCGTTTTGCCACAGGGAATCGTTGCTTTGATTTTGTTGCGGCTTTATTATTGCCTTGGCAACTTGCCGTGGCTGCTCTTTGTTTGCCGCAACTCTGCGGCTAATCGGTTCGTTCAGCACAACCTCAAATCCGCCCAGTTCGCCTTGCATCCGCAAATATTTCTCAAATTCCAAAATTGCCCTCCACGCCAAATTGCAAATACAACCCCATTCCCTTTGCCATGAACGGCACAATGTCAAAGCCATTTGCCGAATTGCCGTCTTTGTCCCGTACGGCTGCGGAACGTTCTCTTGCGTTGTCTGCGCCTAAAAAGCGCAAAGCCCCTACATCCAAAGAAGAGAATATATTATCTGCTTCAACAAAAAAGCGCACATTTTCAAGGAAAAGAATTTTAATCTTCGATTTTAAATCCAAATTAAAGCGAATATCCGTGCGAAAAAGAGACATGGTTTCGCTGGTGTACTTAATATGCCTTTGCTCTTGAACAGGGTCTATGTACCATTCGTAAAGCGGCCTGTTCAGCGCAGCTCTGTGGCTTACTATAAAAGAAACAAGGGAGTCGCTTCTCGGATAAATTCTAAAATGCGAAACCATGTCTAGGCGAGAGTTTGCCTGCCAAGGCAAGGAATGCCCGTTTGGAAGCTCGTATTCGCCGTAAATGCTTGAAATATTGCTTTGAAACGCAAACCTGTGCAGAGCGTGGAAATCAAATGTAACCTGCGCTCCGCTCACCCAGCCAAAATCGGTGGATTGCAGTTCCTTATAGCGCTCAAAAGCGAGAGGAGTTGGCAAAATAGGGCTGGGGTAATAGCGGCCAAATCCATGCGCAGACACTTCCAAGCCGCCAAGCGAAAATCTGGAACCGGCTTTCAAAGACGCTCCGCCGTTTAATTCTCCCTCGTGCCAATCGCTGCGCCACGCCGTAGTGGAAAAAATGGAAAAATCCTTTTTTATTTCCTTTTCAACATCAAAAGACGCAAGCGGCATTGCTTGCTTGGAATGAAGCGAAAAAATTCCGCCTGCGCCAAGAGTGCCTCTTCCAATTTTGTAATACGCACTGGCCTGGCCAACGTTGTCTTTCAATGCATCAAGGTTGTGAAAATCGTATAAAAGGGCAAAGCCCAAATTATCGGTTTGTTCCCAGGAAATTCCGGAGCTTGCGGTTAAGTGCGATTTTTTATGCCCGTCTATGAAATTATTTTCGCAAAGCAAACCGTTTTGGCACTGGACTTTTCTAAAGGCAGAGGTGTCGCTTAATGTATCGGTAGTTTTTTGCGAAACAAACCCTATGTAAAAATTTGTGCCGTTAAAAGTTTTGTATTCGGCAGATGCCAAACCGTAAACCTGCGAACCATGTATTATTGTGGTGCTGTTTTGGCGAATGGAATATTTATCGCTTGCGTAAAGCCCACTTACCGCCCATGCGTTGTGCCCCGAATCGCTCCCGAAAACCCTTGCGTAAAGATCCATGGCAGATGTTGAAAAAGAATTGTTTTCCTTTTCGCAATTATCGCAGCTATCATCTTTCTTTTTGAACTCGGTGAAAAATTTTTCACCCATATTCTTTAACATGGAAGGGTCTAAATATCTTGCGCTAACAGCGAAATGCGAGCCTTCCATGTAAATTTCCCTTAATGTTGTTCCGAGCGAGATGTTTGCCCTGAAATCATCTGCCTCTCTAGGCTCAAATTGAACTGAGCCTGCAAGCCCTTGGTTAAATGGGCTTGCTCCGTAATGCTCGTTTATGTTTATGTTTGCTATAGCATGGGGGTTTATAACAGATAAATTTCCCGGAAAGCCAATGTCAAGATGCCGCATATTCGGAATTCTCAGCAGGCCAAAGTGATAGGCAACTTCTTCCGCTCTGCTGCCATCGTAAAACAGATTGCTTGAAAAGTCCATTTGCCCGGACATTCCCGGCATTTGGCTCAAGTGCTCGGCCAAGTCAAAGCGAAGCCCTGCCGCATCTTCTAATTTTTGCATTGAAGCCGCTTTTGGATTTTGCCACACCGCCTCGCCGCCGCCGCCTATAACCGTTGTGCTTCCCAAATGCTTTGCATTTGAGCGCATGCTAACAACAATGTCTAATAAATCCGCGAAATCCTGCATTTCAACTATGGTGCTGTCAAATCCGTTTTTTTTGAAAACGAGTACTGCGTTTCGGCTTTCCAGCTCAAACTCAAACCTGCCTTTGTCATCGCTTTGCCCCAAAGCTTTTCCGGAAACATAAGTGATGTTTGCATAAGGAATGGGCATATCGGTAGCTTCTTCCACCGCCACGCCTCTCATCGGCACAGCATGCAGAGTTACTGCCAAAATAAACAGGACAAAGAGTATCAACTTTTCCTCTTAAGCCACACAGCGCATAAAAACATTGAGAAAACTATTCCAGACAATAGGAACACCGATATGCCCATAATAGTGAGATCGCCAATGCTTTTCAAGCCTTTATGAGCAGTGAACAGCATTCCTACAAAACCTGCTATAGTTGTGGTTGAGCTTGCCATAACGTTTCTGCCGGTGGTGTCTAAAAGCTCTCTCAAAGTCACTTTGTTGCTTGAAGTCCAATAGGCGATAAAATGAATTGCGCAATCTATGCCAAGCCCCAAAACCAAAGGAATCGCTATAACGTTGTAAATGCTTATTTTTCCAAAGTCAAAGAAATAAGTCAAAAAGCCCATAAGCCCAAGCGTCAGCACTATTCCCATTGCAAAAGACAAAAAGCCTGTGGCGAACAAAGATGGCTTTCTAAGGCTAACTATAAGGCTCAGGAGTATCATCAGGGTTATTAGGAATGCCAAATTGAAGCTATCTGCTTTTACCGATTCTATAACGTCTGAGAGAATGAATTGCGAAGAGAAAACCTTTAGTTTTTCCCCGTCAAAATTCCAATTGCCGTAGTCTTGCTGGAATTTATTGACAGCGTGCGCGTCCCAGCTCGGATAGTTGCCGTAAATAAATCCGATTTTGCCGTAACTTCCGTCTTTTTCCCGGAGCAAGTCCAAGGCCCATTCTGGAATGTCTTCGGCGGTAAATGGTTTGTCTATTTGCGCCAAATCGCGAAGCGCAGCGATATTGGAAGAATCATTGCCTGTGGCTTTGTCAAAAACCCTGGCTTCTGCCAAGTCTCGAATTTCCTCTATGAGTTCCAGACGTTTTTCTTGATCTTCTTGTGATGGAACAAAAGTTTTGAGCGTTAAAAAACTACGCAGGGTAGGGTCTTTCTCCTTGTGCAGGCGAATCATCAATGTGTCGTAGAGTTTGTCAAGTTGTTCCTTTGATGAACCCATAACAGCGGCAGGCGTTGAAGATTTGCGATTGCTGGAGATTGTTACGCTGGTGGAAATGCCTTGCTGAGATTTGACTTCCGTCGATTCTCTGCGCAAATTTTTCAGGTTGTGTTCAAAATCCACGTGCGGCATAAAGAATATGGATGCTATTCCCAAAACAATGCCGATAATTGCCAAACGCTTAAAGAATTGAAATATCTTGGCCTCGCTCCATGCAGCAGGCAAAAAGCTGGAATTCTTGGCAGGCGGAACGCCGCCTACGCAGAATATTATCACAGGCAAAACAAGCATAGCGGAGAGCATGCTGAACATAACGCCAAAAGATGCTACAACACCAAACTCGTAAAATCCACGGAAGTGCGCTACCAAAAGCGTGAGGAACGCAGCCACGGTGGTTCCGCTCGCAAGCAGGAACGGTTTGAACATTTCAACTTGGGCATCTATCATTGCATGTTCCAAGCTGGAGCATTTTGGAAGGCATTTTTGCATTGTGCCCAAAAAATGTATGGAGTAATCTATGCCTATGCCAAGTATTATTGTTGCGACAAAAACCGTGAACGGGTTGAGAGTTCCGTAAAAAACAGCGGTGAACGCAAGCACAACTACGCAAGCGTAGAGTATGCTTGCCATTATTAGCAGCGGCCCTTTGACGCTTCTGAAAAACATGATGGTGAGAATCGTTATAAGCACTAGGCTTATGGCAAAAGATGTGGCGGAGTCGTTTTGCAAGTCTTCTACTTCTTTTAAGCCTTCGTAGGTTCCTTCAACGGAAAAGCGAACTTGGCTAGGATATTGCTTTGAGCTAAAATGTTTAATCAGAGTGTCTGAGCGGGCCAAGATATGCCCTACAAAGGAGTAATCGGTTGAGGGCATGGCGAGCTTTGCCTGTACGGAGCCGTTGAACAGGATTTTGCCTGTGCTATCGGGCTTTGGGCATCCGATAAGTCTTGTTTTCAGATTTTCCGGGACTAGAGCTTTAGGGTCCCATTCGGAGGCAGTTGATGTTGCAGTTGCTGTATCATTTTTGTCTGTTTTAAAGAAAGCGTCAAACGCGCCGGCGGCTTCGTCTGGCAAACCTAGCTCCTGCGGTATGTTTGCGTCAAACCAAACACGTTCTTTTTTCTCTTCTCTTTGCACCAAGTCCACCACAAACGGCAAATTTTTTCGCCCTATTTCCAATTGAACGTCGTCCAAATTATCTCTTATTCTTTCCAAATGCTCAACTGGCAAGTAGAGCAGTGCGTTGTCTTTGAAAAACTTGTTGTTGTTGTCTATTTGAACGGAAACGAAATCTCCGGTCCAGTTGTGCTGTATGTAATTCTTTATTTCATCTTGAAGCTGAGCCACAAGCTCTGCGTCTTCGCTTTGGATGGCAATCATAAAGCGGTCTGTGCTGCCAAAGCGGGTAAATGATTCTTTCAGGGCTATGACGCTAGGCGTTGTTTCCGGCAAGAGTTTTGACAAATCCGCATCCAGCCTTAATTTGGGGTAAATCAGTATTGGAATAAGGCACAGGAGCATTATGCATAAATAAAAAGCCAGGGCTTTGAATTTATTTCTGCAAATTAGGGGTATATACCAGTTTGCGAATCTTTCTTGCAATGGAGGTTTTATGTTTGACATGAGGGAGAATTTAGAATTTTCGCAGAGCGTGTGAAGAATTCCCTCACTTCCGCAAGCTCGCTTTGCAAACCTTCTTTCAAATCGCAGTCCAAAAGCACCTCGCCGGTCTTCAGGAATAAAATTTTATCGGCTATTATTTTTATGGAATCAAGCTCGTGTGTTACTATTAAAACCGAAAGCTTCAAAGATTCCCTCAAAAAAAGCAAAAGATCGTCCAGAGAACGGCTTGTGACCGGGTCCAGGCCTGCGCTCGGCTCGTCGCAAAAGAGAAGCTCTGGGTCAAGGGCAATGGCCCTCGCAAGAGCGGCCCGCTTTTTCATTCCTCCGCTCAGCTCGCTTGGCAGCTTGTCTATGGCATGGAGCATATTCACCTTTTCCAAGCGGCTGGCCACCATGTCTTTAATCTCGGATTCCGGAGTATCTGGCCTGTGCAGGCGAATTGGCAAAGCCACGTTTTGAAAAACCGTAAGCGAACTGAGCAATGCGCCGTTCTGGAACAAAACACCCATGCGCTTTTGCACGGAAATGGGAAGCTGCTCTTTGCCCGCCTTTAGCTTTGTGCCGAGAATTTCTATTTCGCCGTCCATCGCTTTTTCAAGGCCCAGAATATTGTTCAAAAGCGTTGACTTGCCGCACCCCGACGTCCCTAAAATAGCCCGAATTTCTCCCTGTTTCATAGAAAAGGAAATATCATGCAAAACAATCTTTTTCCCGTAACCGGCTTTCATGTGGGAAACAGAGAGAACAGGCACGCTATTCCTCCATCACAAGCGCAGGAATCTTAAGTGCTTTTTTCACTCTTTTAAAATCCAATTTATTGCCAATAGCCTTGTACCCGCGAACCTCGCCCAGCTCTGCCAAGTTGTATTCCCTTCCGTCAATTTGAGCGATGGGAAGCTCTTCGTCAAAGAATAAAATCATGGAGCTTTCCGGGCTGTCGGTTAAAAGGGAGAATTCCGTTGTTTGCGGAGCGTTTTCCAAGTTGAATCTTTTAACACAGTATTGCGAGCTGAGGCCGTCAAAGTATAAAACAGTATAGACTTTTGAACTTTCATAGCGAGCTATATATGCTATTTGCTGGCCTACTAAAATGGTATCGTCTGCTTCGTAAATTTTTGCGGTGCCGTTTTCCTTGACAGCGAGGAGTTTGTCAAACTTGCCGAACTCGCCAAGGCTATCGCCTTTGCTCGCTATGCCAACCATTCCGGAAAGCTGGTCAAAAAAGAGTTCCATGTCGCCAAGAGTGCTTGCGCCCTTTTTAAACAGCTTGACATTTTTAACAGCGTATTTTGTCACCTGATTTCCAATGGCGTCTCTGCCTTTCACAAGAGCTTCGGAAAAATCAACCGGAATTTCCAACTTTATTCTCGGTTTTGGCTTTAAGAAAACAGTGACGCTTTCAGCTTCTCCATTTGGATTGGAAGTTATCCACAAAATTCTCGAACCGGGCTCGCCTTTGCCTATTGTGTAAGGCTTTTCCCTTGTTATGCCGCCAACATTGAATCTCTTTACATATGCCGGGCCGTCTTTGCCGTCTTGGTAAATCACGTTGTATATTCTGCGGGCATCGTCTTTGCTGAACTTTTCCACAAGCAAAATGTCTTTGCCCATAAACGATTTCTCGTCAACCTTGGCCACCTTGAAAGTTCCGTCTTGGCAAAACGCTATAATGTCATCGTATTCGGAAACATCAAATAAATATTCCTCTTTCTTTAAAGACGTGCCTATAAAGCCTTCTTTGCGATGAACATATAATTTTTGATTTGAAAGCGCGACATGAACTGCGCTGACTTTTCCAAATTCCGCTAAAGTGGACTTTCTTTCCCTGCCAGCTCCGTATTTTTTCAGCAGATTCTTGAACCAGTTAACGGAGAACTCTATTATATTTTCCAGATTGTAAGCGGTTTCTTTTATTTGCTCGTCTATTTCTTTCAGCAACTCGTTTGCTTTTTTTTGGTCAAAAAGAGATATTCTGCGCATTGGAATTTCGCACAGTTTTAAAATATCATCTCTTTCCACGGCACGGCGCAACTTTTTCACAAAAGGTTTTAGCTCGTTATCCACAAGGGAAATCATCTCCTCTTTGTCATGTGCCTTTTTGATAACCTCGTAAACTTCCTTGTCTATGAATATTTTTTCCAGACTAATCATGTGCCAGCGTTCTTGCAAATGGTTCATTTTGTTTTGCAATTCCCATTCCAAAAGTTCTTTTGTATGCGCTGCGCTTCTCTTTAAAATTTCTGTTGAGCCTAAAAAATGAGGTTTATCTTCAACTATAACGCAATTGTTCGTGGCAATGGATTTTTCGCATTCCGTGAATGCGTAAAGAGCGTCCATAACGGTTTGCGGGTCGCTGCCTGGTTGCAAATGCACAATAAGCTCTACGCATCTGGAGGTGTGGTCATCAACTTTTTTGATTTTTATTTTGCCTTTTTCATTTGCCTTCGTTATGCTGTCAACCAGTTTTTCTGTTGTTGTGCCGAATGGAACTTCCTTAATCACAAGGGTTTTGGAATCAAGTTTTTCTATGCGGGCACGGACTTTGACGCGCCCGCCGCGAAGCCCGTCGCAATAGGCGCTTGCATCTATTATTCCGCCTGTGGCAAAATCGGGGAAAAGCTCAAACTTTTTTCCTTTTAAAGCGGCAATGCTTGCTTCGCAAAGCTCGCAAAAATTATGCGGCAAAACGGTGGTGCTGAGGGCTACTGCAATGCCTTCTGCGCCTTGCGCAAGCGCAAGCGGGAATTTTGCAGGCAGGCAAACCGGTTCTTGGCTTCTGCCGTCGTAATTTGGAATCCACTCGGTTGTTTCCGGGTTAAAAAGCACTTCCAGCGCAAACTGGGAAAGCCTGCCTTCTATGTACCTAGGCGCAGCGGCAGGGTCTCCGGTTACTGGGTTTCCCCAGTTTCCCTGTGTTTCTATTAGGAGTTTTTTTTGCCCCATGTTCACAAGAGCGTCTCCTATGGAGGCATCGCCGTGAGGGTGGTATTGCATGGCGCGCCCGACTATGTTTGCCACCTTGTGCATTCGTTCATCGCTTTTGTGCATTTCATAGAGCGTATGCAGAATGCGTCTTTGCACAGGCTTTAAGCCGTCTTCGTAATAAGGCACGGCTCGGTCCAAAATAACATAGCTGGCATAATCCAAAAACCAGTTTTCGTAAAGATTTTCTAAATGATCAGGCATTGTAAGTGGAATATAGAAAACGCTGATTAACTCCTCTAGGCTAGTGGTCAGTGGCTAGTGGCTAGTGGTTAGCAAAATCAAAACGGCGAATTTGAGCAAATTTCAGTGTTTCTTCCACTAGCCACTCCCCACTAGCTACTAGCCAAGCAACGAAATCCGAGTTAATCATTGCTTACTATAG
>WQTK01000250.1 GCA_009786285.1 Candidatus Fibrimonadales bacterium | reverse complement strand
GACTTAAGCAACAACAATTTGACATACCACAATTCCAATTCCGAACCTTGGAAAGTCACCCTTGTGGATACGGGCTTGGAAACCATGACCGGTGGCCGCCTCAAAAAAGTTCAAAAATACATAGGAAACGAGCCTTTTATGCTGACTTACGGCGATGGGCTGGCAAACATTAATTTAAACGATTTGCTCAAATACCACAGCGCAAGCAAAAAAACAGCCACAGTCACGGCTGTGCAGCCAAAAGGAAAGTTTGCCTCTCTAAAACTCTCGCAAACCAATGAGATTTCCTCTTTTAGCGAAAAAGTTGGCGGAGATGGCTCTTGGTTCAACGGAGGTTTCTTTGTTTTGCAGCCGGAAATTTTCGACTATATAGACAATAACGACCAAACTATTTTTGAAAGAGATCCCTTGGAAAACCTGGCAAAAGACGGACAGTTGCAAGCCTATAAACATTCCGGTTTCTGGATGGCAATGGATACTTTGAGAGAAAAACTGGAACTGCAAAAACTCTGGGAAACCGGTGCTGCGCCTTGGAAAATATGGAATGGCTAAAGTTTTCGTGACCGGGCATACCGGCTTTAAAGGAACGTGGCTTTGCCACTGGCTGAGGCTCTTGGGGCATGATGTTTGCGGGTATTCCCTGCCGCAAAATATTTTAAATAAAAAAGAATTGGAAAGCGCAATGCAAAAATTCAAGCCCAGCCTTGTGTTTCACTTGGCGGCGCAACCTTTGGTTCTGGCATCTTACAAAGAGCCACTGCTCACATACCAAACAAATGTCATTGGAACTTTGAATGTTTTAGAAGCTGCTCGCAAATGCAAAAGCGTTAAAGCATTCGTAAATGTCACAACGGATAAAGTCTATGAAAACAAAGAAAACGGACGGGCATACAAAGAAACCGACTCCTTGGGCGGGCATGATATGTATTCATCTTCAAAAGCCTGCTCGGAAATATTATCGCAATCTTATAGCAAAAGTTTTTTGGAAAATTCCTTCACCCTCGCAACTGCAAGAAGCGGCAACTGCATAGGTGGCGGAGACTGGGCAGAGAACAGAATTGTGCCGGACTGCATTCGCGCGATTTACGCAAACAAACCCATAGAAATAAGAAATCCAAACGCAGTACGCCCTTGGCAATTTGTGCTGGAACCACTGCATGGATATATTTTGCTTGGCGAAAAGCATTTACAAGGTAATTTTAATTTCGGACCGGACAGCGTAATACCCGTTAAAGATATTGCGAAAAAAGTTGTGAAGTTTTATGGTAAAGGCAAGATTGTAAGGGCGCATTGCAATACGGGCGTATTCAATACGCCCCAACACGAAGCCAACCTGCTTATGCTCTGCAACAAAAAAGCGAAAAAACTTCTCGGCTGGAAACCTAAATATACAATAGACATGGCTTTGGAAAAAACTGTGGAATGGTATAAAAGATTTAAGGCCAAAGAAAATATGGAAAAGTTTATGCTATGCCAGATTGAGGAGTATATGAACTATGAATGAACGCATACCATATTCAGGCAGGGTTTATGACAGCAAAGAAATTGAGAATTTAACCAAAGCCGTGGAGGAGTTTTGGCTGACTTCCGGGCGTTGGACTGCGGAATTTGAGAAAAAACTTGCGAATTATCTTGGACTGCCCTATTGCCTTTTTGTGAATTCTGGTTCTTCCGCAAACTTGCTCGCATTTATGGCTTTGACTTCGCCTTTGCTTGAAGAGAGAACTGTGAAAAGAGGCGATGAGGTAATCACTGTAGCGGCAGGTTTTCCCACTACAATTGCGCCTATAATTCAATTCGGCGCGGTTCCTATTTTTGTGGATATTACGGTTCCGCAATATAACATTGATGTTTCGCAATTGGAAAATGCTCTTTCTGAAAAAACAAAGGCTGTTGTTATTGCGCATACTCTGGGAAATCCTTTTGATATTTCTGCGGTTAAAAAGTTTTGTAAAAAAAACAATCTGTGGCTGATTGAAGATAACTGCGATGCTCTTGGTTCAGAATATGAAAACGCTAAAACAGGAACCTTTGGCGATATTGGAACTTCCAGCTTTTATCCTCCGCATCACATTACCACCGGCGAAGGCGGAGCGGTTTATACCAAGAATCCGTTGCTTCACAAAATTATGCATTCCATGCGTGATTGGGGCAGGGACTGCGTTTGCCCGTCAGGAGTTGACAATAAATGCGGAAACCGTTTTAACAGGCAGTTTGGAGAACTTCCATTTGGCTATGACCATAAATATGTTTACAGCCATTTTGGTTACAATTTAAAAGCTACGGATTTGCAGGCAGCAATAGGCGTTGCGCAATTGGACAAGCTGCCGGGTTTTGTGGAAAAACGAAGAGAGAATTGGAATTTTTTGCGGAAAAATTTGGAGTCATTACAAGATAAACTTGTTTTACCGGAAGCCTTGCCTCTCTCAAATCCAAGCTGGTTTGGCTTTGCCATCAGTTGCAAGCAAGGAGTGCAGAGGCAAAAAATAGTTGAGCATTTGGAGAGCAAAAATATTCAAACCAGAATGCT
Organism: Candidatus Fibrimonadales bacterium; assembly: GCA_009786285.1. Classification (GTDB taxonomy): domain Bacteria; phylum Fibrobacterota; class Fibrobacteria; order Fibrobacterales; family Fibrobacteraceae; genus Fibrimonas. The sequence continues at coordinate 8,580 of WQTK01000250.1, read as the reverse complement.
CTTTGCCGGGAATATAATCAAGCACCCGTGCTTTGACCAAATGCGGAAAACCGGGGAAGGTTACAGAGTTGTTGGTAATCTTGAGCAAACGGATTTTGTTATGGAGAATATGTTTTGGATTGGGGTTTATCCGGGTTTGAATGATGAGATGGTTGATAAGATGGCTAAGGCAGTGAAAGAGGGAGCAATGCTGTGAAAGCAAAAGTTGGAATTATCGGAACCGGAAACATTGGCTGCGATTTATTGGTTAAAGTTATGCGTTCTGATATGCTGGAATGCAGCATTTTTGCGGGGCATAATCCTGATTCTGAGGGAATTAAATTTGCGAAAAAACTTGGAATTCCAACTACTTTTGATTCAATAAAATATATTGAAAATCATCCGGATTGCTGCGATATTGTTTTTGACGCGACTTCGGCAAAAGTTCATATTTATAATGCGCCGATTTTAGAGCGTCTTTCAAAATTCGCTATTGATTTGACCCCTGCCCGTGTTGGATATTTCTGTGTTCCGATTATTAATTTAAAACAAGCTCTTGAGCAAAAAAATGTCAACCTTATTACTTGCGGCGGGCAGGCAACAATTCCTGTTGCTTGTGCCTTGGCCAAAATACATCCTGAAATAGAATATCTTGAAATAGCGGCTACCATTGCGTCAAGATCTGCCGGAATTGGAACTAGAAACAACATTGATGAATTTACTCAGGCAACTAAGGACGCTTTGAAAGATTTTACCGGGATAAAAAAAACAAAAGCTATTATTGTGTTAAATCCTGCAGAGCCTCCAATCAATATGCGGACAACAATTTACGCCTTGGTTGAAAAACCAAATATGGATGCTATTCGCAAATCGGTTTTTGAAATGGCAGAAAAAGTGAAAAATTATATTCCCGGTTATAAAACTATTGTTGAGCCAACTCTGGAGAATGGCAGGATTACTACCACTATTGAAGTTACAGGGAGAGGAGATTATTTGCCGTCATATGCAGGAAATCTCGATGTTATAACATGTGCCGCCGTGAAAATCGCAGAAGCGTATGCGCAAAAACATGGAGGCGTTTAAATGAAAAAACTTAAATTTTTTGATTCTACTTTGCGCGATGGCTCGCATGCCATAAAACACAGTTTAAGCAAACAGACTATTGCGGATTATTGCGCAAAAATGGACAATGCCGGAATGGATGCAATCATTGTAGGGCATGGAAATGGGTTGGGAGCTTCATCATTGCAAACCGGTTTATCTACGCTAAGCGATGCTGATATGTTGATAACTGCCAGAGAGCATTTGCGCAAAACCTCATTGGGCGCGTTTCTTATACCCGGTTATGGCACAATTCGAGATGATTTAGCGCCAGCGATAGATATGGGCGTTGACTTGGTGTGCGTGGCTGCTCATTGCACAGAAGCTAATGTAACAAGGCAACATATAGAATATGTAAAGAGCAAAAATAAATCTGCGTTTGGCGTATTGATGATGTATCATATGGCAGAAACTCAAGTTCTTGTGAACGAAGCTCTGAAAATGCAAGACTATGGAGCGGACGGCGTTATAATAATGGATTCTGCCGGCGCGTCAACGCCGGAGCTTGTTTCCAAAACCATTCGAAGCTTAAAGCGGAGCCTTGCCATTGATGTTGGGTTTCACCCGCACAATAATTTAGGTTTAGCTGTTGGCAATGCTTATGTTGCTTATGAAAACGGCGCTGACATTATAGATGCCACGGTAAAAGGATTCGGGGCAGGAGCGGGCAATTGCCAGCTTGAAGCCTTCATTGCTTTATTGCAAAAGCTTGGAATTGAAACCGGCGTTGATTTATATGCCTTGTTTGATGTTGGAGACCAAATTATTGAGCCTGTGTGGGCAGGCGGCAAAAGCATAAATTCCATAAGCATTGTAAGTGGAATGTCCGGCGTTTTCTCATCTTTTGTGCCTCATGTGAAAGCTGCGTCAGCGCAGTTTAATGTTGATGAAAAAGACATTTTCATAGAATTGGGAAATAGAAAAGTTGTAGGTGGGCAGGAAGATATGGTTGTCGATGTTGCAATGAATCTGGCCCAGCGGCGTAAAAATAACTTGGTTGAAGATATGATTTCTTCTCTGCAATAAATAAGGAGGTTTACTATGACTGTTGCGGAATACATGATGGATTTCTTAAAAAAGAAGGGCGTTGACACGGCGTTTGTTATTACTGGCGGGCAAGCCATGTACTTAAATGACGCATTATGCAGAACGCATGATATACGCTCTATATTTGTTCACCATGAACAAGCGGCGACTATGTCTGCGGACGCATATTCGCGCATTACGGGCAAGCTGGGTTTTGTTCTTGTTACGGCAGGCCCCGGAGCAATCAATGCTACAAATGGGCTTGTCGGAGGGTTCACCGATTCTGCTCCTATGATGGTTATATCGGGGCAGTCAAACCTCGCTTTTGTCGAATACATGAGTAAATCAAACATACGCCAATATGGCGTGCAAGGTATTAACACACGTGATTTTGTGGAAAAAGGCGTAAAATATTTTGCCACTGTTGACGACCCCGCAAAAATCGCTTACTATATGGAGCGCGCTTATTACATGGCTTTGGAAGGCAGGCCGGGACCTGTTTGGCTTGAAGTTCCGTTAAATGTGCAAGGAATGCAGGTTCCGGAAAAAATATTGTATTCTTTCACGCCGGAGGAAAGCTTGTTCTCCGCAAAAAAATGCAAAGAAGCTTGCGAAAAAATCGCAAACGCTCTTTCAAATTCAAAACGCCCTCTTGTAATGGCAGGGCAAGGCGTTAGGCTTGCCGGTGTTGTTGATGAATTTATGCAGTTCATTGAAAAAAACAACATACCGGTCATAACAACTCGGCTTGGAATTGATTTGATTGAATATGAGCATCCATTGTTTGTTGGCCATCCCGGAAATTATGGGGACAGGCCAGCCAATATTACAGCGCAAAATGCCGATGTAATTGTTGTTTTGGGTAGCAGGATGTCCACTTCTTCTATTGGCCACGATTCAAAAATGTTCGGAAGAAACGCCGATATATATGTTGTTGATGTTGACAAAGAAGAATTGAATAAGCCCGGCCCGAATATCAAAGGGCGTTTTATGGAAGATTTGCGTTTCTTTATGCCGGAGTTAAACAATGCTTCCGTTGATTTTACCGAAAATCATGATGAGTGGGCGAAGTTTTGCGAAAATCTTAAACACAAATACCCCGTTATGCTGCCGGAATACAGAGATGGCGAAAAGGTCAATTCTTACTATCTAATAGACCAGATTTGCGAGCTTCTTGACAATGAAACTGCCGTTTTAGTTGACACGGGTTCTTGTTTTCATGTGGCAGCCCAAGGCTGGAAACTTAGGAAGGGGCAGCGTTTTTTGACAACTGGCGGTTTGTCGTCTATGGGTTATTGGTGCGCAGTGCTGGGAGCTTGCGCGGCTAATAATTATAAAAACACGATTGTTATAACAGGTGATGGCAGTTTGCAAATGAATATTCAAGAATTTGCCACTATAAAGCATTTGAATAAACCAATAAAGGTTATCATTATAAATAATAATGGTTATTTGCTGATTCGCCAAACGCAGCGCACTTACATGGAAGATCGTTTTTTTGGCGAAAGCCCCGAAAGCGGTTTATTTTGTCCTGACACAATGGCAATTGCCGCAGCTTATGGCATAAAAGGCGTGCGCATTGAAAATCCGGGAGAGCTTGAGTCAAAGCTTCGTGATGTTTTGGAGTATGACAAGCCTGTGATATGCGAAGTTATGTGTCCTGAATGGCAAGCCATTATTCCCAGAGTATCCAGTGACAAATTGCCGGACGGAACTTTGCGGCAACGCAATTTTGAAGATATGTATCCATTTCTTCCGGAAAATGAATTGGCATCTTGCATGATTGGGAAAAAAACCTAAAATGAAAGCAATAGCCTTAACCGGAGCAACAAGTATGCTTGGGATTGCTTTAATAAAGCAATGTATTCTGAATGACATAAAGGTTACTGCCTTCGTTCGTTCAGAAACTTCCAGATTAAATCGTTTGCCAAATTCCGATTTAGTAAAAATTGTAAATTGCAACCTTGATGATCTTAAATACTTTGAGCCTATTAAAAATGGCTTAAGTGACATAGACGTTTTTTATCACTTTGGCTGGAGTCACACAGACAAATCAGGGCGAATTGATTGCGAAAAGCAATTGGATAACATACATTATACTTTAAACGCAGTTTGCCTTGCAAAAAAAATGAATTGTAAGAAGTTCATAGGTGCAGGATCGCAAGCGGAGTACGGACGTACTTTAATTTCCTTAACTGGTACAACCCCGATTAACCCTGAAAATGCGTATGGCATATCCAAATATGCAGCCGGAAAATTTGCCGAAATTGAATGTGGGAAATTAGATTTGGAATATGTATGGATACGAATTTTGAGTATATATGGCACTAACGATAATGAAAATACTTTAATCAAGGATTTTATCACGAATTGCAAAGAAAATAATCCGATGCCTTTGGGGCCATGTACTCATATTTGGGATTATCTTTATGAAGATGATGCAGGAAGGGCTTTTTTAGCTCTTGGAGAAAAAGGCATAAATGGAAAAGTATATAGCCTCGGTAGTGGAATTGGCAAGCCTTTAAAAGAATACCTTGAAACGATTAAAAATATGGTAAACCAAACTTATACTCCTCAATACGGAAAAATTCCTTATAACGGAAATTCTTTAAAATATCTCTGTGCTGATATTTCCGAACTTACCAATGATACCGGCTGGAAGCCGGAAATTTCCTTTGAAGAAGGGGTAAAGAAAATATTGATTTAAAAATTAATCCTCTCTTCTTCAACAACAAGAGGCCGGTTCATAACTCTGGTGTTTATTGCCATAAGGTATTCTCCAATAATCCCCAAGAATATCAACTGAATTGAGCCTAAAAAGAAAATGCCAATAACAAGCGGCGCAATGCCAACGCTAAAATTTTGCCAAAATAAAATTTTATATACCAAATACACAATGGCAATCAAAAAAGAAAATACAGCAAAAATAAAACCTGTTATGGAAGCCAATCGAAGCCCTGCTTTAGTGTAACTTGTAAAACCAAGCATCGCATCATCATAATACCTGAACAAATTATAAGAACTTTTCCCGGCTCTTCTTTTGGGTTGCTCAAACTCAATGTCTTTTCTTTCATAGCCAAGCTCGGAAATAATGCCTCTAAAATACGGCATGGGATCTTTAAGGCTTCGCAACACATCCATAAAAGATTTATCGTATAACCCAAATCCTGTGAAATGCTCAATTTGCTCAACATCGCTCATTTTGCGAATAAGCTTGTAATATATAGAACGAATTACATACATCACAAAACTTTCTCTGCTCTTTGTTTTAATCGCAGAAACTATCTTATAACCTTTTTCCCACTCTTCCACAAATTTTGGAATTAAATTAGCTGGCGTTTGAAAATCTGCGTACATGCAAATAGTGCAATCACCGGAAGTCTGCAAAATTCCATGGTAATTAGACCTGCTGGGCCCAAAATTGCGTGCGTTAAAAATAGCCTTGACTTTCGGATTCCCAGCGCATATTTTCCTCAAACAATCCCTTGTGCTGTCTGTGGAGCGATTGTCTATAAATAAAATCTCATAGTCATAACTCGGCAATTCATTTTTGAATGTATCAATGATTTCAGCAACCAAAGGATCAACATTTGCTTCTTCATTGTAACACGGAATAAAAATACTGATTTTTTTCATGGCATTTATCTAGCTTTTGCTTTCATGGTAATCGTCTTCGCTGTTCACATTCCAAATCATAGATTTATCTTTTGAGCCGCTGTGAATAGCCTTCACAGCTTCCAGCGCGCTCAGCATTGAATGATCCATATTGTTGTACTTGTGCATTCCGTTGCGCCCTATTAAAAATAAGTTGTCAATGCCATCAAGCCAAGCCCTGAGTTCGTCGAATTTATCGTAGGAGCCAAAATACGCAGGGTAAGCCTTTGGAACCTTTAGCACAACGCTGTCTAAAACACTCTCTTTCTTGGCTATGCCTATTTTTTCAAGCTCGCTTATAGCGAGTGTTTTGAAAACCCTCTCGCTCATCTCCCACAAATCATCGCCTTCATTGGCAAAATACTCCATGCCTATCCAAATTTTGCTCGGATCTTTAACCAAGTACTCGCTCCAATTGTTGAAAATCTGCAAACGCCCAACTTTAACATCGCTCTCTTGAACATAAATCCAGTTGTCTTTAATATCGCCAACTTCCAATTTATCCAAAAGCACGCCAACAGTAATAAAATCCCTGTACATCAAGCCATCAGCAATTTCCTTAATATTTTGCGGAACATCTTCCATAGCATTAACTAAATCTTTAACAGGCATGGAACTCAAAACATAATCAGGCTCAATTATTTTCTCATTGTTTGTACGGGCACAAAATTTTGTGCCCCTGCAATCCACTTTCACAACCTTGCTATCAAACAAAATTTCGCCACCCATCTCCAAAACTTTATCCGCTGCCTTTTGCCATAAAGCTCCCGGGCCAAGCTTGGGGTACAAGAACTCATCAATCAAACTCGTTTCTTTGGAATTCTTAAAAAGAGCGTGCTTAATTGCCTTTGCAATGCTCAGCCCTTTTATTCTCTGCGCTCCCCACTCAGCACTTATTTGCTCGCATGGCATGCCCCAGACTTTTTCCGTGTAGTCTTTGAAAAATGTTAAATACAGTTCTTTGCCAAAGCGATTCAGCATAAAATCCTGCAAAGTTTTTTCCGGCTGAATTTGGCAAAGGCTGGATTTTAAATAGCTGCACCCTATTTTTGCCATTCGCCACAAACCAAGCCCTTTTACGGTATTTGCGTTCAGCGAAACAGGATAATCAAAAAATTTGCGCAAATAGAGAATTCTGGAAAGGCGTGGGCGAAGCATCATATCGCTATCGATATTTTTCCACCAGTTCATCACCCAGTCATTTTTGCTGAAAAACCTGTGGCCGCCAATATCCATCCGGTTGCCGTTATGCTCTGCCGTGCGGCTAATTCCGCCTACAAAGTTCTCCTGCTCCACAACAATAGGGTGAATATCGTCCTTTTGCAAGAATTCCAAAGCCGCAGTAAGCCCCGCAGGACCGGCACCGATAATCAACGCAGTTTTCTTCATTTATTGAAAAATATAGAAAATGCCGATAATAGCTGAGAAGTTTTACTATATTAATCTCCATGACCCGTTTCATCTTATTCGCCGCTATCTCCATTGCTTTCGCAAACGAGCCGACTACTCCAGGTGCGCTATGGAAAGCATTTAATGCAGATCCAAGCGCCTTTAAAGAACAGAACAACGGCAAAAAAATAACCATCCTAGCCACAATCGCTGATACTTACATGAGCATATATATGACTCCTGTAGTGTCTCTGGTTGATAAAGCCGGCGAAGAATCTAAGGTAATCTGCGTGCTTCCGCGCTCGGATTCGGGCAAGCTTTCAACCTATAAAAACGGCGAAAAAGTAAAAATGACCGGGAGCTTCTACTCAGCGCACGATGAAAAAATTGTGATAAAACAATGTCAAGGCGAAGGGAAGTGAGATAACATTTCCATGTCCAAACCGAATAGCTCAGACAGTTTCTCTGTTCCAACCTTTTGCTGAACAGAGCCCTCTGAGGTTCTAATCAAAAGCTTTCCGTTTTGGTAATAGTATTGAATAGCGTTTTTTTTGTCCAGCTTGTTGAAAACAAGGTATTTCATGGACTCTCCGGCATAGCTCTCCTCCCAAGCCAAGTTGAATTCCTCCATGGTGCAGCCTTTTAGAGGAAAATAAAAACGAAACTTCGCAGGCTCTTTCGCAACACCTGTCCAAAGGCAAAGATTTTCGCCTTCCCGCTCCAGGCGAACCCAATTGGGCCGCAAGGGAAAAGTGGCCTTGTTTTGCTGAGGGATGTTCGAAGGAACAGGCAAAGGGTCAAAAATCAAATAGCCCGGATCCAAAAAAAGCTCTGTTCCGTTGTCAATAATGCTGAGGGCGCAATGGGCGTTTTTTACGTGCCTCTTGTGCCCCAGCAAAAGCTTGGGGGTGTAGCCCAATTTAACAAGCTCCCTGTGCAAGCGCATGGTTAGCCCAAAACAGGTGTTGCCGCCCTCCTCGCCAATTCTTAGAATTTTAGTCAAATTCTCATAGATCCAAAGCGAAGACATTTCGCAAAGCAAAAGCAAAGATGAGGAAATTTTTAGCATTTTACCTTGACAAATTTAAAAAAAATTTCTATATTTAAAAGCTCGGTGACATACCCAAGTGGTAAGGGAACGGTCTGCAAAACCGTGATTCCCCGGTTCGAATCCGGGTGTCACCTTTCAAAATCAGAAGCTAAAGCTCATGCCAATTGAAGGCAGCCAAGCCTGAACCTCATATCTTGCGTCAAGCCCATCGTCTTTCTCCGCATTGCTGCCGGATTTCGCATCCCTGCCAAAATAGCCTGAGCCATTGGAATAGAGGAACGAAGCGTCTATAGACCAGTTGGGTATGGGGCGGAAAGAAAAGCCTATGGAAGAGCCAAATTTGTTTGTGCTGGGTGATTCCGGGGTCAAATAATCATCTG
>WQTK01000249.1 GCA_009786285.1 Candidatus Fibrimonadales bacterium | reverse complement strand
TCTACCCGCCATTTCCGCCTGAATGTCCACTTCCATCGCAGGCTGCAAAATTCCAACGCCCCTAACCGAACTCTTCAACTTCTCAGGAGCAGCAACAACCGCCTCAACTATAACAGCCTGTGCCCCTCTCCCCCCTGCCTGGGATTGCTTCTCAGACTCGCATGAAAAAAGAAGCATAGCAACTAAGCTAATTAATGCTTTTATTGTCAGCCTCATTTTTATTGTCCTTGCTATAGCCAGCATTTTGCCTTTCTATGTTGACTTTGTTTTTTTGCGTATATATATCAAATACCTTCTCTGCGTCCATGCCGGCAGTCATTGCGAGCGACAGCCAAAAATGAAGCTGGTCAACTATTTCAATTCTTATGTTCTGCATATCAAGCTTGTCTTTGCTCCACCATTTCCAAAGCAATTCCTCGCCAAGCTCTCTGCTCTCGTCATTTAACGCTTCCAGATATTTGCGAAGCCATTGGTTTACTTCGGTATTTGAGCCTAGCGGTTCTCCGCTTTGAACCTGCGCTCTGAGAGTCTCCATTGTAAGGACCTTGCCGTTTTTATCTCGCAAGTCTTGCTTGGAAAAAACATAGTTATTTAAGGTTTCTTGTAAACGAAAAAGTTCTTCAAGTTTATCCGGCATTATAGATTAGCCTCCACCAATTGTTGAAACTTGCTTTGAGGGTAAGCTCCGGTCAAGCTTTCAATTTCTTTCCCGTTTTTAAAGAATTTAACTGTGGGAATTGAACTGACATCAAGCTCCACAGCCAGTTCCGGAACCTCGTCTATGTTTACTTTGGCCACAACAGCTTTGTCTTTATACAAATCGCTTAATTTCTCAATTACAGGGCCTAAAGCCATGCAAGGACCGCACCAAGGCGCCCAAAAATCCACCATGACAAGCTGGCTGGATTGGATTAGCTTTTTGAAAGAATCTTCCGTTAAATGAATAGCAGGCATAATAATACTCCTTTTGAAATAATATAGAAAATGTTTTCTACATTTATGTGCGGTTATGCAAAACAATCAAAAATTCTCTGCGATACACAACCGCAAGGCATCTCACCAGTATGAGGTCTTGGAGTGCTTTGAAGCCGGAGTGGCGTTGGTAGGCTCAGAGGTCAAATCCATTAGAGCCGGACATATAAGCCTTAGCGAGTCTTGGGTTGATATTTCTGAGAACGGGGAGCTTTGGCTGGTGGGTGCGCACATAAATGAATATTCGCAAGCCAACCAGTTCAATCACATACCTGCCAGGCGCAGAAAGCTTCTAGCGCACAGGCATGAGATAGAAAAAATGCAGAAAGCCGTTGAAATAAAAGGACTTACGCTAATTCCGCTGAAACTGTATTTCAAAAAACGCAACGCCAAAATTGAAGTAGCTATTTGCCGGGGCAAAAAACAACACGACAAGAGGCAAGACTTAATAGCAAAGGACGACGCAAAGAAAATTTCTACATTTCCTATAAACATTCCTTAAGAGGTAGAAATGAATCAAGATGCGTTAAAACTGGCGACTACCAAAATAGAGAAAATTTTGGAGCAGGCCCGTGTTTGGAAGTCCGAGAAAGCCGATTTGGAGGCTTTGGCAGCCGGATTGCGGGAAAATTTAAGCGAAAAAGACAAGGTTATAGAGGAACTTAAAGGTTCCGAAGAGCGGCTTTTGGCAGAAATTCGCTCCTTGCAGGAAGCTTTAAACGAAAGAGACGCGAAATTGCAGGAATCCGAAGACGCTCTTTTGCAAACCATAGAAACCCTGAACAAGGAACTTGGCATAGAGAACAGCGAAAGCCTTCAGGGGCTGTTTAACATGAAAGAGGGCAATGCTTGAGCAATAAAATCCACAGGCAAATAAAAGTAGCTCGTACGCTTGTACATATAAGCACGCCTTTATCGGAAGACGTGCTTCAATCTGTTATTGCCTATGTGGAAGAAAAGTATAACCTGCACGAAAAAACAATCGGATACAAGCCGGACGAAGAAAAAAAAGTAGATACCCTTATAATAACATTGCTCGACATTGCCGCCGAATTAATCTCTGCAAGGCAGGAAATCAAAAAATTGAAGCAGTTAGACACCGAAGCTCTTGCCGCTGTGGATATTTTGAACAGGCAGCTTGACGATTTTTCAAAGCGAATTGAGAAATGAAATTCAAGTTTTCGCTTGCCTCTGTTTTGAATCACCGCGAAGTGTTGGAACGGAACGCAGAAATAGCGCTTGGCAAGGAAGTTCAAAAGCAGGTGAAGCTGGAGGGCGAGCGGGAAAAGCTGCTGAAAGAATATGAAGATTTGGTAAAGGGCAGAGGCGGCATAAGCACAAGCAACGCAGAACGGTTTTTGGATTTTGTGAACTATGCGGAAAGGCTAAAACGATTTGTTGCCATGAAAAACATTGAAATAAAAAAACAAATTGAAGAGGTGGAAAAAGCAAGAGCCGAGCTTATTAAAAAGACTCAGGACAAAAAAGCCTTGGAGGTTTTGCGCGATTCGCAAAAGGCAGCGTTTAAGCTGGCGGAAAAGCGGGCAGAAGCGAAACAGACAGATGAATCAGCCGGGCGATCAGTACATCAACATCTTTAACCCGATCAAAATCAGGATAACTCCGCCGAGAAACTCCGCTTTTGATTTAAACCTTGTTCCAAACAAGTTTCCTATTTTTACTCCGGTTACCGACAGGCAAAAAGTTGTAAAGCCTATTACCGCGATTGCCACTAAAATATTTATCTCAAAAAAAGCAAAAGTAACACCCACCGCCAAAGCGTCTATGCTCGTAGCTATTGAAAGCAATAACATGCTTGCAAACTGAAATCTGTTTTTCTTGGCGTTTTCTTCATTTTTCTCAAAGCTTTCTTTTATCATTTTGGCGCCTATAAAACTCAAAAGCGCAAATGCTATCCAATGATCCAGGTGCTGAATTTTGCTTGCGAAAAGAGTTCCGGCAAAATAACCTGTGAGCGGCATAAGAGCCTGGAATAATCCAAAATATATTCCGGGAATTAAAAGTTCTTTAATCCTAGGCTTTTCTACGGACAAGCCCAAAGTTATTGAAACTGCGAATGCGTCCATAGACAAAGCGACTGCCAATAAAATTATTTCAACTACCACAGCAACATAATCCTCGAACAGAAAGCATTCCTGCCAAAGAACGAATATTCTGTGCTAATCGCATAATGCAATGCGCTGTAAGATATTGCCGGAGTCAGCGAATATTTCATTTTAGCGCCTCTCAAAAAATGTTTTTCCGTCTTGAAATGGCCTGATATTGGCGTTGTGTCGTTAATCGCGCTGCCATAGTCTGTGCCTTTCCACGCCCATTCCTGCCCAACCTGAATTTGAAACGCCTCTTTGCGCTTTGCGTAAAGAAGCCAGTTTATGGTTTGGCTGTTTGGGCCGTTTGGTGCGCCTATAGAGTGGCCCAAGTGTGCCACCTGCACGGTGTTCGGATGAAAATGGGAATATACGTATGGCTCAACCCTTGCGTATTCCGCAATGCTTCCCGCTTTGAAATCTCCGAAGTTCCCGGCATAAGAGAAGCCTGCCATCCAAGCCCACTTCGCTTCAATGTTGTCATTTCTAACCAAGCTTGTTGGGCTTTCCATATCGTCAAGCAGAAACTCCGAGTAAACTCTAAGGCCAAAAGGCAAGCGCTGGCTGAAATCAATGGCCAAAGAACCGTTGTTGTTGTCTTCTGTGTAATTTCCTTTTTCAATAAACAGAGGAACAATCGGCACAAAAAGCCAAGGCTTGTTCAAGTCGTACAGAATTGTTATTTCGTTTATGCCTATTTGTGTGTTTCCAAAGTTCAGCTCATAGCGATGCGCATAGAGGTTCCTGTCTTTAAGGTTGGTTGTGCTCATTGAATTGCTGCCTATTCGCAAATCGCCATAAAGGCTAACAACTGTGAGTGGGCCTATGGTTGTGGAAAAAGCCATTTGGTTAAACGGAACTGCGTTTTGATTTAGCGAAAGATTGTGAAAATATCCCGGCCCCCAGTGCGCGGCATCGCGAGCAAAACTCAAATTTCCAAAACCCATGCGAATATTCAAATTTCCTCTGTATCTGGAATAGCTTGAATACTCAACTTCGCCTTCAATATCTTTGTTTCCTTGATTTTCCAAAAATTCCCTATCCCACGACTTAGGCTGTTTTGCGGAATGCCCTTCGCTGAACATACGGGCATCCAGCCAAAAATCAATAGAATCCTTGTAGCCCCTGACAAACAAACCGCCTTCATAGCTCTGAATAGTATCGCCCAAATCTTTGCCGCCTCGCATATCAAAAGCAAGCACGGGGCTAATGGCGAGCATCGCCGAATTATCCTCGGCTGCCCAATACAGTAAGGGCAGTCCACCGTGGCTGCCCCCTGCTGCATTGCGGAAATTTTGGTTCATTTGCGGATAATAAAATGATTGCGGCGCATAGCCTGCGGTTATATCGTGGTATCTGTAAAGAAGTGGCGTATAGTCAAGAGTTCGCAGCGTGTATGGGCGGTTTGTGTTATAGGTAGAATAGGTTTGGGCAAAAGTTCCTGCGAAAAAACAGAAAACGATTAACAAGAAATTCTTTTTCATTTGGGAAAAGTAGAAATTTTCTGTAGGTAACTCCTAAATATTATTAGCCGAGGAATTATAGACTCCCTGCAGTCTTCATATTCTGCCATTTATGCTATTAGTTGAATCTTCGCTTTCAGAGTCATCTTTGGTTTTTGTGATTTCGCCGGAAGCTTCCCCAAGCTAATTATTTTCCCCAACCCACCACCGCAAGCTCTATCAGTATAGATGATGGACTTAATCAGCATTTACTATATTTCCTTCCAAGATGAAAGATATGTGGCAAAAATTGGAAGAAATCAACTCTGTGCTGAAGGCAAATATTCTTTGCCTTCCTCCTTCAAGAAATTGCATAGAAGAGAAATATATAGATGACGTTTACTCCAAGCTGAAAAAAAAAGAAAATATTATCGATGATGTGGTTAGCATTATAGTTTCGCCAAGACTGCGTGCGTATCAAATGGAATTTCGCTATAAAAAAACGAAGATATTTGAGCCTTATATGTCGGTTTTGGAGTACGGAACGTTTTCTTCAGTAGTTACGGACTGGGTTTCTGCGTATTTGACGCTTTTGCCTGTTATAGAAGCCAGCCTCAGGAAGTGGATGGAATACGAGCCAAGCCTCTCTTTGAAAAGCCTGCATAAGTTTTATTATACCTTTGGCAAATATTACAGGGAAAAAATCGGGCATTATAATGATGGAAGAGATTTCTTGGTAAATGAATATATTAAATTCATAAAATATTGCTTCAAAATGCTGTTTATGGGTTTTGAGGAATACAGCAAAAACAAATTCAAGGAATTTTTTAACAGAAATTTTGCATTGCACAGGCTTGAAGGCGCAAAAACCTTGCACGAAAGCGCAAGCAACGTTGTGAGAATCACCTTGCTGCTGGATGTTATTTCAGAATTGTACCTTATGCAGGATCCTGATAACTGGTGGTATAACTGCGTGCTGGCAGAAGCGGAACAGAACCTCGATTTTCAAGTGCGGTGGCATTTATATGAAAAAAAAGCGATGGATAACGCTGGCCATGACGATATGCTGATAATCCAAAATATTTTGGGCGATAAGGCTTCAGACAAAAAGAAAAAAGCGGTGATTATGAAGCTAAAAAGAGACATTCTGCAAAATTTCAACAAAGAGCCTATGTACTGATATTTGCTATATTCTCTCCTATGCAATACAGAAATTATGGGAAAACCGGCAAAAAAGTATCGATTCTTGGCTTTGGCGGAATGCGGTTCGCAGAAATTGACAATCATGACAAATGCGTTGAAATGATGGTTCGCGCGGCACAAGGCGGCGTGAATTATTTTGACACCGCTCCCGGATATTTTGAAACCAAAAGCGAAACGGTTTTCGGCAAAGGGCTGGCAGAGCTTCGCAGGCAAGGGCTTCCCTATTACGTTGCCACAAAAACCTTTCAATCCGATGAATCGGAAATTCGCAGAGAAATTGAAGCGTCGCTCAAAAGGCTGGATGTGCCGGCGATAGATTTTTACCATATGTGGTGCATAACCAGCTTGGAAAACTGGAGGGAACGTAAAAGCAAAGGCATAATAAAAACTTTTCAAAAATTAAAAGAAGAAAAGCTGATAAATCATATATGCGTTTCTACGCATTTAATTCAGAACAATATTGCCTCTCTGTTTACCGAGCCTGCATTCGAAGGTGTTTTGTTTGGATATTCCGCATATAATTTCAAAACCAGAGAGAAAGCATTTGATGTTACCATGCGAAAAAATTTAGGAGCGGTGATAATGAACCCTCTTGGCGGCAGCCTGATTCCAAACAACCCGGAGCTTTGCAGATTTTTGCTGAAAGAGGGCGAGGAATGCAATAAGGAAAACGCAGTAAAGGCAGCACTGCAGTTTTTGTGGGATCACAAGCCTTTGTCCGTTGCTTTGGTAGGTTTTTCAAACAAAAATGAAATAGATTCTGCGTTAGAGGCAATGGAAACATACAAGCCCAGAACTGATGAAGAATTGGCCATTGCAAAAGCCAATGCTTCCAAATGCTTTGAAGGCGTTTGCACGGGATGCTCATATTGTGACAATTGCCCGAAATCCATACCAATTCCAAAGTTTATGGACGCCTATAACAGGATAGTTTTAGGCGAAACAAAACAGGATATTTACAACCAGTTGAAATGGCACTGGGGCTTGTCTCCAGACTTGGCAGGGACTTGTTCGCAATGCGGAAACTGCGAAAACTCCTGTACGCAGCATTTGAACATCATAGAAAGGCTGGAATATATTGCAAAAAATTCTATAGCAAGCAATGGTTAAATGGCTAGCTCAGCGTTTACTATATTCCTCATATGCAAGAACCGTATGACGATGAAGAGGAAAGTTTAGGCAAAAAAAAGAGAAGCCGGGTAATGGTTTTTTGGCTTGTTTTTGGGCTGCTTTTCGGGCCTCCTTTGATTTTGAGCGGCGTGGCCATCTTGATAGTTTGGGACAAACTGGCTCCCACGCTTCCATCTTTTGAAAAACTTGAAACCATAGAACCGCGCTTAATCACAAAAATTTACGACAAAGATTCAATTCTGGTTCACGAATTTTATATTGAAAAACGAATATGGACCCCCATAGACAGCATACCGGATATGGTGAAAAACGCCGTTATAGCAACCGAAGACAGAAAATATTGGAACCACTGGGGAATGAATCCGCTTGCCATTCCAAGCGCAGTGATTGAAAGCTTTAAAACCGGCAATAGAATGAGAGGCGCAAGCACCATAACACAGCAACTGTCAAAACTTCTATTTTTAGACCCGGAACGCTCAATCACAAGAAAAATACGGGAAATGATGACTGCTATTCGCATAGAGAAAACCTACACAAAAGAGGAAATTCTGGAATTTTACATGAATGAGGTTTATTTGGCTGGCGGAAATTACGGATTCCAGTCCGCCGGGCAGTTTTATTTTGGCCGCCCCCTTGATTCGTTAACCATTCCGGAAATTGCAATACTCGCAGGAATGCTCCAACGCCCGGAAGCTTACCGCCCGGACCGCAAACCGGAAGCTGCGCTTGCCCGCAGAAACACGGTTCTGTTTGCGATGATGGATGCAGGCTATATTTCAAGGGCAGATTATGACGAATATGTTAAAACTCCTTTGAGAACAACAGAAAGAATTGAAATGTCGGTAGCTCCATATTATATGGAAGACATTCGCAAATATTTGGAGCAGAAATACGGCGAAAATTCCCTGTATTCCGATGGCATTTCAATTTACAGCACTATAGACCCCGGCGCTCAGAAAATAGTTGAAACTGCTGCTTTGGAACATTTGGTAGTTGTTGATAAAAGGCTTCGCCAGCGGGCTATTCAAATTCTTGGGCTTCCAAAAAAATACAATATGAGCGCAGAGGCCGTGTTAAAAAGCTTTGATTCGGTTTATGCGGATTTCTCAAAAAATTATTTGGCAAAAGACACTGCGAAAAAAATTTATTCCGAAAATAACCGCTATCGCCCGGCGCAAGTCGGCGTTATTTTAATAGAGAATGAAACGGGCGCAATCAGGGCTATGGTTGGCGGAAAAAGTTTTGAAGAGAGCAAATGGAATCGCGCCGTGCAAACTTTAAGGCAACCCGGTTCCTCGTTTAAGCCGTTTGTTTACGCGACTGCTATGGATAACGGAGCTTCTCCCTGCGACTCATTAAACGATGCTCCAATAACAATCCCAACTCCCACGGATACATCAAAATATTGGCGGCCCGGCAATTTTTCAAAAGAATTCAAAGGAATGATGACTTATCGCAAAGCCTTGGGGCTTTCGCAAAACTTGCCGGCAATTCAGGTTGGCCTGAAATACGGTTTGCAGAACGTTGTTGAATACGCTCGCAAATTCGGAATAAAAAAAGCTCCTTTGGAAGCGGTGCCAAGCCTTTCCCTTGGCTCTGTTGGCGCAACTCTTATGGAAATGACAAGCGCATACACGGTTTTCCCAAACGGAGGAAACAGAGTTGAACCTTATTATATAGAAGCTATAGTCGGCAAAAGCGGAGAGGTAATAGAGAAGAATTACAAAGTTGAGCACGAAGTTTTGAAAGAATCGGCTGCGTATTTAATGGTTTCAATGCTGCAAACCGTGAACACAGCCGGAACTGCGGCAAGAGTTTGGGCAAATGGCTTTCACCATCCAAGCGGCGGAAAAACAGGCACCACAAATGATTACACGGATGCTTGGTATATAGGGTTCACAAAGCAATACACAATGGGCGTGTGGATTGGAACGGATGATTTTGTTCCTATGGGGTCAGGCCATACTGGCGCAGAAGATGCCTTGCCTATATGGTTCAATTCAATGACGCAAATACATAAGAATTTGCCGGAACTTCAATTTCCGGTGCCAAACGGGGTTTATACAAGAAAAATTTGCAACTATACTGGAAAAATCGCAGGGCCGTATTGCAATCTTTCCACAGGCTGCCTTTACACATCAGGGCATGCCGTAACGGAAGAATGTGATGGAAATCATTTTGAACAGTCGAAAGAAAGTGATGCGACCCTATTTGGCAACGCTTCTTCCAAAGCGCCTAAAGACGGCAAAACAAGGCAAGTGTTTTAATGATTAACTACGATAGCACACCGGATTTTGGCGATAAAATTTTAGCCTTGATTCGCAGCGTTTTTAGAAACCACGCTGAATTCAGGCACTCCTGCCTTGGGCTTTACGCAAAATTTTCCCCAATTTGGGGAGGGAAACCGTGCTTGGAAAAGCGAACCGTAAATTTTTTTGATGGCAGCAAGCCTGTGAATTTATGCTCCCCGCTTGTTTTGGCCGCAGGAGCTAACAAAAACGGCAAAGGCATAAACGCATACGCAAATCTTGGGCTTGGCGGAATAACCATTGGAACAGCGACTAGAAATTTTAGAGCAGGGAATCAACACAAGCCACGTGTTGGCCTTGATGAATTCAACCGCCTTATTTACAATTCAATGGGTTTGAACAACGATGGGGTGGAAAAAATTGCCGCAAGAGTTGAAGCACAAACTGGCAAGGCTTTAAAAAACAATTTTGCCATTGGAATTTCAGTGGCAGAAACACCCGGGCTCCCTGAAGAAAAACGCTTGCAAGATTTGCTGGAAACTTTTTCAATAGCTTATAAAACAGCGGATTATTTGGAAGTTAATGTTAGCTGCCCCAACACCGGCGAATGCCGCTTGGATTTGGACACAACATTTATGTCGCAGGTATTTGGCTCTATAGAAAATTTCAGAAAAGCAGCTCCTGTTAAAAAATCTGTTTACGCAAAGTTAAGCCCTGATTTAACTCCTTCGCAAATGCTTTCAATTTTGGATTTGCTTTCTAAACTAGGTGTGAGCGGCGTTATTTTAGGAAACACTTTTCCGAGCGAAAAACTTTTTTATCGCCTGCCTGTTTTGAACGCACAGGGAACCAGCGGCGGAATTTCCGGCAGGCCTCTTTACGAAAACACTTTCAGAAAAACATCTCTTGCGAAAAAACATTTCCCAAATCTTTCCATTGTAGCTTGCGGCGGAATTGACCACGGTTTAAAGGTGCGGGATTTGCTTTGCGAGGGTGCGGATTTTGTGCAAATTTACTCGGTGTTTGCTTTCAGGTGGATGGCTGGGCAAAAAATGATGAAGGAATTATCATGTTCTTCAGAATCTTAGCGGCAATCCTTCTTTTTCTCTCCGTTTCATACGCAGATTTTCTCTCTTTGGACATAGTGGAAAAAGAAGAGCCGCCTCCGTTTTTTGTTTATGGGGCAAACTACTCCGGAAGATTTTTTGCGGACGGCATAGATCATTTTGGCGGATTGAATGCTCGTTTGCGCATAAATAAAAATTGGGCTGTTGGCGCAAGGGCGCAGGTGGATTTGTCCAGGGATGGTTTTGTGGCTGGTGCTTTTGGGCATTATTTGCCAACGGGGGAGTTATTTAACGAGAGTGCGGAGAATTTTGTGCATTTCGCTATTGATTACATAAAAATCAACGATGAAAATTCGCCTTTGTTTTCCCTTGGCTATGGCCGTGATATGCTACCTTGGAAAAAATCTCCTTTTGGCTTTAGGGTGCTTGGCGGGTTGGAATACGCTCCAGTCAAGGGCATATTCATGCGCAAGGGCGAATGGTTTTTCAAGCTTGCCAATATGGCATTTATGATAGAAATCGGGGTGTTTCTGCTATAGTAAGCAATGATTAACTCGGATTTCGTTGCTTGGCTAGTAGCTAGTGGGGAGTGGCTAGTGGAAAAAACACTGAAATTTGTTCAAATT
>WQTK01000248.1 GCA_009786285.1 Candidatus Fibrimonadales bacterium | reverse complement strand
ACTACACGCAAAAACGGACGCAGCCACACACCTCTATCCGCTGCAAAATCCTGGATGCCTTTGTGAGCCTCCTCAGTCTCTGTTTCAATAACCCCGCACGCCCCAAACACCCGTGCTTCTTTAACTCCTTTAGCCTTGAACCCCAAAAGCTCTTCTTTCAAAATCTCATTTATGCGGGCGATTTTTTGCAAATAATTCTCGCTCTCAAAAATTTCCAGAGACGCAAGTGCCACAGAACAGGCAAGCGCGTTTCCCATAAAAGTTGGGCCATGCATAAATGCTTCTTTGAAAAATGAATTGTAAATCTTATCCGTGGCAAGCGTTGCGCATAGACCCAAATAACCTGCGGTCAAACCCTTGCCCAAAACCATTATGTCAGCAGAAATGCCGGCCTGCTCGCAAGCAAACATGGTTCCCGTGCGGCCAAACCCCGTCGCAACCTCGTCTGCAATAAGCAACACTTTGTATTTATCGCAAAGCTCCCTTGCTCCTTTTAAAAATTCCGGCGGATAAAAATAAAAACCTCCGGCCCCCTGCAAAAGCGGTTCGCAAACAAATGCGGCTATTTCCTCGGCTCTTTCCTTAAACAGAGTTTCCATTTCCCGCAAATCCGGTTCAATAAAAAACTGTTTTGGCAAATAACTCTTGAACAAATGGTGCATGCCTTCTTCCGGGTCTCCAAGCGACATGGCTCCGCTTGTATCGCCGTGGTAACCCCTCAGCAAGCACGCAAATTTATGCTTTCCCTGAACCTCTTGGTTTTTCCAAAACTGCACCGCCATTTTCATAGCGACTTCAATTCCAACAGAACCGGAATCCGCAAAAAAAACATGGCTTAAACCCGTGATTCTCGCAAGTTCCCCAGCCAGTTTTTCCGCAGGCTCGTGAGTCAACCCCCCGAGCATAACATGAGAAAATTTCTCCATCTGCTCTTTGAGCGCTGCGTTTATTTTCGGATGATTATAACCATGTATAACGCACCACCAGCTAGAAATAGCGTCTATCAATTCGCGCCCGTCTTGCAGGCAAAGCTTAACGCCTTTTGCAGCCACAACCTTCAAAGGCGGCGGCATTGTTTTCATCTGTGCATATGGAAACCAGAGAGTGTTTTGAGCAGTCATTGAAGGTAATTTAGTAAACTAGCAGCTTAATTCCTTTATTTTCTATATTCCTTGCAAGACAAAAAATTGCATATGGCTGTTATTGTTATTTCTGCGTTAGCTTGCATCGGTACCATCGCTGTTGCGTTGGCCAAGCCGCGCATTTTCTTTATTCCTACCCTTTTGGGAGCATTGATTTTGCTGTTTTCTGGATTATTGCCTTTGTCTGGCGCAATAAGCGGCTTGGCTGCGGATTCGGATATTAACCCATTAAAAATTCTTGTGTTTTTCCTTTCAATGACCTTTTTATCGTTATTCCTTGATGAAATAGGTTTTTTCAAATATCTTGCATGCCTAGCTGTGCAAAAATGCGGAGGAAAGCAAATCAAGCTGTTTGTTATACTTTACTGTTTGATTTCTGTGCTCACCGTGTTTACCTGCAACGATGTAGTTATTCTAACTTTTACGCCATTCATCTGCTATTTTGCGAAGAATGCCAAAATAGATCCTGTTCCGTATCTCGTTTCCGAATTTGTCGCCGCAAATACCGCAAGCCTGCTTCTCATAATAGGCAACCCAACCAACATATATCTTGGAACAATGGCAGGAATAGATTTTGTTGCGTACTTTAAAGTCATGGCGTTGCCCGCTACTTTTGCCGCAATTGTTGCGTACATAGTGTTATTTGTGCTTTTTCGCAACCGCTTGAAACAACCGATTGTCGCCTCAACGGAAAATGTAATAATAGAACAGAAAACATTGTTTGTTTTTGGGTTGGCAGTGCTTGCAACGTGTACGTTTATGTTAGCGATTTCCGGTTTAATAGAAGTTCCTATGTGGCTTATTTCTGTTATGGGGCTATTCACTTTGCTGTTTGGCGTTGCTTTGATATCGCTTTTTAAGCGCAGAAAGCCCATAGAGCTTTTGCTTTCTGTTCGCCATGCGCCTTGGGAAGTTGTTCCGCTTGTTATTTCAATGTTTATAATAGTGCTTGCTTTGGAAAATTCGGGTACAACGGAGAAAATAGCCGCATTGTTGAATTCGGGAAATGCGCTATTCACTTATGGGATAGCTTCTACTTTATCGGCTAATTTGATAAACAATATACCGATGAGTGTTTTGTTTTCGTCGCTCCTTGCAGAAAGAGGGGACTTAACTGCGACTTATGCTGCTATTATAGGTTCGAATGTCGGAGCGTATCTTACGCCCATAGGGGCATTGGCGGGCATAATGTGGCTTGGCATTTTGCGAAATCATGGTTTAAAATTCGGCTTTGGAAAATTCGTAGCTTATGGCGCATGCGTAGCAATTCCTACTTTGTTCGCCGCGCTTTTTGGGTTGCAGTTCATAAGCAAGCTATGATAAATTCTTTATAAAATCGAATTCCCATAACCGCCCGACTTTGCGCTCGTTGCAAAAAACATTCAGCATCTTATTTCGCATTTTTGCTCCTTTTTGGCGTTTATAGCTAAATCAACAAATGAAGAAGAAACATAAAAAAGGCAATCAACATTGGACTAGCAGCCTTGATGGTGTTTGCTATTGGTGCGTGGGGCGGTAAGGTAGGTTGATATTTTTTGTATATTCTTTTATAAGAGGTTTTTATGGCTACAGCTACGGTAACAATGCAAAAGTTTGCCACGCAGATAGATGAAGTGCTTGGTGAAGTTGAAGACAATGGAGACGCTGTTCTTGTTGAGCGAGAGCAGGGTAATTTTATGGTTATGTCGGAGCGAGATTACAATAGCATGATGGAAACTCTATACTTGTTGAGTACGCCCGCGAATGCGGAACATTTGCAAAATGGAATCAAACAAGCAAACTCTGGATTATATTCGGCTAAAAACATAGATGATTTATGGAAGTGAATTTTACAGAAACGGCAGAAAAAGACATTGATTTTTGGAAACAATCTGGCAATACAGTTATTCAGCAACGGATAAGCACTTTGCTTAAAGACATAAAAGAACATCCATTTTTTGGCATAGGCAAGCCTGAGCCTTTAAGATATAATTTATCCGGTTTTTGGTCTAGAAGAATAACAAAAGAGCACCGTTTGATTTATAAAGTTGAAGGAAACTTGGTAATAGTTATCTCTTGCAGATTTCATTATCAGTAGCTTTTTCTATTTTTATGAAAATTTAACAACAGGAGATGAGAAATGAAAAAGGTAATCAACATTGGACTAGCAGCCTTGATGGTGTTTGCACTTGGTGCGTGTGGCGGAGAGAAAACCGTAACAATAGGCAATCAAAAGTGGATGCTATCAAACCTGAATGATGCCTCAAAAGGCGGCAAATGCTACGAAGACAAGCCCGAGAACTGCGAGAAATATGGTCGCTTGTACACTTGGGAAGAGGCAACAAAAGCTTGCCCCTCTGGTTGGCATTTGCCAAATAATGCCGAATGGGAAGCTCTTGTGTCTTTTGCTGGTGGCAAAAATGCCGCTGGTGGAAAGCTCAAGGCTAAAAGTGGCTGGGAAAAAGGCGGTGGCGGTTCGGATGAATACGGATTTTTGGCCCTGCCGGGCGGCTACGGTAAGCCGGATGGCAGTTTCAACGGCGTTGGTAGCTTCGGCAGTTGGTGGAGTGCCACCGAGTACAGTGCTGGCAACGCCGACCGCTGGAGCATGAGCTACGTCGGTAGCGATGTGATCGAGTACGACAACTATAAATCTATCTTGTTCTCTGTTCGCTGCGTCAAGGACTGAAAAAGGCACCCTGTTCCCTTTGGGAATGCTCCCATAACCATATCCTACATTGAAGATAAAAATTTACTATTTTATCTTGTATGGAAGATAAAATCAACATTAGCTTGCTGCAGAGGCTCTTGATAGAAAATCAGGAGGCTATTCAAAAAATTGAACTTTCCGAGCGTGAACTCGCTCTGGAAGATAAAGGCAATTATGTATTTGTTGGGCCAAGGCAGGCAGGGAAAACTTTCTGCATGTTTCAGATAATCAAAGGCTATATAAAAAAACATTCGGCGAAAAAAATACTCTACATAAACTTTGAAGACGACAGGCTTTTGACTTTTAACGCAGAACATTTTCAATTGATTGTAGATGCCTACAAGAGCTTGTTCAAAGAAACTCCCGTTTTGTTTTTAGACGAAATACAAATAATAGACGGCTGGGAAAAATTCGCCAGAAGGCTGGCAGACTCAAAAGAATACAGGGTATTCATAACGGGCAGCAATGCAAAAATGCTCTCAAAAGAAATAGCAACGACCCTCGGAGGCAGATACCTTATAAAACACATATACCCATTCTCTTTTGCGGAATATTTAACGGCAAATAAAATCAAGCTGAAGGAACACTGGCAACATTCCGGCAAACGCTACGAGATTCGCAGAAAATTTGAGGATTACTTTAAATTCGGCGGATTCCCTGAACTTCTGCATTTCAAAGAGAAGCGTATATGGCTGGAAAATCTTTATCAAAAAGTGTTTTATGGCGATTTGGTTGCAAGGTACAAAATAAGAAACGATTTTGCGCTCAAGCTTTTGATAAAAAAAATGGCAGAAAGCATTCACAACGGGGTGTCTTTTAACCGAATGAAAAATATAATTCAATCAACCGGAACTCCCATAGGCGTTAGCACTGTTATAGAATATGCGGGTTTTCTGGAAGAATCTTTTTTGGTTTTCAGCGTTAAGAATTATTTGGCAAAGATGACTGAATACGAAAATCAAAAGAAGTATTATTTTATGGATAATGGTTTTGTAACTCTTATGCAAATTTCTCCTGAAACTATGCTTTTGGAAAATCTTGTTGCCATAACACTCAAAAAGCAATACGGTGACGAGTTTTATTTCGCAAGGGATGATGTTGAAACGGATTTTTACATTCCAAAAACCAAAACGCTTATACAGGCTGTTTATAATCTGTCTGCGCAAACAGAAGAGCGTGAGCTTGCCAGCATGCTCAAAATTCAGCAAAAGGTAAAAGCCAAAACTCTGCTGCTTATAACACTCGATGAGGAAAAAATAATAGAATTCAAAGGCGAGAAAATTCAATGCATCCCGGTGTGGAAATGGGTGTTGAGTTAAGGAGAAGAAACATAAAAAAGGCAATCAACATTGTACTAGCAGCCTTGATGACTATTTCGGCTATGTCGGTGTCGATGGCTACTGGACCTGCCAGCAGCCACTTAGTCACAAGCTTGGTGTGGTAGCGTTTTTTCTATCTTTGAAACAGAGAGGCTATGTTTTATGCGTAAATTAAAAGCCATTTTTACAGCATTTGCCGTATATCTGTTACCGGCGTGGTTGTTTGGATGTTGGTGGATTGATGCGCCTATGCCGGAACCTGCGCATGTCAGAGTGCCTTTTTATATAAATAACAGCGGAGGCTCTGTGAATCTAATTGTAATGGCAGAATCGGAAAATAAAATAATCACCGGAGACGATACCGTATTCTATGCATTTTCGCATATTCGTTATGAACAAGAAATAAAACATAATGAAATTTTATGCAATTACGAACACAGTTATGAACACAATTTGAGTGAAAATTGTGTTGGCAATAAATCTTTTAATATTGAAGATACTTATGAAGCCGAGTGGCTTTTTCTTAAGCGTTACGGACCAAATGAACCTATGTATTTCAAAATTGAATTTCTTGACGAACCAAAAACCTGTTTAGTATATGATGGAGATGATAAAGTAGAGAATGATATCCGCTATTGGGAAAATTACATTCTAGTAGAAAAAGCCACTTATTCACACTTATATTATTATTATATAACTCAGGAACACAAGGCTATGGCAAAAGAGGAGTACTGCCTATTATGACACGATTTTTAGCTATATGTTTGCTGCTAGCAGGACTATTAGGTTGTTCCGAGACTTCCTGCGATTGTCTACCAGATATTTCTGAGAGAATACCTTTTTACGTGAATAATAGCGGAGTTGCATTAAATTTAATCTTAGTAAAAAACGAATACATAGGAGATAGTACGTCCTATTATGAATTTACAGAAACTCGTCACAAACAGAAAATAAATAATAATGATACTCTATGTAATTATTATCTTCAAGGAATGAGTTGTTCTCGTGAACGCTTTCCTTGGTCAATTTCTACTTATGACGATGAATGTGATTTTATTAATCAGTCGCGTGACTGGTGTAAGGAACCTGCATATTTTAGAATTGAATTTCTTGATGAACCAAAAACATGTTTGGTATTTGATAAAGATATTGCGGATAACGACATTCGCTACTGGGAAAATTATATTTTAACAACAGAAACTCCTGTGCGTTATTACTATTATTACATAACCGCAGAGCACAGAGCTATGGCAAAAGAGGAAACTTGCAATTAAAATCTAAATTACGCTATATGAAAAAAGCTATTACTAAGCTGAACGATATAAAAACGGAAAAGCTTGCCAATGAAATACTGAATGGTCCAATACCAGATTCAACGGAAGTCATTGAAATCATTTCAGGATGCGGAAATGTTACTAAGTATATTCAGGCTTCGTGGCTTTTTGTCTGAATTCCGATTTTCTATATTTTAGCAATGGATAAAAAAGCGATTCTTTACTTTGTTGCCTGCATTGCAGATTTTGCTGAGAAATATAAAACCAGCATTAAAGATGCTTTTTTGTATTTGAAACAGTATAACGGCTTGCAGTTTCTAATGGAAAATTATGAAATTGAGCATACATTGTCAAAAGAAGACACTTTGGAAGCCTTGTCACATATTGCTCACAAGAACGGCGGGCATCTTGTATGATTTTATTTCACGGCTCAAATTTGGAAATTGACCGAGTAGATTTAAATGTTTGCAAACCTTATAAAGATTTTGGAAAAGGATTTTATACTACAGAGCTGGAAGAGCAAGCAAGGAATATGGCAAAACGAACTGTTCGGCTTTTTGGCGGAAATCCTTGCGTAACAAAATTTTCGCTTGAAGACAAGGAACTTGAAAATTGTAATATCCCCAAAAAAACATTTTATACTCCAACGGATGAGTGGGCTTTATTTATTATAAATAATCGTAACAAAAATTTTACCGATGTCGCTAGTTTGGAGTGCAACTTGGACAATAAATATGGCATTGTTAGCGGTCCTGTGGCAAATGATGATACTAGGTTGCTTTTTGACTTGTTCGAGGATAAAATTATAACCATAGAAGAGTTGAGAAAAAGGTTAGAATATAAAGAACTTACAAATCAGATTTCTTTTCATACGGATAATGCTGTGAAGTTATTGAAAAAGATAGGGGCATACAATTTATGAATAAAACGCAAAAGCATTTAATAGAATACGTAATAAGAGACGTAGTTTGTTTTATTTCAAAGGAAGAGGGTTTGCCCATTGACATTGCAATGGAAAAGTTTTTTAATTCTCAGGTTTTTGAAAAATTGCAAGACTTGGACAGCGGTTTATATACAGAAAGTGCTTCGTATGTTTATGAGTTGTATAAAACTTTGGTTTAATGCATCCCGGTGTGGAAATGGGTGTTGAGTTAAGGAGAAGAAACATAAAAAAGGCAATCAACATTGTACTAGCAGCCTTGATGGTGTTTGCTATTGGTGCTTGCGAAGAGAAAAAGTCGCAGGTTGGTAGTACTAGTACTTCCAATGATGCTGATAAGTCTGCTACTGAAAAAATTGTTAAAATAGGCAATCAAGTTTGGATGTCGGAGAACCTTAACGATGCCTCAAAAGGTGGTAAATGCTATGAAAACAAACCTGAGAACTGCGAGAAATACGGTCGCTTGTACACTTGGGAAGAGGCAATGAAATCTTGCCCTTCTGGTTGGAATTTGCCAAACAATGCTGAATGGCAGACTCTTGTGGATTTCGCAGGTGGCGATGGAATTGCTGCAAAGAAGCTCAAGGCTAAAAAAGGCTGGAATGATTACGACGGCAAATCCGGCAATGGCGCGGACTATTTCGGTTTTTCGGCTCTGCCGGGCGGCATCGGTAGCCCTTTTGGTAAATTCTTCAATGTCGGTAACTACGGCTACTGGTGGAGTAGTAGCAGTGAGAGCAATAGCAATAACGCCTGCTTCCGTGGCATTCACTACGACGACTACTTCGCCCTCGGTGGCGAAACCGATAAGACGGCCTTGTTCTCTGTTAGGTGCGTGAAGGATTGAAAAAGGGCAGCCATCCGCATATTCTTGCTTTTTATCGGCTGCTAGCTTAATGCGCCTGTTTCCCTTGCAATTAAAATCTAAATTACGCTATATGAAAAAAGCTATTATTTTTATAATATTTTTGGCTGTTTTTGTATCCGCAGAGCAGGAAGAGGATGTTCCGTTTTTGCTTTTGTTTGATAATATAGGCTATAATTTTCTGGGAAGTTTTGCGCATAATTACGGCATGAATTATGCAGTCGGCTCATTTGCTACTTATGGAATGGTTGTCAGCGGCGTTGATTGGAAATGGAATCGTGTAGCGTATAACAATAGCGGTGTGGCGATTGCAGGAATTCCATCGGGCATAATAGGCTTTGCGGCTCCCTTTGCTGCCCCGGTTGCTTTTTATTATTACGGCAAAAACCAAAATGACAAAAAAATGCAGATAGCGGGCCTTGCCGTGGCGCAGGCGGCGTTGCTCGGATTCACCGTGAGTTCCGGCATAAAGGCGTTCACAGGCCGGAGCGCCCCGGATATTATGGAAAAAGCTATTATGGGTCGGGATAATGGGAGAGAAGAAGAGGGAGATTACAGCGATGATTTTAAATTCGGGTTTATGAAGCGAGGCGTATTTCACGGTTGGCCGAGCAGCCACACTGCAACAGCTTTTGCAATGGCATCGGCTTTGGCGGAAGTATATTCGGATAACACCGCTGTTGTAATTGGAGCATATTCTTACGCTGCTTTCATAGCAGCAGGAATGTCTGTGACTGCTCATTGGGCTTCTGATGTTGTTGCCGGAGCGTTGATAGGCGTTGCTATTGGAAAAACGGTAGGCAAAAGCTTTTCTCGCCACTTGAACGATAAAAAAGCCGAAGAGAGCAGAGTCTCATTTTACGCAATGCCTAACGGCGCCGGAATTGTGTTCAGATTTTAATTTGCGTGAATTTGCCCCCCCTTTTTCTATATTAGCGTTTATGCACTGCGCAGCTATGCAAAAAATCTATTACACTTGGCAATTGCAAAGCCAATGGCGGTGTTTCCTATGAAAATTACAATTTTTGTCATTATATGCTGTTTTTGCATATTCGCATGCAAATCTAAAGATGAAAGCAAAGAGGCTAGTAACACGGAGAAACCTTTAAATCTATCATTGTTATTTCATGAGTCAGGGGGAATGGCAGCTGAGGAGAAATGGACTATTAAAGGTAAAATTATGATTTTACTATATCCATATTCTATTGATATTATTAACGATAGCATAATAATCATCGCCAGGCAAGGAGGGCAAAGGGAAAAAGAGGATGAGGAATATAGAGGCAAACTTACAAACGATCAATATTTAGAAATTAAAAAGATGATTTCCTCATTAAAACCAAAGTATGACCCTTATGGTAGAAGAGGTCCATTCGGTGGCTGGACTTGTATATTAAAAGTTGATAATCAAATTCTTTATGAATATAAATATTGTTGCCTCTATCATCCATTTTCAAAGCCTGAATGGCCGCCTATGCCTGAAGAAATAGAACTTTTGTTTAAGTATATTGTAGGTTTATCCCCATTTCCAATAACATATTCAGGTGAGCCTAATGTTTACCCAGAAAAACAAAAAAAATACTGCCTTGATTCTTTATGTGTTTTGCGCCATGATTAAATGCCCCCCAACCTCGCTCCTAATACTCATCCTCGCCATTGCAGCCTACGCTCAGGCTTCGTGGCTTTTTGCTGCCTTTTTTCTATATTAACGCTTATGGAAGCAAAAGAGCCGTTTGTAGAATATGTTGCCCAGCCACAGGTGCTGAATATAAGCATACTAAAAAAGGGCATTATAGAAGTCTTGGAAAATTTTGCGAAAATGAATTTGATTAGGATAAATCAGGAAGAGCCTAACGCAGAGACTCCAAAAAAAGGATTTGGATGTTTGAAAGGGCAAATTTGGATGGCTGACGATTTTAACAAGCCATTGGATTGTTTTAAGGAGTATGCAACAGCAACTTTTGACGAAATGAAATTTATAACTGACGATGAAAATATTCGTCTATACCCAGTTGAATGCGTTTGGTAATTTTTCCATATCTTACGCTATGCCAACCCCGCTCCTAATCCTCCTCCTCACCGTTGCAACCTACGCTCAAACGCCGTTGCACGACAAGCGTGATGGCAAAACATACAGAACCGTAAAAATAGGAACGCAAATTTGGATGGCGGAGAATTTGAATTATGATGCAGAAAACAGCAAATGCTATGAAAATAAACCTGAAAATTGCGAAAAATATGTAAGGCTGTATGATTGGGAAACAGCTATGAAATCTTGCCCCAGTAGTTGGCATTTACCGAGCAATGAGGAATGGAAGACTCTTGTGAATTTCGCAGGAGGAAGAAACATTGCCGGAAAGAAGCTCAAGGCTAAAAAAGGCTGGAATGAGAAAGGCAATGGCACGGACGGCTTCGGCTTTTCGGCTCTGCCAGGCGGCAGCGGCTACTCTGATGACAAATTCAGCGATGTCGGCAACTACGGCTACTGGTGGAGTAGCAGT
>WQTK01000247.1 GCA_009786285.1 Candidatus Fibrimonadales bacterium | reverse complement strand
ACGCCTCGGCAAAATAACCTTAATTTTGGAGGCTTTATGGATAGCAATAAAATCCAGTTGTTTGAAAACAGAAAAGTTCGTTCTGTTTGGGACACAGAGAAAGAAGAATGGTTCTTTTCTGTGGTTGATGTGGTAGCCGTGCTTACGGAGCAGGCTACACCAAGAAGTGCTAGTAATTATTGGGCTAAGCTCAAAGAAAGGCTAGCAGATGAAGGAAGTCAGTTGCTGACAAATTGTCAGCAACTGAAAATGCCTGCAAGTGATGGCAAAAACTACCTTACCGACGTGGCTACCACCGAGCAACTTTTCCGCATAATTCAGTCCATCCCATCGCCCAAAGCAGAACCGTTCAAGTTATGGCTCGCAAAAGTAGGCAACGAACGGCTAAATCAAATGCAAGACCCAGAGAAGTCAATAAAACAAGCAATGCAGGATTACAAAAATCTTGGCTATTCGGACAGTTGGATAAATCAAAGGCTGAAAAGCATGGAAGTTCGCAAAGAATTGACTGACGAATGGAAAAACAAAGGTTTGAAAGAAGAAGTGCATTTTGCTGCATTGACGGATATAATAACCAAAACCTGGTCTGGCAAAACAACAAAGGAATACAAACAATTCAAGAATTTGAAAAAAGAGAATCTGCGAGACAACATGACAAATGCAGAGCTTGTGCTTAATATGCTTGCGGAAATTTCGACAAAAAGCATATCGGAATCGTCAAATCCAAAAACTTTGAAAGAACATAAAAATGTTGCAAAGCGAGGCGGAGAAATAGCACTTAATGCACGCAAGGAATTGGAGCAAAAAACTGGCAAAAAAGCGATTTCCAATTTAAATGCAAAAATGGGAATTTTAACCATTAGCCATTAAAATTCGACTTTGTTGCCATCGCGTTTTTCTTGGCATCTTGCAATATGCAATGGCACAAAAAGGATACGGAGAAAAAACAGGAAAATCCTCTAATCAGGTTAATCGGGGTTCAGACGCTTTTCCAGACATAGGAGTAAGATAGAAAAAATTTCTACTTTACACTGCGGGAAACATATGACTGCGCAAGAACAATCCTTTGAAACTGCAAACGCCAAGCTTGTGGCAAAACGCCTGCCTCCTGAAGAAAGCAGACCGGGAATATTGAATATTCGCCCGCCAAGCGGGCCAGCGGATTTTAAGATAAAAAGCCCGTATTCTGCCGCCGGCGACCAACCCGAAGCTATAAAGGAAATCACAGAAACTTTTGAAAAAGGCGAAAAATTTCAAGTGCTACTCGGAGTGACAGGCAGCGGAAAAACATTCACAATGGCAAATGTGATTAAAAATCTTGGAAAGCCAACTCTGATTCTAACCCACAACAAAACGCTCGCAGCGCAACTCTACCAGGAATTCAAAGCGTTTTTCCCCGAAAATGCCGTTGAATACTTTGTAAGCTACTACGACTACTACCAACCCGAAGCTTATGTTGTCAATCGAGATCTGTTTATAGACAAAGACGCTGCCATAAACGAAGAAATAGACAAATTGCGTCTAAGAGCCACGAAAAATCTATTGACAAGAAGAGACACTATAATTGTGGCATCCGTAAGTTGCATATACGGACTTGGAAGCCCGGCGGAATATTTTGAGCTGATGGTACGCATCAAAGTTGGCGAAGAACTGGAACGCGACTGCATTCTGAAAAACTTGGTTGCCATTCAATACGAACGCAATGATTTCGCTTTGGAACGTGGAACATTCAGAGTGCGAGGCGACAGAATAGATATTTATCCAAGCTATGACGATATTGGAATTCGCATTGAACTTTACGGAGATACCATAGAAAGGCTCTCATGGTTTAACGTTGTATCCGGCGAAACAATAAAAAATGTTGAAGAAATTATAATCGCTCCGGCCAAGCATTTTGTTACCAGAGAAGAGGGCAGGGAAAGAATAATAAACCAAATTCAAAAAGATTTAAGCAGAAGATTGTTTGAGTTGCAAGAGGAGGGCAAGGTTGTGGAAGCGGCAAGGCTTGGCAGCCGGGTTCGCTATGACATGGAACTCATCAGGGAAGTAGGATTTTGCCCGGGCATAGAGAATTATTCACGTATTATTGAAAATAGAATGCCGGGCTCCAGGCCATACACTCTTTTGGATTATTTCGGCAAAGACTGGCTTTTGATTGTTGATGAATCTCACGCAAGCATTCCGCAAGTAAACGGCATGTGCGAGGGCGACAAATCGCGCAAAACCACGCTTGTGGAATATGGCTGGCGCTTGCCCTGCGCTCTTGATAACCGCCCCATGAGTTTTGCCGAGTTTGAATATGAGTTTCCGCCGAGCGTGCTTTTTGTGAGCGCAACTCCGGCAGAATACGAATTCAAAAAAACCAACGGGCAAATAGTTGAGCAAATCAATCGCCCAACAGGGTTGCTGGATCCAAAAGTTTATATTGAGCAAATAGAAGGGCAAATGATAGATTTGCTAAGCCGTGTTAATAAAACGATTTCAGACGGAAACAGAGTTTTGGTGACAACGCTGACAAAAAAAATGGCACAAGATTTAACCGATTATTTGCTGGGAAAAAATATCAAAGCCAGATATTTGCACAGCGATATAAAAACACTTGACAGGCATGGGATTATACGTGAGCTTAGGGTTGGGAAATTCGATGTTCTTGTTGGCATAAATCTTTTGCGCGAGGGTTTGGATATTCCGGAAGTCGCATTGGTTGCGATTTTGGATGCAGACAAAGAGGGTTTTTTGAGGAACTATAAAAGCTTGATTCAAACTATGGGGCGCGCGAGCAGAAATGTGAAGGGCGAAGTTGTTCTTTACGCAGATAGAGTAACAGATTCCATGAAAAAAGCTATTAACGAAACAAAGCGTCGCAGAGACAAGCAAATTTGTTTTAACACAGAGCATAATATTGTGCCAAAGACCGTCCAGAGAAAGCTGGAAGACGCATTGGAAATTCAGGATCCGATGGAAGATGTTAGAGGAAAGAAGAAAGCGGCTGGTGGCGAGTGGCTGGTAGCTGGGGACGCTAAAAGCAGGCGCTCAACTGAGGAGTTGGAAAAAGCGATGAAAGAGGCAGCGGCGAGGCTGGATTTTGAAGAAGCGGCGAGGCTGAGGGATTTGCTGACGGGCAATTCCCAATAATTTCTATATTACCTTCCTATGAAAGTCCTTGACAAAAATGGCGAAAATTTGGATTTGATTGCTTTGAACTTTGGGCCGAGCCACAATGCTACACACGGTTGCTTGCGTTATTTAACCGCTTTGGACGGCGAAACCATTGTTGCCTGCGTTGGCGAAATAGGATATTTGCACAGGGGCTTTGAAAAAATGGCCGAACAGGGCACTTGGCAAATGGTGCTGCCATACACAGATCGCCTGAATTACTGCTCCGCAATGCTGAACAACATAGGCTACGCAAAAGCGGTGGAAAAAATGCTTGGCGTTGAAATTCCCGAAAGAGCAAAGATTCTCCGTGTTATTATAAGCGAACTTTCGAGAATTTTTGACCACTTTGTTTGCGTTGCTGCCGCTTGCGTGGATTTGGGCGCTCTCAGCAATTTCTGGTATTTCTTTGACTCAAGGGAAGAGGGCTTGGTGCTGTGGGAAAAGCTTACAGGCGCAAGGCTCACCAATTCCTATGCTCGCATAGGCGGGCTTTACAGGGACACTTACGAAGGCTTTGAGCAAGATGTGGCAAAACTCCTCAAAATGTGCGAAGAGTCTTTGAGCGACGTTCACAAGCTCTTGGACGGCAACCGCATATTTTTGGACCGCACAACAAACATAGGCGCTATTACCCCGGAAAAAGCCTTGGCTTGGGGATGGACCGGCCCTTGCCTGCGGGCAACCGGCGCAGCGTTTGACCTGCGCAAGGATGAACCTTATTACGACTATGAGACCTACGACTGGGAAGTAGTGACCGGCACAAAAGGCGATATTTACGACCGCTTGATGGTGAGGCTCGCCGAGAGCGAGGAATCCATTAAAATTGTGAGGCAGGCTATGAGGCGTTTAGAACCCGGGCCTGTGAACATAGACAACCCAAAAATCCGGGTTCCGGAGAGGGAAAAAGTTTACCAAGACATGGAATCACTAATCGGGAATTTCAAAACCGTGGCTGAGGGCATTCGTGTTCCTGCCGGCGAGCTTTACGATTCTTCAGAGGCGGCAAACGGCGAGCTTGGCTTTACGCTTGTTTCCGATGGAACGGGAAAGCCTTGGCGGGTGAAGGTTAGGCCGCCATGCCTCACTCAGTTCGCTGCGTTTCACGAGCTTGTTGAAGGCGGCATGATTGCGGATTCCATAGCAGTACTTTCAAGTATAAACATAATTGCAGGAGAACTTGACAGATGATAACTTTTGCCGAATACAACGCTAGGCTTTGCGACAAGGATTTGCAGGAATATTTTCAATACCTGCTTTTGGAGAGGCTTGAAAACCCTCAAGACGAAACAGTAAAAGACATAATTGCCGAATTGCAAGGCGTGGTACTGCACGGCAATTTGAGCGGCAAAACCGTGATAGAGCTTCGCCAGCAAAGCAAGGCGGCGGCAGACTTGGCGCAGCAGGGAAAGATAAATGAAAGCACCGCCATGCTTCAGCAGATTCTAGCGGTTTGCCCGGAGCATTACTCTGCGATTTATACGCTTGGCATCATAGCTTTTGAGCAGGGAAACTATACTGAGGCTCTTGAATGTTTTAAGAATGCTTTTGAGAGCAACCCGTTTTTTGTCGATGCTTTTTTGAGAATTTACGACTGCAATGTTTGCTTGGGCGATACCAGCGAAGCCAGTGAATTTTTGGGCAAGGCTTTGGCTTTGCTGCCAAGCGATCCGGAGCTTTTGGAAACGAAGCAGCATTTGGAAAACGGCACTTATCCTGAGCGTTTGGCAAAATACATCAAAGCTCCGGGGTCAAGCAATTTGAAACAAGAGCTTTTAAAGCTGAAAGAAATGCTTGA
The DNA here is from genome assembly GCA_009786285.1 of Candidatus Fibrimonadales bacterium. GTDB lineage: Bacteria > Fibrobacterota > Fibrobacteria > Fibrobacterales > Fibrobacteraceae > Fibrimonas. Next base: position 5,759 of record WQTK01000247.1, on the reverse strand, counting down.
AAGCGGCAATTCAAGCGAGGCGCTGGAGAAGATCAAGGGGCTGGTTAATTGAGTGATTTGCGTAAAAATTTACTTGCCGAGACTAAGCGGATTGTTATTAAGCTCGGTTCCCGGGTGCTGGTGGAAGCCGGTACAAGAGGCGTTAATACTGCGTTTATCAACAGGCTTGCTGAGTCTGTGGCAGTTTTGCAGGAAGCCGGGAAAGAAATTGCGATTGTTACCAGCGGCGCGATAGGCATTGGCATGGGCAGACTGGGCTATTCCAAAAAGCCGGAAAATATGGCGGACAAGCAAGTGTGCGCAGCAGTTGGGCAAATCGATTTGATGCACGCTTACAGAAATGCTTTTGAAAAGAAAAAAATCGCGGTTGGGCAAATTCTGCTTTCCGCAGATGATTTCAGGGACAGGAACCGCTATAAGAACTTGCAGAATATTTTGAATTCAATGCTCAGGCACAAGGTTATTCCCGTAATTAACGAAAACGATTCTGTTGTAGTGTCTGAAATCAAGGTAGGCGACAACGACAAGCTTTCAAGCGACGTGGCTCTGTTTTGGAACGCCGATTTGCTCTTGCTTTTCACAGATGAAGACGGTCTTTTTGATTCAAATCCCAAAACCAATGCTTCTGCACGCCTTTTGAACTTGGTTCCGGAGGTGAATTCTGAAATTCTCTGCCTCGCCAAACCCGGCGAGACCGGCTCTGCTGTTAGCACTGGCGGCATGTACAGCAAGCTGGATGCGGTACGTGCGGTGACACGCTCGGGTTGCAACGCTTTTTTGGCAAACGGCACCAAGGTTTTGCCTCACGAGGTTTTGCTTGAAAATGCTCTTGGAACTTTGTTTTTGGGAAATGCCAAGAAGCTTGCCAGCAGAAAGAAATGGCTTTCTTTTGTTAGCACTCCCAAGGGTTCAATTACAATAGACGACGGCGGGGTGAATGCTATTAGAAAGAAGCATGCGAGCATTTTGCCGGTTGGCATTGTAAGTGTCAGCGGCAATTTTGGCGTGAAGGATTTGATTGATGTCAAGGATTTGAGCGGCAGCAAAGTCGCAAGAGGAATCAGCAGGTATGATAGCCGCGAAATGAAAAAGGTGATGAAGGTTAAAAATTTAACCGAAGCTATACATAAGAATGATTTAGTGGTGTTTTAAGCCACGTTATTTGAGCTTATGCGACTGTAGTTTGAGGCTTTGCGAATTTGTTGGCTATCAGCATTTCGTGCCTTTCGGATTCCGAAATAGCCCACGAAATGACCCTAACCTCGTCATTCCACTGAAAACCGTGGTCATAACACCACCGAGCTAAACACAGGATATCTTCTTCCTCGCATTTAACCACCATATTATACGAACCCATCTCAGCTTGCGTTTTCAAAGCATTAAAAAACTCCGGAGTCAGAAATTTGCTCCTCCAAGCCTTGTATGTGCTATCAATCACGCTCATCTGCTGAGCCCCGCGGGAGACTTTTGTAATGCTCCTCAACTCGTCTATCAAACTGTGCATATTCCTACCAAAATTGAAATACGACTCAAATATAGAATTTTTTTGAGGTTTTGTCAAGGGTAGCGTCCTGGAAAATTTCTATCTTTTCCCTAAATCAATGAGATGCTGTGAATGTGGAAGCAATCAGTCTTTTCCAAAAACTTGCGCTTGACGAAGCCCTTTTTTGAAAAAATGGGTGCGAAGCAGCCAAAATATATCGCTGTGTTTAAAAATATGCTCGGCGATGTTTTTGAATTCGTATTTGCCAACCCTTTTAAAAAAAAGATTGCAGTCGATGCAAGCTCTGTGGCTGTTTTTGAAGAAATGCGGCACGGGGGCATCTTTCTCACTGCGCATTACGGAAACCACGAACTTCTTGGCTACAAACTCGCAGAGCTGGGCCTGCCGCTAAATGCCGCTGCGCAAGAGCAAAAACCTGCGTTTTTTGACAAATGGCTGCAAAAAAAACGGACATTCAACGGAAAATGCTTTGCGCAAAAAGTTAATTCGAGTCATTTGCTGGAGCTAATGGATAGCGGCGCTCTATTCGCAATGCTCGCAGACCAGCGAGGGCGCTCAGACTGCAAAGGCGAATTTCTGGGTGCAGAGGTTCATTGCAACCCTTTGCCGAATTTTATTTTAGAGCACCGTCCAAACACTTCGGTATTCTGCGGGCACATACGGCAAACAACGTTATTTTTGAAAAAAATCCCGTCGCAGAATTTTTATGCCCATTACCATTCATGGCTGGAAAGCTTGATTTTGGAAAACCCGGCAAAATGGTACGGCTGGTTTCATAATAGGTTTGAATTCTGTTCCTGTGTTTCTTCCGGTTGCTGTAGGCAGAAAACCCTTGAATGAGAAAAATACCAATAACATCCACCCTTCTTATAAGAGAAGCAATAACCCTCTGAAGAACTCTCTTTTGTATGAAAAGCAAAGCAGTTAGATGCAATATCTATGTTGCTAAGACTGTCTTTATAATATACATATCCTCTATCGTCTGTATTTGAGAAAAGACTATCTTTAAAGCCTTTAAATTCATTTCTGCTAAAATCTGTAAAATGCAATATGCCATCCAAACTGTCATTTGCTTTTTTTTCATAAATGTAATCCGCATTCAATTTGAGAACATACCAAGGCAAACCTGAATCTTTAGTTATTTTAAATTTTCCGTTAAGCATGGCTATGGTATCTTTAATAGCAACGCCATTTGCATCGTTCTGGTTCCAAAATTGTAAATAAGAAAAACTGCTATCTTTATGAAAAGAAATTTGATAGCTATATTGCCCATAGCGACCTACACTGTAATACATTTTCTCAAGTTGTACCTTATTGCCAAAAAATTGTGCCGGACAATTATTATCATCCAAGATATCTTCAACGATACCTAGCAATACACAAGAGACAAAAGTTCCAAATACAAAAAGCAACAAAGCTATTTTCAACGATTTCATAATCATAATATTAAAAAAACTCATTTTCACTCCTTTTGGTTAAGACGGAAACAAATTTAAAAATATTTTCCAGCTTTGTCAAGGGTACTTTTTATTTTTTAGCTCGGTTTAGTTCGGTTTTGCCTCAAATTTCTCAATTTCAATTATTCAATGCTTTTCTTTTCTGTCTCCTCTTTTAAACGCAAAAGCTTCCTCTCCTTTTTAAGCGCTCGCTTTATCTTTGTTGCCGCATAACGCTCGGCACGGGTTGGGCGATACACTACCGGATCTTCATCATCGTCTTCTATAGGCTGTTCAATGTCATCGGGGTTTGCGAATATTTGCGGCGGCGAGAATAATTGCATTGGCACTCCGGCGTTATCTGTACTTTGCCGCAATAATTTCAAGGCGTTTTTCAGCGGAGAGTCTTCTTCTATTTTGAATTCCATCATCTTTTTTGTTTTCGGATGCTTGAATTTTATTTTGCAAGACTGCAAAAGCTGGGCTGGGGCAATCTCCAAAAGCTCTTCTGCCATTGGCTGGTAAATAGTGTCTATTCTTTTTGCGCTCTCTTCCCGGCCATCGTAAAGAGGATCGCCAACAACGGGGTTTCCAAGGTAGCGCAAGTGAACGCGAATTTGATGCGTGCGGCCCGTGTCTAACCTAAACTCTGCCAAAGAAGCTATGGAAAAAGTTTCCAAGGTTTTATAATTTGTGATTGCGGATTTTCCGTTTTGCTGCACAGCCATTTTCAGGCGGTTTCTGTGGTCACGTTCTATGGGAGCGTTAATTGTGCCCTCTCGGTCGCGCAAAACTCCCCAAATTATAGCCCTGTAGGTTCGTTCCAAAGTTCGCTCTTCCAGTTGGCTGCTTAATTCTCTGTGCGCCAAATCCGTCTTTGCCACAACCAGCAAACCCGGAGTGTCTTTGTCAAGGCGATGCAGAATTCCGGGGCGCAGTGGCCCGTTTATTTTTGAAAGAGAATTTTTGAAATGCCATAGCAAACCGGCGGCCAAGGTTCCTTTGCTTATGCCGTTTCCCGGATGCATCACCATGTTTCTGGGCTTGTTTATCACCGCTAAATGCTCGTCTTCAAAAATTATGTTTAATGGAATATCTTCGGGTTCCAAAAAACTTTCCTTTTTTTCCGGCATTCGCAGAATTTCAATTTCCGTATCAAAGCAGCCACTGGGGTCTGCCCCTACACGGAAATTCTTCGATAACGGCTTCCCGTTCAGCAACACCTTGCCTTCCGCAATTATTTTCTGCAAATCCGTGCGGGAATATTCCGGGTATTTTGATTGCAAATATTTGTCTAAGCGCATTTTAATCTCCAAGCTCCCAGGCAATGCCGTAGGCAAATCGTATGCCTGGCGGGGTATAGCCAATTTCGGGTTCCATTAAACTGTGGTTCATGTTCTCAATTCTCATGTAAAGAATAAAACTCTGTATTTGCATCGCGCTTTTAAAATTCAGCGAAAGATATTTTCTCAACTGAACCGGACGGGCAATAACAAGAGTATCAACTTCCAAATTTTCTGCGCCATCAGGCTTCCCAATGCCCCAGTCCTGCCTGTTGCCAAACCAGTCTGCGTCAAACTGGCAAGAAACCTTCAAGCGCTCTTGCACAAAACGATTGCTCCAGTAAATCGCGCCTTTGTAATAGCGAGAAGGAATGTTGTACATCTTTTCCGTGCGCAAAAAAGCCTTTCCCTGCTCGGCATAAAAACGCCAGTTTCCAAGCTCAAATCCAAGTCTCCAAAAAACCTCGTTGTTTATCACTAATGGCGCATTGAACCACATATATGCGGAATCTGCCGGGAGCGAATCTAAAGTTCTCAGTTTTGGAACAGCCCAGAACGGCATGATTGAATTTTTTGCCTCTTCATGGCGAAGTCCTGCCGAATAAAAGAAATGCTCGCTCAATTTATACTCTATATTCGCTTCAAATCTTTGCCTTTTTTCCTGCTTTAAATCCGCATTCGGAAAAGTTATTCTTCCGGTTCCGGCAATATGAGTTTCGTGCATATCCGGGAAACGGGTGTCCCTCTGAAAGTCTCCGTTCAACTGCAAATGCCAAGGCAAAAACAAGGTCATGCCTGCGGAAAGCGCCGGAGCAAAATCCACTTGCTCAAAGGCAGATGCGTTTCTCTGCAAGCCTGCCTGCCCTCTGAGCGCAAACCACCTAGACAAAGTATCGTTTATGCCTAGCATAGCCAACTGCCTGTCTTGGTAAAGCGTGGAATCTTTGTTTCTCAAATATTCATAGCGAACATTTGCGTAAGGGTTCAAAAAGCCTTTGCGCAAAACAGTGGTTTCTCCGGTTTGTGCTGTGTAGTTTTCCAAAATGTCTGCTTCTGCGAGGCGGTGCGACATGGACAGCTCCCAGTTCGGCAAAAAATTGTAAATCCAAAGCAATCTGTAAAAATCCGCGCCGCCCTTTATATCATACGGTTTTTGCGAAAATGTTATGGAATAGTCTAAGTCGTTTTTTAATGGGAAATCTCTGGTTGCGTCATCGTTATCCAAAAACAGGTAGCTTGCCTGCACGGTTATGCTTGAGTGCGGAAAAATCCATGAGATAGCGGGAACAAAGTGAATGGAATTGTATGCCAAATTTCTCCCTCCCAGCGGAACCCTGCTGGAGTCTCTTTTCAGCGAGCCTGTATAGAGTTGCTGCACAATATCGGGATAAATAAAATAATTGCTTTTTGAAATTGAATGCGAAGCCAAGCCCAGTGAAAAGACCACGGAATCCAAGAGCAGCCTGTTGAAATTCAGCGTAAAAGCGTTTCCTTCCAAGCCGTATCTTTCCCACAGCAGCATTGTGATTGGGGTGT
>WQTK01000246.1 GCA_009786285.1 Candidatus Fibrimonadales bacterium | reverse complement strand
GCTGCCGTTGTATAAAACAACTGGTGCTGCGTTAGCGATTGATATGCAAAGCAACAGAAAAGATAAAAAATGGCATCTATTCAAAAACATCAATATAAAACTTAGAAATATTTTTGAGGATTGTCAAGGGTGCATTTTATTTTTTAGCTCGGTTTAGCTCGGTTTAGTTAGGTTTAGCTCGGTTTAGTTTTTTAGCCAACGCAGGTAGCACGCCTTGTTGGAAGGTGCATTGATAAAGTTAGGAAACTTTGCTTTTAGCCATTTTCTTCAGCTTGGACGCATTTACCGCTTTATCTGTTACGGACATTTTGTCCACGAATAGAATTCCATTTAAATGATCCGATTCATGCAACGCGCAACGTGCCAGTTTGCCGGTTACATTTCGCATTTCAACGAATTTGCCTTTCTCGTTTGTGTATGAAAGGCGCACACGGCTCGGCCTGGAAATTTTCACCCAGACATCCGGCACGGAAAGACATCCCTCTTCATCGGTTTCCAAGGGATTTTCGCCGTCTTCCGGTTCAACTTCGGGGTTGAAAAGCATAATGGGATTGCGCTCTTCTTCCTCTTTTGCCAAGTCAATCACAAAAAGGCGAATATTTTTGCCAACTTGAGGCGCTGCCAAGCCTACACCATTGGCTTTATACATTGTGTCCAGCATATTGCGAGCCAGCTCTACAAGCTCGGGGGTAATTTCCTTAACCGGTTCGGATTTTTTTCTCAAAACCTGAGAGCCGTAAGTGCAAATCTGAAGAATCACTACTTTTGCGCCTCGCGTTTTTCCGAATCCGCTTCCATCAGCTTGATTATAGCAGTTTTTTCAAAATCGATCTTTGTGTCACCTGTTTTAACGCAAACAAAACGGTCGTCTATATGCGAAATAACGCCTATAATGCCGGCCATTGTGAGAACTTTGTCCCCTTTTTTCAGCGAACTGCGCATTTGTTCTATTTTTTTGTTTTCTTTTTGCTTTGGCAGTATAAAGAATATATACATAACCACAAACATCAGCAAAAAGGGCAAGAACGTTGTAAACATGCTTGGCTGTTCCCCGCCTTCCGTAGGAGGCGGCATGCACGCTGTTATTGCCAAAACAGACAGCATTATTAAAATAGGAAGGATTATTTTCATGGTTGTAATGTAGAAATATTACAAATCCTTCACGCACCTCACTGCGCGCTTCTCATATTTTGGATCATAGCCGCTGTAGAAGTCGGTATAGCCATCGTACAGGAATTGGAAATTTGCGCCGCTTGATATTTCCGTTGTTTCAGTTGCGCTCCACCAATAGCCGGCACTGGCCTTTAAGCCTTCCGCAGGCGAAGCCTTTTCCCTGATTTTTGCGTTTTTTCTGAATTCATCCTGTAATTTTGGGTTCGCTGCCAAAAAGCCTTCCAGCTTTTTCCAGTCTTCATCGGCGGGCAATCTCCAGCCGCTTGGGCAAGCAGTCATGGCCTTGTCCCAGGTGAAATTCCCCAAATCCTGCATATACCAGGACTGGTCTTCTGTGTTAAAGGTCTTTTGCTTTTGCGCAAAAGCAAAAGAACAAAGCGCAAGGAGGAGAAAAATAGGTTTCATAATTGTAAATATAGCAAGTTTACATTGCCGCTAACAACCCTTTTAAATACATGCCTTCCGGGAAAGAACTCAGCACCGGATGGTCCTGCGCTTGCCTGAAACTCTCTAAAATGCGCAAAGGACGTTTTGCGTCAAGGGCTGCGTCTGCCACTATTTTTTGGAACAATTCCGGGCTTATGTGCCCGGAACAACTGAAGGTCGCAAGCATTCCGCCCGGAGCTAACAGTTTAATCGCAAGCAAATTTATGTCTTTGTAACCCTTTGCGGCTTTTTCCACTTGGCTTACGGATTCCGCAAATTTAGGAGGATCTAAAATTATAAGGTCAAAAGTTTCGCCCTTGTCCCGGCACTTGCGCAAATAGGCAAACACATCGGCTTCTATGTAATCAATAGGCGTTGTCAAATTATTCAGCTCTGCGTTTCGCTTCGCAAGTTCCAGCGCAGGAGAAGAAACGTCAACCTGCCTTACAGACTTTGCGCCGCCGGCTGCCGCAAACAAGCCAAAGCCGCCCGTGTAGCAGAAGCAGTTCAGCACATTTTTGCCGCCGGCAAGTTCGCCAATTCTTTTTCTCGAATTTCTCTGGTCAAGGTAATATCCTGTTTTATGCCCCTTGCGCAAATCGACCAGAATTTTGAGCCCGTTTTCTTCTATGGCAACAGGCTCTTCCGGAACATCGCCTGCCAAAATCTGAGAGAGCGGCTCCAAACCTTCTTTTATGCGAACATCGGAGTCCGAGCGTTCAATAATGCCCTTGCAATCAGGGAAAAATTCCTTCAGGCATTCTACCAAGGTTTGCCTGTGGATTTCCCAGCCTGCGGATAGCAACTGAACGCTTAAATATCCTGCGTAATAATCAATTACGCAACCCGGCAAAAAATCATTTTCCGCATTTGCAACGCGATATGCGTTGGCATTGTAAGGGGCAACCGCAAGGGTCGCCCTTTCAATGCGGTTGGTGAAAAATTTTTTGTCGATTTTTTCATTTTCGTTGAAGCTCCATATCCGTGCCCTGATTTGCGAATGGGGCGAGTATGCGGCCCAGGCTAGGAAATTTCCTTTGCTGTCCAGAATTTTTACTGTTTCGCCGAGCTTGGGGTTGCCGGTTACTTTGTCGATTGCGCCGCTGAACACCCAAGGGTGCAGGCGTAGAAGAGATTTTTCGCGGCCAGGCAAGAGAGTTATCATTTTATCTCCATTTCATCGAGGAATTTTTTAACTGCTGCCCGCAGTTGCGCTGTGATTTTGAAAAATTTCCGTATAAGCCCTGGTATTTGCTTGGGATTTATGAAAATAACCATTACGAGCAAAATCAAAAGAACTTCTGAATAACCGACTCCGCTTGTCATTTTTTTCCCCCTGCGAAAAAAGCAATCAATATGCTGAGGGCATAAAGCACAAGCAACGGCATGGCAAGCATTATTTGAGACAGGACATCAGGAGGCGTTAGTATTGCCGCCACTATAAATATGAGCACTATTGCGTAGCGGAAATTGCGCAGCAAAAATTTATGGTCAATCAAGTTGATTTTCGAAAGCACAAAAACAATTACGGGCAGTTGAAACGCAAAACCAAAAGCCAGAGCGAGCTTAATCAGGAAGCTCAGGTATTCGTCTATTTTGAAAAAAGGGTCTATTGTGCCGGCTGCGAATTCGGTTAAAAATTTCAGAGCAAGCGGCAAGAGGTAAAAGCTGAAGGCTATGCCGCTCAAAAAGCAGAAGGTGGAAGCCAGCGCGGTTGGCAGCACTAATTTTTTCTCGTTTTTGTAAAGAGCCGGAGATATGAAACTCCAAATTTGCTGGAATAAAATTGGCGAAGCGAGCGTTATGCCGCATACCACGGCTATTTTTACGCTTAGCATCACTGTTTCTGCAGGAGCGGTGTAAATTATATGAATTTTGGACTGGCATAGCCTGAGCGTGTGGGCTACAACGGCATCGAAAATATTTTTCCAGTATATTCCGCATGGAATTGTGCATGCTATAACGGTGCATATGCAGAAAATCAGCATACGGCGCAACTCCTCTATGTGCGCTATAAACGGCATTTCCGTGTCATTGCTTGTCTTCATCCGATTCTTTGGATGCTTTTCTGAATTCCTTGATTCCGTTTGCCAAGCTTTTCGCCAGTTCGGGAATTTTTCTTGCCCCAAACAGCACTAAAATGATGAGCAGTATAAGCAACAGTTCTTTTACGCCGATGTTTCCCATGTTTTTCAACCTCCAATTAAGGTAAAAATAGGAAAAAATAAGCGGCTAGAGCGGCTAATTGCTCAAAAAACAGCAAATTTAATTGCTATGCCCTTTAGGAGCTAATCTTTATTTACTATATTTACCCTAGCAACAAGGAAATGAAAATGAGTGATTTAGCGAAAATTTTGATTGTAGATGATTCCAGAGTGTTTCGTAGCATATTAGAAAAGATAATTGCCACAATACCTGGAGTCCAAGTAGTAGGCTCTGTGAACAGCGGCTTGGCCGCCATTGAGTTCTTGCGGATACGTGCAGTGGACTTAATGACTTTGGATGTTGAAATGCCCGAAATGGACGGGCTTGAGACTCTGAAAAAAATGCTTTCCAGCAAAAATGAGCTTAAATCGGTTCCGGAAGTGTTGATGATAAGCTCCCTGACCCGCACAGGCTCAGACACCACTATGAAAGCTCTTGAGTGCGGAGCCTTTGACTTTATAGCAAAGCCTGCGCCTGAGGTTGTAAACTCGCAAGAGAGCTTGAGCCGAATGCTCAATACGGCAGTAGGCGGGTGGCTTTCCCGAAAGCAAAGAAGCGCAATCCGAGCGGCAACGCAACAATCCATAAGCGTTCGCCCTGCAGCCGGCACTACTACTACTACTACTACTACTGCCGCTGCCGCCGCTCCTCTTGCCGCTCACCCTCCTTCCGTCACGGCATTTACCTATTCTTTAGCAAAAAATGTAGCATTTTCAAAGCCTGTCATGGCAATAGTTCTGGGAGTCTCCACCGGAGGCCCTAAGTCTTTAGCGGAAATGCTTCCAAAACTTTGCTCAATGACAACCTTGCCTATCCTGATGGTGCAGCATATGCCGCCTAACTTCACAAAGTCTTTGGCAGATAGCCTTAACGCAAAATGCGGCCATAAAGTTGTAGAAGGCTTGCCCGGCACCGTTGTTCAAGAAAAGACTATTTATATTGCTCCTGGCGGCTGCCATATGACTGTGAGAACCAGAGGCGCTGAATTTGTTCTGGAAAACAATCAAGACCAGCCCGAAAACGGCTGCCGTCCCAGCGTGGATGTTTTATTCAGGTCTGCGGCGGCGGCTTATCCTGTGGATTCGCTTGTTGGAATTATATTGACCGGCATGGGCAATGACGGCTCTCCGTCCCTGCCGCATTTAAAAAATAAAAACGCCTATCTAATTGCTCAAGACGAGGAAACTTCGGTTGTATTCGGTATGCCGAGGGCTGCGGCTGCAACCGGCTTGTTGCACAAGGTTGCGCCTTTAATGCGCATTCCGGAGGCAGTAGTTGAACGTATAAACATGGGTAAAAAATAAGGAAACACTATGGCAAACATGACTCAAGAATCGTACAAAAGCATCACCAGATATGTTTTTGACATATGTGGAATTGTTTTGGGCGATGACAAACAGTATTTGGTTGAACAGCGTTTGACTCCGGTTTTGGGCGAACTTGGCTGTGCTAACTTTTCGGATTTAGCAACTAAGCTTAGCTCAAACATAGTCAACTTTTTAGTTCGTGAAAAAATACTTAACGCTATGACCACAAACGAAACCTCGTTTTTCAGGGACGAGCATCCGTATGTAGCGTTCAGGGAAAAAATAATGCCGGATATGCTGGAACGGGTCAAAACGCGCAAAGAGCGTCCGTGGCAGCGCCGGGGGCCCAAAGTCTCTATGTGGAGCGTTGCTGCCAGCACAGGGCAGGAGCCGTATTCCATGGCTATGATCATTTCCGATGTAGCAACCATGAAGGGCATGGGTTTGGTAGCAATGGAAGATTTTGGAATTCTGGGCACGGATATCTCTTCCAAAGTTTTGTCTAAGGCTATGGAAGGAAGGTATGGGCCTTTGGAAGTGGCACGCGGCTTGACTCCCGATATGCGCAGCAGGTATTTTATAAAAGACGGCGATTCTTTTGTGATAAATGACAAGCTTCGCAAAATAGTGGAATTCAAGGCTTTTAATATTCAAGATCCTTTTACGCAGATAGGTTCTTATGATGTTATATTTTGCCGCAACATTCTGATATATTTTACAGACGATTCCAAGCGGAAAATTCTGGCTCAATTTCATCAGATACTGGCTCCCGGCGGTTATTTGCTGCTTGGCTCGGCGGAGAATATGTACAATTTGAACAACGATTTTGCGACGGAGAGGTACGGAGCAACCACTATTTACAGAAAGCAGGCGTAAAAAGAGCAAGCGCAGAGATTAGGACAATTAGCTCAGTGGTTTAGAGCACTGCCTTCACACGGCAGGGGTCACAAGTTCAACTCTTGTATTGTCCATTAAAAAAATGAACGGTTTGGAAGCTGCTAACAGAATCAAGGAATTAACCTCCAAGCTTGAAGAGGCGAATCGTCTTTATTATGAAGGGAAAACAACTCTTTTTTCAGATTATGAATTTGACGCAGCGTTAAAAGAACTGGAAACTTTGGAAAAAGAACACCCGGAACTTAAGAAACAGAATTCTCCAACTCAGACAGTGGGAAAGGAAAGCTCAGGGAATTTCGCTCGCATATCTCACAAAGTTCCCATGCTCTCCATAGCAAACACTTACAGCGAAACGGAGGTATTGGATTGGCAGCGCCAGCTTTGCGGGCTTATTGAAGGGCAAATTGAATATGTGTGCGAAGTGAAAATAGACGGCGTGAGCATGTCTCTTTTGTACAAGGACGGGGTACTTGTTCGCGGCCTCACGCGCGGAGACGGCGAAGCCGGTGATGATGTGACTGCAAACGTAAAAACCATAAAGGACATTCCGCATGCTTTGGAAAACAAAGGCGAATTTGAAATTCGCGGCGAAGTGTATATGGAGCACAGTACCTTTGAAAAATTAAACGAAGATCTGGTTGCGCAGGGAAAAACTCCATACGCAAACCCAAGAAACACCGCCGCCGGCAGCCTTAAACTAAAAGATGCGAAAGAAACGGAAAAAAGAAATTTGAGATTTTTTGCATATCAGATTCCTGTGGCTAGTGGATGCGAAACTCATGGCAATAATTTAGAGTTGCTGAAAAATATGGGTTTTAAGGTTTTTGAATATTTTGTCAAGGATTCTGTGCAGGGAATTTTTGAAGCGAGGGATTATTTTGACGCTTTGAGAAAAACTTTGCCGTTTGGCGTTGACGGCATGGTTGTTAAGGTAAACAGTATTGCGCAGCAAAAAGAGGCGGGCAGAACAACCAAGGCACCTCGCTGGGCCATCGCTTATAAATTCAAAGCGGAGCGGGTTTACTCGCAGTTGCTGAGCATAGATGTTCAGGTTGGCCGCACAGGAAAAATCACTCCGGTTGCAAATTTAAAACCTGTTTCGCTTGGCGGCTCAACTGTGAAAAGGGCTACGCTTCACAATTTTGACGAAATAAAAAGGCTGGATTTGCGAATAGGGGATTTTGCCGGCATTGAGAAGGGCGGGGAAATTATTCCAAAGATTGTTGAAGTTAAAATGGAGATGAGGCCGGAGAATGCCGAATCTGTGAAAGAGCCGGAGCATTGCCCGGAATGCGGAGAGAAACTGCTGAAAGAGGACGTGGATTTGCGTTGCGAAAATTTGCAGTGCAAGGCGCAGTTGCAGCGGTTTCTTGAATACTTTGTTTCCCGCAAGGTTATGGAAATTGAAAACATGGGCGAGGCTCTTATAAAAATGCTTTTGGACAAGGGCTTGGCACACGAGGTTTGGGATATTTACAAATTGAAAAAAGATGATTTGTCTGCTTTGGAAGGCATGGCGGAAAAGAGCGCGCAAATAGTGATGGATGGAATTGAAAAAAGCAAGGGTAACAGTTTGGAGCGGTTGATTGCTGCGCTTGGCATTCGCCATGTTGGCGTAAACGGCGCAAAAATTTTGGCAAAGCATTTTAAAACTTTGAGCGGCCTTGCCGTGTCTGGGCAAAAGGAATTGGAAAACATAAATGGCATTGGCGAAATAATCGCTGAGAGCATTTACAAGTTTTTCCATTCGCCTTTAGGCGAAAACTGCCTGGAAAAAATAAAAGAGATAGGCATAAACACGGAATATAAAGGCGTAAGCGGAACTTTGTTCGCTGGCCAAACGATAGTTTTAACAGGAACATTGCCAACTTTGGACAGGGAAGAAGCTAAAAATATTTTGGAATCAAACGGTGCGAAAGTGAGCGGTTCTGTGAGCAAAAAAACTTCTTGGGTATTGGCTGGCGAAAATGCGGGAAGCAAATTGGAAAAGGCAAGGGAACTTGGAATTCCGGTTCATGACGAGGAGTGGTTTAGAATTGCTATATTTGCGTAAAATGCCTTTGGCTCCATCCCCATTCTCGCTGAAAAAACAAAGCCTCCTGAAAGAACTCGGCAAAAACATCATAGATTTGACAATTTCCTCCCCAATGCAGGCCGGCATAGCATTTGACATCGCAGACGACTTGCGCTATTTAGCCGAAAATCCAAACTGGCAATTCAATCCCCCCGATGCCTGCGGCCAGCTTTATGCAAGAGAAGCTATCGCTAAGTATAATGAGGCTAGTGGCCAGCGGCCTATTGGTTGTGAAGATATATTTGTGACCTCAAGCTCCTCAGAATCTTATTCTGCGCTCTTTCAAGTCTTTTGCAAAAAAGGAGACTCTGTTCTAGCTCCAGTTCCAGGCTATCCGTTAATAGACACGCTCGCCGAGCTCGCCGAATTAAAAACTCATCCGTACTTTCTAAAACCAAATATAGACCGTTGGGAAATAGATTTGGACTCCTTGGATTCCGCTCCGCCAAATGCGAAAATTCTCCTGCTCATAGCCCCCCACAATCCAACGGGGCACATTCCAAGCAAAAAAGAATTTGAGCGCATACTGCAATTCTGCGAAAAAAACAAATTGGCATTGATAATAGACGGCGTATTTCAAGCATACAACTTAAAAGACAACTCTCCACTCTCAACTCTCCACTCTCAACTGCCAAACCAAGTCCCAATTTTCATTCTCGATGGTCTCAGCAAGGCTGCCGGGCTTCCTCATATAAAAGTTGGATGGATACATGCAATAGTCCCGGAAAAAGCCAAGCAGCATATTTACAACGCTTTGGAATATGTTTTGGATTCTCAGTTAAATTGTTCATATTTAAGCCAAGCATTGTGCGCAAGAGTTTTGCCGAGAGCAGGGGAGTTTCAAAAAAGGGTTATCGAGAGGCTAAAAACGAATCTGGCATTGCTCAGCGATTATTTTTCAAAAATGGGCGCAGAGATTATACCTTCTGCCGGCGGCTGGTACCAGAGTTTTTATTTTCCCGGCGCAGACGATGAAGAACTGTGCCTTAGGCTCCTGAAAGAAAAGCACTTTCTTACTCATCCGGGTTTTTTGTTTGACTTTGAAGACGGCTGGCTGGTTACGAGTTTGCTGCTTTGGAAACGCTCTTAGGATTAGCCGGAAACCATCCTTTTTTAACCCGCTTTTCCTGTTCAAAAAGCTCATGAATTGTCCAGAACAGAGAGAAACCAAGGACTGCCAGCAAAATTGAGATGACAAGATTGCCTGTAAGCAAAGAAGTTGCGCAGCTTGCCACGCCGAGAAGCGCAAAAACCGGCCAGCATTTTGTGCCGAAATAATAATGGCCCTTAATTACCACGGGATGAAGAATCCCGATAATGAGAAAAGTGCCAAAACCGACTATAATTCCGGAAAAATCCATGCTTCTGAATATAGTAAACGCCACCAGCAGAATTTTCTAAATTATGTTTCCCACTCGCGAAAGTGGCGGAATTGGCAGACGCACTAGGCTTAGAACCTAGCACCGCAAGGTATGGGAGTTCAACTCTCCCCTTTCGCATAGCGTTTTTACCGGGAGAGAACATTGGCTATAAATTGTCAAACTAACATCAGCGAAACTGACGAGAACCATCGCTCAGTTGAATTTACCGTTTCCGTTAGCGAAATGGACAAGCTTTTTGAAAAAAGCATCGGCGAGTTCCGCAAACAGGTATCCATGAAGGGCTTTCGCCCTGGGCAAGTCCCAAAGCCGCTCTTCGTATCGCGCTTTGGCGATGAGGTGTACCATGAAACCGTGGACAAGGTTATAAACTCAGACCTCAGAACGGAATTTGAAAAGCTGATCGAAACATGGAAAACTAACGAAAAGCTAGAAGTGGCGGCTCCAGCCGAACTTGGCGAGCTTCATGCGGAGCGTGGGCAAGACCTTGTTTACAAGCTCAATATCGCGCTCAACAAGCCCTTGGTTGCGCAGGGCTACAAAGACCTTGGGGTCAAAGTTTCCCAGATTATTGTTTCGGAAGAAGAAATAAACGATGAACTTCAGGAAGTTCGCAAAAGGTATGCAAAAGAAGGCGAAGAATTCAACTACTCTGCGCTCGGCGTAAAAGACGAAGCCGATTTAAAAGAGAAAATATCGGAAAATATCTTTGCGGACAAGCAGCACAGCGCACGCCAAAAGGCGCTCAAGGAAGCTTTGGACATTGCGATTGAAAAAAATCCGTTCCCCGTTTTGGAAGAACAAATAAAGTACACTGCGGAAAGAAGCTTGCAACGGCATGGCGAAGAGGAAGAAATAAAGATTACCAAAGAACAATTGGATGAAATGCGCCCCGAAGTCAGCCGCGCCATACAGGAAGAACGTATTTTGCGCGCCATAATAGAACAGGAGTCTCTAAAGCCAACTCAAGGCCAGGTGGATGCCAGAATACAGCAAATCGCAGATTCAATGAGAATGGATTTTGACCAGACAAAAGACGCTCTGCGCAAAAGCGGCAGAATAAACGGCATTCGCGAAAACCTGAAAATAGAACTTGCCCAGTGCCTGCTAATAGGCGAGAGCTTGCCCGAAAAAACACAGGAGAACGCATGATTATACCGA
>WQTK01000245.1 GCA_009786285.1 Candidatus Fibrimonadales bacterium | reverse complement strand
AATGTGGCGGGGTAGATTACAATCCGGTAACGCAGTATTGCGATGGTAGTGATAATATGGTTAAAAATATGTCAACGTGTGGTAGCCATGATCCAACAACTCATTTCTGTGATGCACGTGGGGGCAAGCTGTATAAATATATTGTTATAGGTACACAGACATGGATGGCAGAGAATTTGAATTTCAACGCCATCGGCAGCAAGTGCTACAATAATTTGGAATCCAACTGCGATATTTACGGCAGGTTGTACAATTGGGCCACTGCAATGGATATAGCCGCATCCTATGACAGCAGCAGTTACACTGCATCAGCGAAACATCGTGGCATTTGCCCCGCTGGCTGGCATATTCCGAGCGATGCGGAGTGGACTGCATTGACGGATTTTGTAGGCGGAGAATCAACGGCAGGAACCAAGTTGAAGGCAGCGAGCGGCTGGAATTATCATGCAACATATGGCAACGGCACGGACGATTACGGCTTTTCGGCTCTGCCGGGCGGTAACGGCAATTCTGGCGGCATTTTCAGCAATGTCGGTAGCGTCGGCTACTGGTGGTCTGCTAGCGAGGACAGTGCTGCTAACGCCTACCTCCGGGACATATACTACAATAACGAGTACGCCTACTGGCGCTACAGCAGTAAGACGTTCTTACGTTCCTTGCGTTGTTCGCAAGACTAAGGTGCGCCAGTGATTTTTGGTGCGCGTAACATAGCACGGTGCAATTCCGTGCCCGGCAAAGTCTAGCAAACAGCCGGTACCAAGCCCTTGGAGCCGAAGTCGCGAGACCAGGTTTAAGCGTAGGGCAGGGAGCGTTTATTTATGGCTTTACGCTGGGGCGTGGTTTTTAGGAGAAACAAATGAAATATAATCCTGACAAACATCATAGACATTCTATACGTTTACGCAATTATAATTACGCAAACGCAGGGGCGTATTTTGTTACGGTGTGTTTGAACCAACGAATTCCAAAAATACGGCGACGTAACGCAGGGCAACAATTCGTTGCACAGGGGCAATTATACATTGCACAGGGGCAACCACGGAGAGTTGCCCCTACGGTTATGCAAATGGGTTTTGATTTTCCGACATTTGGCGTAATTGAAAACGGTGTTATGATATTGAACGATTCTGGTAAAATGATTCAACAAATATGGAACGAAATATCGCAATATTATGCCAACGCCAAATTCAAAGAATTTGTCGTTATGCCCGACCATATCCACGGAATAATAACAATAAACAACCAAAATTCAACCAACAACGTAGGGGCAACTCTCCGTGGTTGCCCCTTATACAACGATATTTTCCCCATTTGCCATGATATTCACCCCGACGCAAACGCCATTCACCCCGATGCAACGGTATCATTGCCGCAGATGATTTATTGTTTTAAGACAAGAACAACGAATCAGTACATTGATGGGGTCAAAACCCTAAATTGGATGCCGTTCAATAAAAGATTATGGCAACGCAATTATTACGAATATATAATTCTCAATGAAAAGGAATACGTAAAAATTGCGCAATACATACGCAATAACCCAGGTTTGTGGGAAAAAAACACTGCAAAAATACGCTATTTTAACTTTTTTTAGTACTTTTTTGCTTAAAATAATGTATATTTATATTCTGTATGGAAAAAATCTTATTGATATCCCGTGAACCTGAAAAGTGGAAGTATTTTAAAGAAAATCTTCTGTCATCGTATGAGTTTGTTTTCTCAAAACCGGACGAAAAATGGAATTTTTTCGGTATAACCATTGTGGCCGTGGATGAAATAGAAACTATGCAAGACATTGCAAATAAAGCAAATACAAAGAAAAGATGCCCGCCTATCGTGTTTTTTGGCAATTCAGGCGACTTATCAATGGAAATTCAAGCCAGAAAGCTAGGAGCAGTGGATTTCTTTTCCGTTCCCTTTGACAACGACTTGCTCTATTTCCGCTTTAAAAACGTGTCCGAAATGTCCAAGTTTATAAGCTGGACCCGGCAGATAAACCGCGAAATGGTGAACTTGCAAGAAGATATGGCCCAAACAATGGCACAAACCGTGGAAAGCAGAGACGAAAATACCGGAGGACACATAATTAGAACATCCACATTTATAGGCATTTTAGGCGAAGAATTCATTAACACAGGCGACCTAACTAGAGACCAACTGGCTCTTATTGTGCGCGCCGCTCCTTTGCACGATATTGGGAAAATAGGGGTTCAAGACTCGGTTTTGCTGAAACCCGGCCCCTTGACGGATAGCGAAAGGGAAGAAATGAAGAAACACGCCGAAAAAGGCGCAGAATTGATAAAAAAGATGCAAAGAAAGTTTGAAAGCCATACCTATCTGTCTTATGCCTATGATATTGCGCTGAATCACCATGAGTTTTTTAACGGAAAAGGATACCCAAACGGCAAAAAAGGCTTGGAAATTCCCTTTTGGGCCAGGCTGATGTCTGTTGTCGATGTCTATGATGCCTTGGTTTCAGACAGAATTTATCGCAAAGGAATGCAAAGGGAAGACGCCTTTAAGATCATTTTTGGCGGCGAAGGCACCCAATTTGACCCGGTTGTGCTAAAAGCTTTTGACAATTGCAAAGATTTTATGGTTTAATATCCACTGATTAACTCAGATTTCATGGCTAGGCTAGTGGCTAGTAGGGAGTGGGGAGTGGAAAAAACACTTAAATTTACTTAAATTCGCCGTTTTGGTTTTGCTAACCACTAGCCACTAGCCACTAACCACTAGCCTAGAGAAATTAATCAGCGTTTATATTAAGATTTTCTCACTCTTTTTAAAAAAAAATTGTATATTTCCTTTTGGATTTGGAATAACACAGCGAGGTTTTTAGATGAATTTAGCAAAACAAGTTGCATGTGGCGTATTTGCGCTGTCCCTTGGTTTTTTAATGTCCTGCGAGGAGAAAAAAGACGGCGAGTCTAAAGCTTCCGGCAAGGCATCCGGTTACTCACGAAGCGAAACCCTTTACCTGTCGGGTTCCCAGTGGGGAGATCCGAATACATTTAACCCTCTGGTAGAGCCTTGGCTGGTGGCTTGGCCTGCCAACGATCGCTTTAATATAATGTACGAACCTTTGACCGCTTATAACTCATTGACCGGCGCAACAGAGCCTGTACTGGGAACTCTGGTTTCTTATGACACAGATAAGGTTGTTGTGGATATTCAGCCGGAAGCCAAGTGGAGCGACGGAGTGCCGGTTACGGCCACGGATGTTAAGTTCATTTACGAACTCGGCAAAAGATTCCCGCAGGCTCCTACCAACTATGTTGGCGAATTTGTCAGCGAAATAACTGTGGAAAACGTTGATGGCAAAGAAAGAATAACATTTGTTGTTAACAAAAAAGTTCGCAACAATCCTCTGGCTATTTTGGACCAGTTGCAAGCTATTCGCATAGTTCCTGCGCATGTGTTTGAAAAGCTTTTGGCAGAGAACAACAACGATTATGATGCCGTGAAAAAAATCCAATGCGACAAAGACCCTGTTGTTTCAGGTCCATACACTCTTTCCCATTATAATAATGAACGCATAGTTTTGGTGCGCCGCGATGATTACTGGGGGAACAAGGTCTTGCACGACGGCGCTCTTCCCGCGCCTAAATACATAATTCATCCGATATATAAAAACAACGACCATTTTGCCATGAACTTGCAAAAAGGCGCGCTGGATGCTTCCATGAATTTTATCCCTCGCATAAATGAAAAAAAGAAAGACGGCGTAAACACTTGGTACGACGCGCCTCCTTACTTTGTTCCGGGTTCAATGCACTTTTTGTACCTGAACAACACAAAAGCTCCGCTAAACGATAAAAACTTCCGCCGTGCGATGGCCGCCGCCATAGATTACGCCGCCATCAGCCGCCTTGCGCTTTCCAGCTATACCTTGGAGATGAAGCCCGGTTTGATTATGGCAGACGGATTGGAGAAAAAGTTTTACAATGCGGAAGAAGTGGGCAAGCATAGCGTTCCGCTTGGCGATGCGGAATACGCAAAGAAATTGCTTGAAACATCAGGTTACAAGGCTATTTTTGAAGGCACAAACTTGAAACATTCCATAGGCCCCAAAGGAGATACTTTGCCGACTTTGTTTATAAAGGCTCCGGCCGGCTGGTCTGATTGGGAAGCTATAGTTAATTTAGTGGTTAAACAGTTGCGGGCTGTGGGCATAGATGTTCGTGAAGGTTTTGTCGATGGCAGCCAGTACTGGCCGTCTGTTGGCACCGGCGAATTTGACATACTTATGAGAAAGCCTTCGGTGGCGGTTACTGCGTCTCTGCCTTGGAACAGATTCAATGCGGTTATGTCTTCACGCAACTGGGTTCCTGTTGGGAACGGCTATATGAACGAAAACGAAGGCCGCTACAACAATCCAAAGGCCTCCGGTTACAACGGAAAAGTTGACGCTCTTTTGAACAAAATACCTCTGATAACAGACGAGGGTGAGCTAAAGACCGCATATACCGAGCTTAACAACATATTCCTCGATGACCAGCCTGTTATACCGGTTGCCCACTTGCCTGAGGAATATTACCAGTTCAGCACAAAAGCCTGGACAGGCTGGCCAACGGAAAAGAATCCGTTTGCCCCGCCCCAGCTCCCTTGGGTTGGAAGCGGCATAAACACTCTATGGAGACTTACGCCGGTTAAATGATTTATGCTTAAAAAATATCCTACCGCCCGTTATGTTTCGCTGAGAGCAATATGGTACTTCCTTACCTTTTTGGTTGCTCTTACGCTTAACTTCTTTTTGCCTCGCCTGGGTTCGGACCCAGTGGACATAATGATAAGCCAGTCTGGGTTCAGCAGCCCTGAAATTCGCAAGCAAACAGAAGAAAATCTGCGCAAGGATTTCGGTTTGATTGTTGTGGACAAAGAAGGCAATATAGTTAGAGACGAAAATGGAAATGCTGTTAAGGCTTCCAAAATTTCGCAGCTTGTAACTTATGTAGGGCAAGTGTTTCAGGGGAACTTGGGAAAGTCTTTCAAGAACCAGAAACAAGTGTCTGAAATAATTGTGCAAGCTTTGCCTTGGACCATAGCTCTGCAATTCCCTGCTATTTTATTCGGGTGGATATTCGGAAACGGCTTGGGCGCTCTTGCCGCTTACAAGCGCGGCATTTTTGACAAAGCGCTGTTTCCGCTTGCTCTTTTGATGAGTTCCATTCCTTTCTTTGTGTTTGGAATGGTGCTTGTTTATTTCTTTGGATTTATGTGGGATATTTTCCCTGCGGCAGGCGCTTATTCTCTTGAGCTTATGCCGAGTTTTTCGTGGGAGTTCATTACATCCGTAGGGTATCATTATATTTTGCCGTTCCTGTCTATTTTCCTGATTCTGGCGGGCGGCCAGGCTATTGGCATGCGCTCCATGGGAATTTATGAGCTGGGAACCGACTATATTAAATATGCGAAGTGGCTTGGCCTAAAAGAGACAAGAGTGCTGGCTTACCTGTTCCGCAACGCTATGCTGCCGCAGTTGACCGGTCTCGCTTTGTCAATTGGACAAATGGTTGGAGGCGCTCTAATAACCGAAATGATATTCTCTTATCCTGGGCTTGGCATGGCCATGTTAACGGCAATACAGAACAATGATTATCCGGTTATACAGGGGGTTACGCTGCTCATTACAACTTGCGTTTTGCTTGCGAATTTTACAGTTGATATTTTAATTGCGCTATTGGATCCGAGAGTAAAGCAAAGTTTGGCCATGGACGCTAAATAGGAGGCAAAATGTTTAAACTTCTTAAAAATTTAATCAAGGAACCGATGTTTGTTATAGGCAGCGTTCTGTTTTTGACAACCATACTCGCAGGACTTATTGGCCCTTATTTATATGCGGCTGTTCCCGACGGAGGGCCTTACGAAAGACCGGGTTCCATGTACTGGCTTGGAACCGACAACCTTGGCCAAGACTATGTGGCTCTGCTTTTGAGAGGCTTGCAGAACAGCCTTTACGTGGGTTTTATGGCTGGCGTAATAGCTACGACAATAGGAACCTTGGTAGGGCTTTTTGCCGGATTTAAAGGCGGCATTATCGATGATATTCTGAACATGTTTACCAATTTGTTTATAGTCATTCCCTCGTTTGTGGTTTTGGTTTTGGTTAGCGCGTCTTGGTCTGGCGGGCGTTCTTTGACTTTAATAGCCGTGCTCATAGGCCTTACCACTTGGCCGTGGACTGCCCGTTCCGTACGTGCCCAGGCTGCCAGCTTAAGAGGGCGTGATCACATATCGCTTGCCCGCATAAACGGGGCTTCCAATTTGCAGATTATATTCAAGCATATTTTGCCTTATTTGGCTTCTTATGTGTTCATGGTGTTTATTATGCAGGTGGCAAGCGGCATATTATCGGAGAGCGCGATTAGCATGATTGGCCTTGGGCCTATCGGAGATTCCCCGTCTCTTGGAGTTATACTCAATACGGCTAAAAACCAATCAGCCATAACCTATGGCTACTGGTGGGGAATTTTCCCTGCGGCCATTGTGATTACAGTTATAGTGTTTGCTCTTTATTTGCTTAATAATTCTATGGAAGGCGTATTTAATCCTCGTTTGAGGAAGTAGGCGGTTAATGGCACAAATATTGGAAGTTAAAGATTTAAGTTTGCATTATCTGACTCGCTTTGGGCAAAAGATACATGCAGTTACCGATGTTTCTTTTATTATGAAACAGGGAGAGATTTTGGGCATAGCCGGTGAATCCGGCTGCGGGAAGTCAACTCTGGTAAATGGTTTGATGGGTTTGTTCATTCCGCCTCTTTACCCGACCAGCGGCGACGTTTTGGTGAACGGGGAATCGCTTATGAACAGAACTCCTCAAGATATTCGCAGGAATGTTCTTTCCCAGAAAGTGTCTATGATTCCGCAAGGCGCGTTCAACGCTCTTAACCCGACTCGCAAAATAAAAGACATTGCCGCCGATGTTATAGCGGCTCACAGCGGAAGCCAAAGCCTGAGCAAGCCGGAAATTTATGACAGACTGAAAAAACGTTTTGATTTGTTCGGAATGGAAACCGAGCATATTTTGAATTCGTATCCCATTCAATTAACCGCCGGAGAGAGGCAGCGCAGCGTTATAGGAATTTCAACGCTTTTGAACCCGAAGGTTGTTATTGCGGACGAGCCTACTTCTGCGCTTGATGTTACCACGCAAAAAGTGGTTATTAAAATGATATTTGACTTGCTTGAGAAAAATATTTTTTCAACAATGATATTCATTACCCATGAGCTTCCATTGCTTCGCCACGTTGCGCACAATATAGCCATTATGTATGCCGGCGAATTTGTTGAGTACGGTACTTCCGTTCAAGTGGTGCACGACCCTCGCCACCCTTATACCAAGGCTTTGATGGGAGCTATGCTGAGCGCAGACGCAGACCAGAAAAACAGAAAGCCTACTACTATAGAAGGCGCGCCTCCCAGCTTGGCAAAAAAAATAGAAGGATGCCGCTTTGCGGAGCGTTGCCCAAGCGCAAGGCCGGAGTGCAAAAGCAAATCTCAAAATTTGCGCATGGTAGGAGAACGTCTAGTGAGGTGCGAATATGCCGAGTAATATTATATTTTCAGCAAAAGACATAAGCAAATTTTTTGGACATGGCAAAAAAAGAGTTTGCGCAGTTAAGAAAGTTTCTTTTGACATTGCCGATGGCGAAATAGTTTCAATAGTTGGCGGCAGCGGCTGCGGAAAGAGCGTTCTTGCGAAGATAATGCTTGGGCTTTACTCTCCAGATTCTGGTTCTTTCCAATACAAGGGCAAACCGATTACCAACACCAGAGACCACTGGAATGAGGTTCAGAGCGTTTTTCAAGACCCGTTTGGCTGTTTTAACCAGTTTTTTTCGATTCGCACGCAGCTTAAAGACGCTTTTGGCATTTTAAAAGACAAGCCTTCCAAGCAAAATATTGAGAAACGTGTTGATGAGGCTCTGCTTGCGGTAAATGTGAAGCCTTCTGATATTGAGGGAAAGTATCCTTTTGAGCTTTCCGGCGGCCAAATGCAGAGAATGCTGCTTGCCCGCATATTTGCCTTAAAACCAAAAGTGCTTATAGCAGACGAGCCTACATCCATGGTTGATGCCTGCGTTAGGGCGAATATTTTGGACTACCTTATGAAGCTAAAAGCCGAGCTTGGAATGACAATTATATTTGTGACCCACGACATAGGGCTTGCCTATTATGTCAGCGACCGTATTTTTATTATGCACGAGGCTGAGATTGTGGAAGCCGGGAAGCCGGAAGAGGTGACCCAGCACCCAAAAAGCCAGCATACCATTCGGTTGCTGGAAGACATTCCAGATATAAACAGAGAGTGGATAAAAAAATGATATTTTTCTATATTAGCAGGTAAAGGGAGAAAAAGAATATGAATGCGAATTTGGCAAGAATGAGAGAGGCGGGAACATACCGCTTGGTGACGAGATCCGATTTTGACGGGCTTGTTTGTGGAATGCTTTTAACAGAGCTTGACCTTGTGGATGATATTAAGTTTGTTCATCCAAAGGATATGCAAGACGGTTTGATTGAGCTTTCCGAGCGGGATATAAGCACGAACTTGCCTTACCAGTCGGTTTGCGCTTTTGTTTTTGACCATCATGAAAGCGAGGTTTTGAGGAACGTCGCTGTTGATGTTGAAAATTACATAGTGGACCCGCATGCGCCTTCTGCCGCAAGGGTTGTTTATGACTGGCTTGGCGGCAAGGAGACTTTTCCGAAAATAGATACGGACATGATGCTTGCCGTTGACAAAGCGGATAGCGCGCAGTTTACACGAGAAGATGTTTTGGAGCCAAAAGGCTGGGAACTTCTGAATTTTTTAATGGACAGCCGCACAGGGCTTGGGCGTTTCAGAGAGTTTCGCATAAGCAATTATCAGTTGATGATGGAGCTTATCGCCTATTGCAAGACGCATTCTATTGATGAAATTTTGAAACATCCTGACGTCAAGGAAAGAGTGGAAATTTTCAATGCCCATGAAAAACAGTTCAGAGAGCAGGTTCAGAGATGCACGAAGGTATATAAAAACCTTGGAGTTCTGGATTTGAGAAACGAGCAAACTATTTGGGCCGGAAATCGTTTTTTGATTTATGCCTTGTTCCCGGAGATCAATATAAGCATTCATGTGCTGTGGGGGCTTAGGATGCAGAATACGGTTTTTGCGACGGGAAAATCCATTTTTGACCGCTCTTCCAAGACCGATGTCGGTTCGCTTATGCTTAAATATGGCGGCGGCGGCCACGCTGCGGCGGGAACTTGCCAGGTTTCAAATGAAAACTCTGTTAAGGTATTGTCAGAACTTATCGAAGCCATAAACTCTGACGGGTAAACGGTACGCTATATGGGCGATACTGAGCGCATAGATTCGGCGAATTGGTTTGCTCTGAATGAGGAGTTTACATATCCAAGAGATATTTTTTTACAGAGAATAAAAGAGGAAATTTATCGCTGCAATCGCAGCAGCCAATGTTTTGTGTGGATTGAAATTCCTCTCAAAGGCTTTGTGTATGACGGGTTTAGCCTGCTGATTCCAAAACGAGCCGCGAAAAAAGACGGCAAAATTTTGGAGATGTGGAGAATAGCAGTGCAAACCATGCTTTCAAAAGAGAATATTAATGTTATGGGGCAGGGCAAAGACTGCCTTTGGTGCTTGTACATCAACATGGATTTGCAGCTCTTGGAAAGCATAAAAGGCAAAATAAAAGAGAGGCTAAAGGAAGCCGGATTTTCCGGGGATATTCCTGGCGAGTTTAATTTCAACGCATATTTTTACAGCGGCAAATCGCAGGCTTCGCTGCAAGAAGAGAGCAGATTTATAAAAAGATGGAATAGCGAATCGCCTTTTTTAAAGGTGAAACGTATTTCCATTGAAGATGTTAAGGAAAAAACTTTTCACGGGCGTTATGTGAGGATTGTGAAGAGGGGTATAGACGTTGCCGGAAGTTTATTTGGCATTGCGTTGTTTTCCCCGGTTATGCTTATATGTGCTATTCTTGTTAAGCGGGCTTTGCTAAAGTGGCAAGCTGAGCAAAAAACTTTAAGCAATGAACCAGAAAAAGACATTACGGTTTTGTTCAAGCAGATTAGGGTTGGGAGAAACGGCAAGCTGTTTAAGTGCTATAAGTTTAGAACCATGTACCCCGGAGCGGACAAGGAAAAGGAAAAGCTGAAAAAGCAGCAGGATATGGAAAATAGCGGCGTGGACAGGGGGCCGACTTTCAAAATGGATGATGATCCGAGAATTTTGAAGCATGGCGGGCCGTTTTTGCGAAAGCACAGCCTTGATGAATTGCCGCAATTTTTTAATGTGCTGAAAGGAGATATGAGCTTGGTGGGGCCTAGACCCCCAACTCCTGACGAGGTTAAAACCTACGAGGCGTGGCACTACATAAGGCTTTCCGTTAAGCCGGGCCTTACCTGCATTTGGCAGACCAGTGGCCGCAATGATGTTGATTTTGATGAATGGATGCGGCTTGACAATAAGTACATTCGCGAGCGCAGCACTTTGGGTGATTTGGCTTTAAAGCTAAAAACGGTTGAGGTTATGCTTAGCGGGAAGGGTGCGAGCTAGTGGCTAGTGGCTAGTGGCTAGTGGTTAGTGGCTAGTGGTTGGTT
>WQTK01000244.1 GCA_009786285.1 Candidatus Fibrimonadales bacterium | reverse complement strand
GCACAAGCGTGTAGCGGAGGGAGAAGTCTTGTGCCATGCGTACAAGGGTGTCATAAATAGCGCTATCGCCGTGGGGGTGGTATTTGCCCATCACTTCGCCCACAATAGTCGCGCTTTTTCGTGTGGGTTTTGAGGGGATTAGGCCAAGTTCGTGCATTCCATAAAGCACTCTGCGGTGAACCGGCTTAAAGCCGTCACGAACGTCCGGCAATGCGCGTGCTACAATAACGCTCATCGAATAACGCAGGTAGCTATCCTGCATATCATCTTCTATCAAAGAGGGGACTTTCGACCCCGGAATCATTTTATTTGTTGGCATAGATTTCCTAAATTCAGGATAGTAATATAGAAAATTTTTTGAGAAACTCGGGTTTTTCTATTTTATTGGCATGGACGCAAAAGAAGAGTTAGTCTCATTGCCGATAGGAATATCGTTTTTCGATCAAGTTATCGAAGAAAATGCTTTTTATATTGACAAAACTCTGCTTGTCAAAGATCTTTTGGACCGCCTTTCTGCAGTCACGCTCTGCACCCGTCCCCGCAGGTTCGGCAAAACGCTGAACCAGACAATGCTTAAGTGCTTTTTTGAAGATACTGCGCCAATAGGCGGCAAAGACACCAGAACCCTGTTCAAAGGGCTGAAGATTGAATCTGCCGGAGCCCAGTATATGGAGCACCAAGGGAAATATCCGGTAATATTCCTCAGCTTTAAAGAAGCTAAAAGAGAATCTTTTGACTTTTCTTATGGGCGATTAAAAAATGAGATTTCCGATGAATTTAGTCGCCATAGATATGCAATAGAAAAAATAACAGAAAAAAAACAAAAGTTATTTGAAAAATTAGCTTCCGGTGAAGGCTCGCTTGAAGACTATTCAACTTCCATAAAATTTCTTTGTGAATGCCTTGAAATATATCACGGCAAAAAGGCGATAATTTTAATTGATGAATATGACGTTCCTTTGGAAAACGCTTGGGTATGCGGATTTTATCAGGAAATGGTCAACTTCATACGCCCCCTCCTTAGCAGCGCGCTTAAGGACAATACTTGTTTGCAATTTGCAGTAATAACAGGCTGTTTGCGAGTCTCAAAAGAAAGCATCTTCACTGGTCTCAATAACCTTACTATAATATCAATACTGAATAACAAATACTCGGAATACTTCGGCTTCACGCAGGATGAAGTTGATGCGATATTGAAATACTATGGCTTGGAGGAGAAGCGGCAATTGCTGAGAGACTGGTATGATGGCTATATGTTTGGCGATACGGAAGTTTACAATCCTTGGAGTAGCGTGCTTGCGGTGACCGGTTGGCGTGATAGCATAAATGCGCTCCCTAGTCCTCACTGGGTAAATACAAGCAGCAACGAAATTGTCCGCAAGCTGATAGACACGGTTAAAGGCGAAGCCAAGACAGAGCTTGAAACATTGATGGCCGGAGGAACAATCTCAAAGGTTATCCACGAAGATATAACTTACGATGATGTCTATAAGAATGCTGACAATATCTGGAACTTCATGTTCTTCACCGGCTACTTGAAAAAAGTCGGCGAACGTCTTGATGGAGTAAAGAAGGTTTTAGAGCTGTCTGTTCCAAACTTGGAACTGCAATACATATATGAAACCAAAATAAAGGAATGGTTCAATGAACGGATTGAGCAAAGAGACTTTGGCAAGTTCCATGAGGCAATTTTGAGCGGTAACGCTGCTGTTGTGCAGGAGGAATTGGGAGACTTTCTTTTAGACACCATAAGCTACATGGACGGCAAGGAAGATTTCTATCACGGGGTAATGCTCGGTGTTCTTTCTGGAATTCGCAATTACAATCTGAAATCCAACAGGGAAACCGGGCTTGGCAGATGCGACATTGTTATGAGGCATAGCAGTGGTCGCGGCAAGGCGGTGATATTTGAGTTAAAATGGACTTCCGATATGAGAGAGATCGAGAGAAAGCGAGATGAGGCGTTGAAGCAGATAATAGACGGCAAGTATGCCGAGGAATTGAGAAACGAGTGCTATAACGATGTTATTAAATACGGCGTTGCCTTTTGCCAGAAAAGTTGCGAAGTCGGAAAGCTGCCCTATTAAATGTCTCGTCATCGCATTTTGCGTAAATACCTTCTTCAAATTTTTCTACATTAACCCGCAATGAAAAACATTGCAAAAGCGCTTGCCCAGTTCAAAAAAGGCAAAATTCTGATAATTGCCGATAACGAAAATCGAGAAAGCGAAGGCGATTTTGTTTGCGCAGCCTCACTCTGCGCAAAAGAGCACATAAACTTTATGATTACGCACGGCAGAGGCCTTGTGTGTGCGCCGCTTTGCGAAGAAAGGGCAGAGCAACTGAACCTGCCCATGCAGACTATGCGAAACACAAGCCGCTTTGAAACCGCTTTCACGGTTTCCGTAGAAGCGCGCGAAGGCACCACAACCGGCATTTCCGCCGCAGAACGTGCGATTACCTGCCGTGCTCTGGCAAATTTCTCAAAAACGGCAAGCGACTTTGTTTCTCCGGGCCATATATTTCCGCTAAAAGCCAGAAAAGGCGGCGTAATGGAACGAGAAGGCCACACAGAGGCTGTAATAGACCTGTGCCGCCTTGCAAAATTGCCCCAAGCCGGCGTTTTGTGCGAAATTTTAAACCCGGACGGCACAATGGCGAGAATGCCGCAGCTCAAACAAATTGCGAAAAAGCAT
Source organism: Candidatus Fibrimonadales bacterium (assembly GCA_009786285.1). Lineage (GTDB taxonomy): Bacteria > Fibrobacterota > Fibrobacteria > Fibrobacterales > Fibrobacteraceae > Fibrimonas. The sequence goes on along the minus strand of WQTK01000244.1, from coordinate 7,885 downwards.
AAATTGCTGCTAATCACTGTTCAAGAAATAATAGACTGGCGCTTGGCAAACGAAAAACTGGTAGAGCGCATGGCAGAACCTGAGATTCCAACAAAATACGGCAAATTCAAGGCGATTGCTTACAGAAATAAAATCAACGGCGAAGAATATGTCGCATTTGTTAACGGTGGCAAAAATGTTCGCATTCATAGCGAATGCCTTACCGGCGACGTGTTTCATTCTATGAAATGCGATTGCGGCGAGCAACTTGATTTTTCCATGAAATACATATCCGAACACGGCGGTACTTTGATTTACATGCTTGGGCATGAGGGCCGGGGAATTGGCCTCTCCAACAAGCTAAAAGCTTATGAATTGCAGGAGCAGGGGCTAGACACTGTGGATTCCAATCTAAAGCTCGGCTTTGCCGCAGACCATAGGAACTATGCGTTTGCAGCCCAAATTCTCAAAGACCTGAACATAAAGTCCGTTAATTTGCTCACGAATAATCCAAAAAAAATATCCGAGCTTGAATATTACGGTGTTAAGGTAGCTAAAAGAATTCCCGTTGAAATTCAGCCGAACCCATTCAACAAAAAATATTTAAAAGCAAAAAAAGAAAAGATGGGACATCTTTTTACTTTGGTAAATGTTGAATTCTGAACGGGGTCAGCAATGCCACGGGGGGTAGCTCTACTTCACCACAATGCGCAAAGTTTGCTTTCCGGCTTTTACTATGTACATTCCTTTTGACTGGACCGGGATTTGCATTTCGCCCGCTGTAGAGACGCGATGCATCACGTCTCTACTGTGCACACGTTTTCCTTGCAAATTGTAGATTTGCACGTTTGTGTTTTTTGGCACGTTTTGCAACATTATGGTGTTGCCAAGCGCATACGCTTTTATGTTACCTGCAGCAATTTGCGGCAAAAGCAATGGCGAAGTTGATTCTTTGTTTGATACAGCAAAGCTTAACGGAACTTTAAACGAGAATGCGCTGCCCTGTTTAGTGCCGCTGAGAACAAGCGTGTCTCTGTATGAGGCTGTGGCAAGCGAGTCTTTGGGCTTGATGCTTATTGCCGCAAGATACCCGCCTTTGCCTGTTGGCGTTTGAGCCAGGTTTGCCGTGATTTCAAAATCCGATGACGCGCCTTTCTGAAGACTTGCCGACAAACCGCTCATTTCGCCGTAAGAGATCAGCGTAATAGCACGTGATGGCACTTTCCAGTAATTGTAGCCCTCCGTTCCAAAATCCCAGACAGTAGGGCGAACATCTACTTTATTATATTCCGCTTTTAAAAACTCTAATCTTTTATCATAGTAATTCGTTAAACTATTAATAGTTTGCGTTGTGGTTGTGCCGGTTCCGTTAATTTTCTGCTCTATCTCTGAAATAAAACTCCGCATAGATTCTATTTGCGGCATTTTCTCGTTCCAAATCTCTTTGTATCTCACGAAAAATTGAGGATCATCAAAGAAGCGGCGAAACAACGGATAAACCACGTACGGATGAAGAGCAGGTCCCATATTGCCGGTACCATTCATCACTGCTTGTTGACCCGTGAATGTTTGAAAACTCCAATTGAGGTCCCACAGCGGCCCGGCACCTATTTTGCCGCCCTTGTCCTTATAGAAAAAAGCGCTTCCTATATGCTCTCCGGTTTCTGTGCCATTGCGGAAAAAATCAACATTTTGCATAAATGTTTGCACCAAAAAATACTTAATGAATGATTCAGCGTCAACTAAATCACGGTAGCCGTTTTCCGGAAAATCATTGGAAATCATTAAATCGGCGATTCTGTTCAAGTCATTTTTTACAAAATCATAACTGGGATCAGCACTATCCGCTGTAAACTCAGGGCTTTTAATTATCACTGGTAAGTTGTAGCTTTCCGTGCGGAATTTTACCGGCTCGTCGTCCGGAAAATAGCGATCCATTTCGACAAACCAACCTTCTGTCAAGTGAGCTTTTGGCCTTCCAGGAGCACCTATATATGCCGGATCAGCTTGTCTGTGCTCGGTTAAAATATATTTGCCTGAATAACCTGAGTTCACATAAACCTCAACAGGGTTATACGAGCATGTATATTGCAAGTCCAATCGTTTGCCCATTTCAAGCCCAAAGGCATTTTTATCTATATCAGCGTTCATCAGCACCCAATTTCTAGCGGCAGGCAGTCCAAAAGGCGACTGTTGCTGGTTATTTCTGAATCTGATGCGGTACGGGTTGCGATACGTGTTAATTCCGTCCGGCGGAGAGATGCGGTTCCAAGTGGCATTCCAAGAGGAGTTGCCCCGCCCTTTAATCTGCTGGTTGCTAAGAGCCGCAATATTATTTTGCGAGTTGCTGGGGTCGTTTAAAGAAAAAGTCATGGTGACCCATTCCTCTTTGCTTGTAATCTGTACGCTGCCATCCGTATTGATGTTGATAACCGGCAACGCTGGATTTTGCGCAAAAGCCATCTGTTGGAGAATGGCTATTGTTAGGCTAAAAAGAAAGAGTTTCATAGGCATATAGCTTAAATATAGCAAATGCTGATTGGTTTCTTCCAAAAATTACATATTTAGCAACGTTTCCAGCATGGAATTGATTGTCGTGAGGTAGCGCGCGCTCGCCTGATAGGTGTGCTCGTATTGAATCAGGCTCGCCATTTCCTCGTTTAGGTTAACGCCGGAAATTTCATCTTGGCGGGTTTTCAACTGCTGCATAGCGTAAGTACGGGTGTCCAAGCCTGCGGCAGCTTCGTTGCGCTCAACGCCAAGACGGCCTAACGCACCGGAATAAAACTGGTTTATGGTCTGGGTGCCGGCTCCAAAATTATCACTTTGCATAACCGCTTTGTCACGCAATTGGGAAATCAAAAGCGCATTGTTGAAATCGCCGGGGCCAGCGAAACCGGATTCATGGTAATCAAAAGTTATCGAAACATTAGTAACAGGCTGGCTAAAGGCATTTTCCGCAGCGCTGTATTTGAATGTAATCTGCGCAGTGTTCCAATCAACATCATAATCTCTTCCTTCTATTAAAATCTTGTCGGTGTCTGCGTCTTTTATCACCAAGGAATTCTTGTAAATGAATCGATAATCATTATCTCCAATACCTACGTCATTCACCAAATCAAGCAACTGGGTATTAGTTCCCGGTGGCGCGAATAACTGATTGACAGTAGAGCTAATATTAGGCGAACTAATTTTTTTCCCGCCATCGCCTGCCGCTATGTTATTTATGTCATTTATCACAGCTTGCGAAAGGCTTATGTTTGCAGCGTTCAATTTATTCGGGTCGCTGTCAAAAAAATCTACGAAAGTAGCGTTTGTGAGCGTATAGCCGTTTTGGTGAATTTTATTCACTTCCGTGATAAGAGATTTCGCTACTTCATTTACGTATCCTTCATATTTAGGAATATCGTTGTCCCTTACATCCATCAAAGCCCTAAGCTCGCCATTCCTTGGCTTGAATTCGTTTCCCGTTTGCGCAAAACTCACTTCAACTCTTGAGTACTGATAGCCGTCTTGCTCGGTTATTGTTGAGCGCCGCATCAAAAGCTCGTGATTTTTTGCGCCGCTGACAAGCATATTTCCGTTTGTGCTTACAATGAGCGCGCCCATGTCATCTTCATAATAATCAACATCAACAAGTTGAGCCAGTTCCTCAAGCAATCTGTCTCGCTGGTCGCGCGTATCGTTAGCTTGGTGGCTCAGAGCGCCTTCAGTGCCGGATATTACAACATTGCAGCGGTGAATGCTGGCAGTAATTTCGTTTACTTTTTTAACACGAGCTTCAATCTCGTCATTTATAGTGTCTTTGTAAGAGCGAAGCTGGGTTGCCAAGTAATGAAACTGCCCCACCAGGCTTTGCGTTGCGGAACGAAGCGTTTCTCTCGCGCCGGCTTTGTCGGGATTGTTCGCAAGGTCAGACCATCCGTTCCAAAAATTGTTCAAAAGCTGGTTTAAAGAATTCTTGCTATCGCTGCCTTCGTTAAAAATAGATTCAATTCTGCTATAAGCGTTGTCTTTCATCGAAAAATAGCCATAACGAGTGGCTTCTTCATTCACAAGGCGGTCTATAAACTGGTCGCGGACTCTATTTATGGCATAAACTTCAACTCCAAAGCCCATTTGCCCAAAAGCTCCGTCGCGCTTAAATTCCGCGTTTTGCTCTATGCGTTTGCGGGAATAACCTTCGGTAGAAGCATTTGTTATGTTCTGGCCGGTAACGCTTATGCCCATCTGGGCTGCCGCCAAGCCTCTGGTCGCTACATTCAAACCTTCAAATAATGACATATTGAGTAGAATGCAAAAATCGTGCCAGATTTCTTGAAACGGAAACAAATTTACTATTTTTATGCTATGGTTTTGGCAATAGTTGTTCCATGCTATAATGAAAAAGAAGTTCTGCCGTCAACTGCAGAGCAACTGCTTGGTGCTATTCAACGGCTTGCGGACAATGGCGTTATTTCCAAAGAGTCAAAAATAGTGTTTGTTGACGATGGTTCAAAAGACTGCACTTGGGAGCTAATCGAAAACCTTTGCAAAGAAAACCCAGCTAATATTTCCGGGATAAAACTTTCCGGGAACAGAGGCCACCAAAACGCTCTTTTGTGCGGATTGCTCTCCTCCAAGGAATTTGCGGATGCTTGCATTTCCATAGACGCAGATTTGCAAGACGATATTTCTGTTATCGGTGAAATGCTTAAATTGCATGCTTCAGGTTGCGAAATTGTTTACGGAGTCAGGTCCAAAAGGACAAAAGATTCTTTTTTCAAACGCACAACGGCGCATTGCTTTTACAAATTAATACATATGCTTGGCGCAAACATAATTTACAACCATGCCGATTTCAGGTTAATGGGCAAAAGCGCGATAAACGCCTTGGAAGATTACAAAGAGGTGAATTTGTTTTTGCGCGGCATAGTCCCAATGCTTGGCTATAAAACAGGCATTGCGTATTACGAACGCAAAGAGAGAATGGCCGGAGAGAGCAAATATCCTTTTGCGAAAATGCTGAAATTCGCTTTGGAAGGAATAACTTCGCTATCCACAAAACCAATAAGAATGGTCACAATGCTCGGAATAGCCATTTTTATTATGAGTTTGGCAATGATAGCTTATTCCGTGTTTCAATTTTTCAGGAACGATACCACTTCCGGCTGGGCCAGCATTATATGCTCTATTTGGTGCGTTGGCGGGCTTATTTTGCTGTCTATAGGCATTGTGGGCGAATATATAGGCAAAATTTATCTGGAAACCAAGCAGAGGCCAAGGTTTATTGTGGAAAAGAAAGAGAATTGCAGGTGATGCTGTAATTGCCGCCGCCCTTTGTTATGGAAAGAAGCTCCGTTGTATAGCGGGTAAGTTTGCTAAGAGGCGCATTAGCGTAAAAACGATGTTTTTTGCCATCCCCGTCGCTGTTCATAATCTTTGCCCCTCTTGAAAGCAAGTCGTTAGCAACCACTCCGGCAAACTCCGCCGGGCATTGAACGGTTAAATCAACCCACGGCTCGCGAATCTCCACTGCGCTCGGCTCAACCAGCATCTGCGCAGCATCCAAGCAAGCTTTTTTTATTACCGATGGATTTGCCTCCCCCACAATCTCCAGTTTATGCAAAATAAACTTAATGCCGTGCAAAGCCCCCTTGCCCAAAACACCCGCTTCGCAAAACTCAGCCAAAGCCTCCCGCATCTCAGGCGTAAATTCACCTTCCAGTTCGTAATGTTCGAATTTTTCCGCAGAAAGCGAAACACTAACGCTGGTCTCCCCTATCTGGCAAAAATTCTCAACAGGCTCCAAATCCTTTGAAAGCACTTCCTTAAGCTCAACACTCGGCTCCCCTGCCTTCACTTCGCAATGAAATTCTCTTTTTAACTTGGACAAAATAAAATCAAACTGCACTGCGCCCATTGCGTGCAAAGTCCAGGAACCATCGCTTAGGTTCTCAGTTATTTTCACCGAATGATCCATGCGAGCAATGCCTTTCAGAGCTTCTCCCGTTGTTTCCCAATCTTCGCTTTTCTGGCACTCGATTCGCATTTGCAAAAGCGGCGTGTATTCAGCGACTTTTTTATAAGGCAATCCTTTCACTGCGTAAATATCGCCGCAAAAAATCTCAGAAACCTCGCTCAAATGCTGCGCATGTATGCGGTAAAATTTTAGATCCTTAGGATTTTTCACATTTTTATGGCTTTTAAAAATTGCCACTTCGCCAACTCCGGCAAATGAACGATAGCGTATTATTTGACCGGGTTCATTGGTTTTTATTGGTTGTGGTTTTAGGAAAAAGGATAGACCATTCAACAACGATCTAACACCGATATTTTGTTTTGCGGAACCTGCGTAGCATAAGATGTGCGAACCCCTGTAAAACAATTTTTGCAATCCTGCGCACAGGTCAGCGGTTGTAAGGGCGTAATGCATTACGCCCTTACAACCGCCAGATACCAATGTTTCCAACAATCCATCATCTGCCAAAGAGGCTGCGTCGCAGGCCTCTTTGCGGCAATTTTCCATTTCATTTTTTCCCTTTGCAAAATCAATTACATCTTCTTTGCCTTCTGCGTTGTGGCTCAAAAATGTTCCGCTTAAAACATCCCACACGCCCTCATTTTGCACAGGCCAGCTCATAAGCACAGGGCTAACTCCAAATTGTTCTTCTATTTCCCAAAAACTTTCTTCCAGCCTTGCCTCCGGCAAATCGGTTTTGTTGAAAAATATAATGCATGGTTTGTTCAGGGATTTCAGCTTTTCCCATGCGGCAAAAGTTTGCGGCTGTATTCCGTCCACAGCGGAGATAACCAGAACCACGCCGTCTGCGGCTTCCAAAGCGGTGTCTGCTTCCATGCTAAAGTCTATATGGCCCGGCGCGTCTATCAAATTCCACCAAATGTCGCGCCACACAAAGTTTGAAATGCCAGCTTCTATAGTTATGCCCTTCGCTTTTTCCTCAAACAGATAATCCATAGTGGCAAGGCCGTCTTCCACATTGCCAGCTCGCAAAATTTTGCCCGCAGTCCACAAAATACGCTCTGAAAGCGTTGTTTTGCCGGCGTCAATATGCGCGAGAATAGCGATGTTGCGAATTTCCATTAATGGATTGAAATATAGAAAAATACCGAGTTACTTCGCCGTCACATTCAACGAAATATGCGTTTCCATCAATTGAATCGGGTCAACTTCGCTTGGGCATTGATCCATTGGCGAACTTGCGCTCGTGTTCTTTGGGAACGCTATAAAATCGCGAATTGAATCCTGGCCTTCAAGTGTTGCCACTACCCTGTCAAGACCCAAAGCCAAGCCGCCATGCGGAGGCGCGCCGAACTTGAATGCGTCAACAAAGAAACCGAACTTTTCCTTCACCTGCGCCTCGGAAAGACCCAGCAAACGGAAAACCTTTTCCTGCACTTCCGGATTGTGAATACGAACCGAGCCGCCGCCTATTTCCACGCCGTTCAAAACCAAATCATAAGCATGGGCTTTGCAATCCTTCAAGTTGCCGCCAAGCATCATGTCCAAATGCTCAGGGAGCGGACTTGTGAACGGATGATGCATGGACATATAACGCTTTTCAGACTCGCTGTATTCAAACATCGGAAATTCAGTAATCCATGCGAACTTGCGAACATCACTGTCCATCAAGCCCTTCATGCGGGCTATTTCCAAACGAAGCTGGCCCATTGCCGTAGCAGCGGTTTTTTCCGAAGCTGCTATAAAGAAAAGCATGTCTCCGGCTTTGCCGCCGGTTGCATCTCTAAGTGCGTTCAACTGCTCCTTTGTAAAGAATTTTCCAACCTGAGTCTCAACCTCGTCGCCATCCTTAACACGCATCCACACCAAGCCCTTGGAGCCATAGCGCCCAACATACGCAGTTAAATCGTCTATTTGCTTGCGGGTAAAATCAACACAACCCTT
>WQTK01000243.1 GCA_009786285.1 Candidatus Fibrimonadales bacterium | reverse complement strand
ACTTGCCCAAAGCAACTCGAGAGTAAGCAGGGTGCTGGAGATATTGGGAAGGTAGCAGTTTTCTATTTTCCTTATATGCCAGATATATCAATAGCTTGTCCGCATTGCAATATGCAACTGACTTATTGCATTGGCAACGATTCGGCGGAACCCAAAAACGGCGAAGTGCTCGGCTTTGTGTTCACTTGCCCAAGCTGCCGCACACCAGCATCCTATCAATCAGGCGAAGCTATCGCTGTTGAAATGGATAAAAAAACTTTTGAAAATTATTGCCGCGCCATGGACAAAAAAATCAGCGAACAGGAAATGCAAAAAGGAGCGGTTTTTTCAAAACAAGGCTCAGTGGCAACCTTGGACTGCAAGCAAGCAGACGAAAGCATATTCGGCGACATGCTCAAAGACATCGATGAATGCGATGACTACGATGAGTTTTTAAAACGGATTGAACAATAAACTTAAAAATAGAGCTTAGGGTGCAGGCTGCCTGCACTCAATCTCTTCTTCCGTGATGCGCAGCGCCATTATCATAGCCATATCATCCGGCTCGTCTTCAAAGTCAACAACCAAGCCGACTTTTTTGGCATCATCCTTTGATTTTTCAAAGTGAATGATATCTGCGATCTTTACGGGAATAACGGCTTGGCCGGCAATAGAAATGAGAAGCTCCATTCCCCTGTTTATAGGACCTTCTACAACCTTTCCCTTGAACACAAGAGATTTTCCATCTTCTGCAGGCGCTGTTTTTTTTACAAGAAACTTAGGCATGGTCTGAGTTACCAATCAAAGCGAGACGCGGTTAGAATATTGTGAACATAAATCATTTAGCCTTAAAATAGTTAATTTTACTTGCTATGGAATCATTTTTAACCGTTGGACGCATACCTTTCTTGGTTTGCGCCCCATTTTTTCACCGATTTTTGGATAATCCAGTGCCAAAAGTCCGTTTTTTAGACGGTGTTCCGAGCCAGCAGAACAAAAGATTAAGGGATGGCACAGTCATGCTTTCCCCATCTTCCTCCATAGAATACGCTAAAAACCGGGAGAAATACATTATTTGCGACAGATTCTGCACCTCAAGCACTCTCGAGGTGCAATCGGTAAAGCTTTTTTCAAAATATAAATGGGAAAACCTTGGCGGAAAATCCGTGCATTTAACCGGGGAAAGCGATACCTCGGCAACTTTGCTAAAACTTCTTTCGAGCTTGCGGTTCAAGGTCTCCCCCGTTTGGAGCTGCGAAGATAACTGCGACGCGAGGCTCTTGATAGGAGATAGAGCCTTGAGGGAAGGCTCGGAAAATAAATGGGAATACTCCTATGATTTAGCTTCCGTGTGGCAGGAATGGCAAAATTTGCCCTTTGTTTTTGGATTATGGATAATAAGAAAAGAAGCCTTGGGTAGAGGCTCCCTGCTTGAAAATTATCTGAACGAAACAGAAGAGAGCATAAGAGAATTCAAGGAGAACCGCCGCCAGTGCCTGCAAAAATGGGAAAGGCATTATCCTCACGGCTTGCCTCAGGCAGTGGCTTGCGATTATTACAACGCCATAGACTACAGCTTTACAGCCTCGCATGAAAGGTCTTTGAAAAAATTTTACGAACTCTGCGGAGTATCGGTGGAATTAGATTTCTTAAACAATAACCTGACAATTCCAAGCAACAGGTAAGAGAGCAGCAAATAAGCAAGAGAAATCACAAGGGCGTAAAGCATTATGGAGTAAAACAGAGATAGCAAAACATCCACTTTTGCCGTGAGCCAGCCCGAAACGGAAAGCCCCTTTAGTCCCAAAGCGATTACCGAATTCGCAGTTAAATTCACAAGGAAAACCAAGCACAGCAAGGTTATAAACCCACTGACGGCACCCTTGAAATCCGCAGCGCTAAGCTTCATGTGGCTGGCTATTCCAAGAGAGAGGTAAAGAAACACCCAAAAGCGCCAGTTGCCCAAATTTTCGGCGTTAAAGAAATTCTTGAAAATTCCCCATCCTGTAGCGGCTATGCTGCCGCTTTGTTCCTCAGGCAGATACTGGGGAAGCAAAACGCCCAGCAGGGCGTAAATAACCACGGAGCCAAAGAGCATAGGAGCAATTCCTATAAAGAAATTGCCTATTTTGTGATAGGAGTTTTTTGGGTCAAATTCATGCTTGACATAGCCAAGGGTTCCGTCTTCCGACGGCGATAAAAACTTGGCTTCCGTGATTTTATGCCTGAAAATGAAGCAAAAAATGGCATGAGCCATTTCGTGTACCGGAACTCCAATCCAGCCGGTTATGTATAACTCGGCGTTTTGGCCTACGGAATTTGCAAAAGCCCTGTTTCTGAGCTTGGAAACGTAATGCAGCGCAATGCCAATCAGAAAAAGCGCGCCTAAAAGCCATGAAATTTGCTCCGCACACGCCTTAACGGTGTCATAAAGCAGTGTAAATAACCTGTCTGAGATGTCCATATGCCAAATTTAGCAAAAAAGTCAAAAAAATCTTCCGCTTTGTCTTTTTTTTATGTATATTATAGGTAAGAGGTTATTATGAAAAAAGTTTTTCTTGTTTTATTAGTATTCGCGGTTGCGGGTGCTTTTGCTCAGAAGGCCACCAATAAGGTTAAGTCCAAAAAAGGTGATATTGAGCTTAAAGAGGCTTCCGGCGGTGGCGGCAAAGTAGTTTGCGTTGCCAGCTTTAACGATGAGATGACCATCATAAAGCAGCAGGATTCTTATACTCTAGTCAGAGGCTCATGCGGCCAGGGCTGGGTAAGCAACTTTGACGTGGAAAAGGTTTTGCAAGGGCCTGGCGACAAAGGCATGAACATTGAGGCCGTGGACGTTGTGGGCTGGATGGACAATCCGAGCGCAGTGTTCGTTTTGGACCAAGATGCTGCCAGTTTTGAAGGTATCAACATAGATCGTAACTTTAACGATTACCTGAAAAACACTGTTGACAGAGAACAAACCGAAATGCGGAACCAAGAAAACTAAATTGAAAATATTTTTTTCTGTAGCCATATTTGCTGCATTGTTATTTTCTTCCTGCAAGGAGAAAATAACAGAAAAGCAGCCTGACCCTGAAGCTCTGCTCGCCGAAATTCAGCAAAGAATAGACTCCCTTGAGAGTTTCATATCAGCACAGCCAATCTTAAAGCCTGCGACTGTAGGCAATGGTTGGGGGCCTCTTCAAACCATGCAAAGCGTTGGCGCAGAGTTCACGCAATCATTGAAAATATTCAACACCCTTAAAGATACCGTTGAAGTGGATTTTGAGAAGACCTTGAGGGAGGGGCAAGTATTTTGGATTGGCTTTGACAAAAAAGACACATCTAAAGCGGTTTTGTTCAGATATGAGGAAAACCCTGCGACCATTCACTTTTTAATGCTGGACAGCACTGGCCAGTGGGCTTATAAAATAGTTGAAAAACCGGTTAACGTTCGCTACGCCATATATGAGGGCGTTTTGCCGCCAGGCGGCACGCTGGACAAAACTTTGAGGAGCATTGGCATTCCAAGCGAAATGGTAGGCGTTGTAAACGGCGTTTTGGAATGCAAGATTAATTTTGCCACAGCGCAACAAGGGGACAAGTTTAAGATTTTGCTGAGCGAAACTCGCTACCAGGATTCTGTTTGGATAAAAGGAAAGGTTTTATACACTAGCTATGCCGGCAGAACAATAAAGCATACCGAAACTTTTTTATACCAAGAGGCTGACCCAAAAAGCTCCTTCAATGCGCATTACACGGAAGAAGGCGAGGCTCTTATACGTTCTGGCTTAAGGTATCCGCTGGATCGTTTGCACGTTTCAAGCGGCTTTGGCTACCGCATTCATCCCATTCTGGGTGTTAGAAAGCTTCACAACGGAGTTGACTACCGTGCCGGTACCGGAACTCCTGTTTATGCCGTGGCAGAAGGCTCTGTTTTGCATTCGTCTTACGGAGAGGATAACGGAAATTACATAGCAATAAAGCATGCAGATAACAGCCAAAGCTGGTATTTGCATTTATCCCAAAGGGGAGTTAGCAATGGGCAAAAAGTTAGAGGCGGGCAAGTGATTGGAAAGGTTGGCAGTACAGGCAGGAGCACAGGACCGCATTTGCATTTTTCCATAAAGGAGCCTAAAGGCAGTTGGATGGATCCGCTTAAAAAGAAAATGATAGCCACGCCCAAGCTTGAGGGCGCAAAGCTTTTGGCGTTGAAAGAACAGATAAAAGCGAGCAGGGGTAGCTTGGCAAAAGTTGAAGCCGCACAGCCGAAAAGCATAAACGATTCTTTGCAGGCAACGGTGAAATGGATTGAGATTTAATAATATGTTCTCTTCAATTTTCTCCAAATTCAAATGGGAAGAAGTGGAAAAGCAAATAGCCACTACAACGTTGCAATCAGTTGAACGCGCGCTTATGAAGAAAGAGAATTTAAACGTTGTGGATTTTGCCGCTTTAATCTCTGCCGCCGCTGTTCCATACCTGGAAGCAATGGCAAAAAAAAGCAGAGAACTGACGCTGCGCCGCTTTGGCAAAACAATTCAGTTATACATACCTCTCTACCTCTCAAACGACTGTGTGAATTCCTGCGTGTATTGCGGCTTTAACCATAAGAACCACATTGAAAGAAAAATTTTAACTGCGAGCGAAACTTGCGCAGAAATAGCTGCAATAAAAAAAACAGGTCCGTTTGAGCACATACTTTTGGTAACCGGAGAAAGCCCAAAAAATGCCGGCTTTGAGTATATATTGAATGCGGTAAAACTTTGCCGGGAACACTTTTCCTCCATCTCAATAGAAGTCCAGCCGCTTGGCTCGGAGGAATATGCTGAGCTTGCCGAAAACGGAGCAGGCGCAGTTTATGTCTATCAAGAAACTTACAGGGAAGAAACCTACAAACAGCATCATCCCAGCGGCAAAAAAAGCATTTTTGAAGAACGCCTGAGATGCCCGGACAGAGTTGGAATGGCAGAGGTGAGAAAAATTGGAATTGGCGCATTGCTTGGCTTGGAAGATTGGAGAATAGACAGTTTTTTTACGGCACTGCATTTGGGCTATTTGCAAAGCACTTACTGGCAGAGCAAATTTTCCGTGTCTTTTCCAAGACTTAGGCCTTTTCAGGGGCAAACTTTTGAATTGCGCACTCCAAGCGACAAGGAGCTTATTCAGTTGATGTGCGCTTACCGAATATGCTTTCCTGATGTTGAGATTGCTTTGAGCACAAGGGAGTCTGCGAATTTCAGAGACCGTGCCATGATGCTGGGGCTTACCACCATGAGCGCCGGCAGCAGAACGGATCCCGGCGGCTATGCAACATCCAGAGCCGAGCTTCCGCAGTGGGAAGTAAACGATTCCAGAAGCCCGGCGGAGATAGAGCAGAAAATAAGGCAAAACGGCTACGATCCTGTTTGGAAAGATTGGGATGCGTCTTTGGAATAAATCAGTGTTGCTGGCAATTTCCGGCGGATTAGACAGCATGTGCATGTTGCATCGCTTCGCGAAATTAAATACATATGCAGCATACGTAAACCACGGAATAAGGCAAGACGCAGTTAAAGACGCAGAATTAATCAAAAAAAAATGCGAAGAATACGGAGTGCCGTTTTACGAGCTTTTTATAGATCCTAAGATATTTGGAAGCAATTTTGAAGCCGTTGCGAGGGAAGCCAGGTATAATTTGCTTTTTGAATTGAAAAACAAATTAAACGCAGACTTTTTGGCTACAGCGCATCACAGAGACGACCAGGCGGAAACCGTATTTTTGCGCATAGCCAGAGGTACAGGCTTAAAAGGGCTTAGAGGAATTTTGCCGGAGCGCCGTGACGGGGTTATTCGCCCGATGCTGGAGCTATCAAAACATGATTTGCTGGAATACGCAAAAAAAAATAACATAGAATGGAGAGAGGACCCCACGAACACAAGTCCGGAGCATTTTAGAAACAGGGTTCGTTTGCAAATTTTGCCGAAAATGGAAAGTTCCACTGTAAACAGTCTTGCTCGCATAGCGGAGCTTTCGCAAAGAGTTTACCCAAAGGCGCTCAAAATTCTGGATTCTTATTTCAATCCTTTTTTGGTTTCTCCTGCGGAAGAGGTGCCTGTGGTTTTGAGGCATTTTTATTTGCCTCAGGGTTATGGCGAGCTTTTCAGGATGTGGCTTGGAAACAAAGGGATTAGCTGGGAAGCGACAAATGAAGACGCAAAGCTCTACGAAAAATTGCAAAAAAAAGGTTCTTTCAAGTTTCGTCTCGGCAAAGTATATTTTGAACGGAAGAAGGAAGATTTTTCTATAGTAACCGTTGATTTGTGAACATAGGCTTTAAAAAATACGAGTGATGGTGAGGTAAATTTCTAAATTACAAACTCAATGCTTCACTACGCTGAAACACATTTTAAGCTTCCGGTTTCAAGGCTTTATCGCAAAGAGCCGGTTATTTTAATAGACTCTCCTTTTCAAATTTGCCCCGGAATGCCATGCCCTGTTTGGCTGATAGTGAGAAAGGCGAGCAAGTTTCCGGTTTTCATTGAAGAAGTTTACGGAAAATGGAAAAACGCAGACGGACAAACCATGCCTTTTAAATTGCAAATTCAAAAACAATTCGACAAGCCATTTCATTTTGAAGAATTGGAATTTGAAAAACCACAAAGCACTGGTTTATGGATGCTGGAAATTTTTATAAAATATGACGGAAAAGTATGCGAGAGATGGAATTACCCGTTTTTGCCGCCAAGACCATTAATCATAAACTTTCTAAAAGAACACCCTCCCAAACCGGAAGGCTGGCTGGCTGGAGACACACACTGCCATTCAAGCTACACATTGGATTCGGTGGAATTCGGAGCTGCCCCCGCAGTTCTGCAAAAAGCGGCAAAATCCGTTGGATTGGATTTTGTGTGCATAACAGATCATTCCTATGATTTATTAAACGAAATGAAATTTCAAAAATTAAAAAATGAAAAATTGGAAAATGTTATTATTGGCGAAGAAATTTCATGCGGAAATTCGGAAAATAAAAATGTGCACCTGTTGGCGTTTGGAAATGAAAATTATGTTGAAGGCCACGGAGACGGCGGCCGCAGATGGTGGAACACGAACCCGGATTTGACAATTAAAGAAGCGATAAAAAAATCAAATGCGTTTTGCTTTGCCGCGCATCCAAAGTTGCAAATGCTGCTTGCGGAAAAAATTCTTTTGAAAAGAGGGCATTGGAATTTCAAGGATTTAACGGAAAATAAAATCTGCGGCGCACAGTTTTGGAATGGATTTAGAGGAGAGGATTTTTATCAAGGGCGCACGCTTTGGATTGAATGCTTGCTTGCCGGCTATAAGCTGCTGCCGCTTGGCGGCAATGATGCCCACGGCGATTTGAACAGCTACACGGCTGTTAAACAACCGCTTTGGAGCTTGAAATGCAATCAAGAGCACGTGTTCGGGCAAGTGAGAACCGTAACTCCAAAACCTTTCAGCGAACTGCCTGAACATCTCTACATGACAGACGGCCCGGCTTTGTGGTTTGAAAATTCTGCGCTGCACGCAAAAAGCACAGAAGACTATGGCAAATTTTTGAGCATAACTGTTTTCAGAGGCGAAAATGGCTCTGAAAAAACCGAAAAAATGAAGATAGACGATTCTTTATCTTTTGATTTTGAAATACCCCTGAACAACAGCCTTTACGTGAGGGCAGAATGCGAAACGACTTTGGGAAAATTTGCGATGACGTCGGCGATCTTTTCGCCTCCTGCTGCATAGGCATATCGCAAAACGGCAAAAGAGAATTTTTCACCTATAACTGCGAAGAAGACAGCGTTTTTGACTGCGCTTCCATAACAAAATCCATGCCTACAGGCTATCTTGCGCTAATCGAAAATTTAGATGTTAACACGCCCATCGCAGATATTCTGCCGGAATTTAAAAATAAAGGCAAAATTTTTCATTTGTTAACACATTCTCTGGATTATCGTTTTCCGATGAGCAGTTTAAAAGATTTGCCTCCGCAAGAAATTTGGAGGCGCATTTGCACGCATAAGTTTGAAATACCGCCGGGGAAATTATTTTGCTACGGAAATGCGAACAGCATTGTGCTGGGCAAAGTATTGGAAGCGATTTACAAAAAAACATTGGACAAACTGGCTAAGGAAAAAGTCTTTGAGCCGCTCAAAATGCACAGCACCGGTTGGAACCCTCTTGAATGGACATCTGCAAGCCGCATAATTCCCACGGAAATTTGCCCGTGGCGAGGCAGGGAATTGAGAGGCGAAACTCACGATGAAAGCGCATGGAAAATGGGAGTGGTTGGCTCTGCGGGGGTGTTCAGCACTGTTCCTGATATTTTAACTTTTTTGGAGCATATTTTGAAATCTGATTTTTTGCTGGAAAAATTGACAACGAACGCATTGAGCTACTTGCCGGGAGAGTGCGCTGCGCTGGGTTTTGAACTGAACAACCCAAAATTCATGGGCGAAATAAAAAAAGGCGAAGCCATTTTCGGAAAAACAGGCTTCACCGGAACCAGCTTTGTTTGCAGGCCCAGCGATAAATTTTGCCTCGTTATCTTGAGCAATTACACCTACCCGCACAGAAAGCCAAACGCAGACAGAATCAATGCTTTCAGAGCTGAGGTGTTGAGGCGAGGCTATGAAGCGAAACCTTAAACTGCACTCCTACGCTCCAAGGATTCCATGATTTCCAGTTGTTGTTTAGCCTGGCAACCGCTTCGTTTCCGTTTTCCACTCGCTCAATTTTAGAGCCAAAATCTTTGCTAAAACCATCGTTTACAGCACGCTCGGCAAACACTCCTAACATAATGGCATATTTGTCAAAAACTTCAAACCTTGCGCCATATTCAACTGCAAGCACGAACAAAATATCGGAGGCAAACTTTGTCTTAAAAGAGCCGCCGTAGTAATGGCCCAAACTTTGAAAAGGAATATCCGTGAAATTATAATCCACTTCCGGATAATAACCTTCCGTAATTAATTCCGAATAACCGGCTCTGATTTCCGTTGTTAGCGGAATGCCTATTTTGAAACCGGCAGAGCCATAACTGAATTCGCCGATATATCTGAAAAGAGCCGGAATTTGCAAAACTTTAGCTGAGCGTTTTTCTTCAAAGTTGTGAAGGCGATACCTGAAAACAAGTTCATCGCCTTCATTATCTATAAGATGCTGCGTTTCATCAATTGAAGCCAGCCATCTCTTTTTTTCTTTGGATAAATATTCTACTCCAACTGAAAAACCGAAGTTATTTGTGAACGGATAGAATGTTGCCGCAAAGCCGGCAACATTGCCCAGCCCCGTTTCCGAAGCACCAAAGCCGTAGTGGATATCGTATTCAAATCGCGGTTTTTCCGCCAGAGAAAATGCGAAGAGAATTGACACGCAAAGAATTGAGAGTTTTTTCATTTTGAAGATCTCCTTATGATGTACACACCGGGTGTTTTGCCGGTTGAGCGTTCGCCTTTTGTTGTATAAACTTCCGAATCCGGAGGCGGGTTGTTTTTGCCTATGCCAAGAACTTGTTTTTGGAAGGCCGGATTTTCTTCGGATATTTTTGGATGGCCTATGCACGAGTTGATTTTTACGCCATCTTCGGTGCTTACCTGAACGGTAAAGTCATCGCTTGGGTTAAGAAGGTCTGTGCTACGGGGGCCTGCTGAAAAATACTGGAGCGTATTGCTTGTTTCTTTGCCGTTTTTGAACCATTTGAACTGAGTGAAACGGTAGCCGCCGTTTGTTGCCGGGTTGTTGTTGACTACAAAGACATTATTCCATTTTTGCTTCACTATGCTGTCAAATGGGAATGGGGTTGCTATTATTATGGAATTATGCTCCATGAGTCCGTTGTTTTTATGCAGCTTATATTTCAAAGTGTCCAGCCCGCCTTTGTGGCGCAAGATAACATGCTTGCTGTATTTAATTCCGCCTTCGCCATCCGGAACGCCATTTGCGAGAAGCGCGCCGCCCATTTCCAAACCAACATATTTATCATTAAGAGTTATTTCTATATCGGTTTCTTCAACTTCGCAAAGAGTTGCGCTCGCAGTGAAATATACTGTGCTGTCGTTGCTGAGCGCTTCGTTTTTTTCAAAACCTGGGCTTGTTATATTTATGGCATATTCCAAATTATCCGGCTCATCAACCCATTTTACATAAAGCGTGATGTCTGCTGTTATCGTTATCGGAAATGATACGGGATTTTCTCCGAGGTACCAACCGATAAAAATATAGCCGTCTTTTGCCGGTTCCGGCGGTTCTTGTATTGCAATGCCGTGTTCAACGTTCGTAAGTGGATTAATTTGCGTGCCGCCGTTTGTGTTGAATATCACAGTGTAGGTATTCAGCTTCCACTTCGCAAAGAACTCCTTGTCGCCTATTTCAGTAGCTGAAATCGCAGTAACCAATTCATCGCCATAGTACCATCCTGCAAATGCATAATTTGTTTTTGTAGGATTATCCGGCAAAACCAAGCCAACGCCGTAAGTATAGCTGCCCAGCGAATCGCCGCTTCCGCCGTTAAGATTGTATGTGATTTTGTATGTGTTTGGCATC
>WQTK01000242.1 GCA_009786285.1 Candidatus Fibrimonadales bacterium | reverse complement strand
AAGGCTCTTAAATGTTCCGCCAATTCCCAAGTCCCAGTTATTTAGCGGCAAAATGCTCGAAAGCCTGCCGCCGCCAGCCACAAGAAACAAACCCCTGTAGCGGCCATTCTCCGCAAGATAGGCATGCTTGGAATCATAAGACCACCTGTCCTGATCCGGTTTCACTTGCCATCTCGTGTTGGCAGAAATAATTTGCAAACCCGGAACCGAAAGGGACATATGCCCCAAACTTGTATTCTGAAATCCAAGCGTCAAACGGCCTTCCAGCAAAGCTCCCAAATTTGAAGCATAAGAAGGATGCGCAGGGTTTGGCAAATAGGAATCCCAAAGCGAAGGCGAAACCGGCGCGCCAATGCGCTCCACGGCGGCAGCAAAAGAAGCGGCAAATAAAAACAGCGCAATTAAACGGGAATATTTCATTTAGCATTGCCTCCCGCATTTTTAACGCCGTCAAAATGGAACTCCAGCCTCAAGCTCCAGCTTCCGTCTTTGTTCTGGCCTTCTTTAGGAGCTATTTTTTTGCCGTTGTCGTCAAAATCATAATATTTAAAAGGGTCTATGCGATAACCGCACCGCACAGACAAGTTTCTCCCCAAATTCAGCTCCGTGCCAAAAGCAAAAAAGGATTCTTCTGTTACGCCAATTGAGTTCATAGAGCCTGCCCACCCGGCTTCCGCAGTGACTGCGAATGGCAACGGATTTCCCCGCAAGTCCGCAGACTGCAACCTGGAACCTATAAGCCCATAGCCGCGCTTTGTCCACAAGCTAATAGCACCCGTAAGCTCCGGCTGCAAAATAGGAGTGCGAATCAATTGCGATGTTGCGCTGGCATACACTCCATACACATAAGTATAACCAACAGAATAGCCAATGCGAACAATGTTTCCGCTTTTGTCTTCTATGTTCCATTTCACGGAAGGAATAACGGGCAACAAACCGCCTGCTACTTTTTTTGGCCCATAGCCATCGTCTTCGTCAACAAATAAATACACCGATGAAAAAGACAATTCCTGCTCACTGCCAAAAAAAGAAAAAGAAGACCTGAACGCAAGAGACAATTCTTCATCCATAAATCCCGTGTATTTTGAATACCCTGCGACATAGCCGCTTGGCACAAAAATGTAGCCGCTTGGGCCGTAATATGTTAAATGAGCGCCAAAAATCTGTGAAAAAAACAGAAGCATAAAAAGCAGGAGCAATTTGATTTTCATTTATCCCCCACAATGTAAGCCGGTATTGCAATTAACGCCGCAGCTAAAACACCCCACCATGAGAAGGAGGAATTTTGCGTAAACTCCTGCAAAGATATTTCTTCGGTTTTATCCGCATAAATTTGAACTTTCCATCTTTTTTCGTTAAACCAGTTTCGCACAAGAATTTCATGCTCCCCTTCTGGAAGCTCCAAAGTCATTTTGCTGGACTTTCCCTTGTACTGGTTATTTATAAAAACGTCTGTCGGAATTTTTCCGGCTTCCACAAAAGATATTCGCCCAGGTTTCAAAATCAAATCAGTTTCAAGGCGGCATTCCTCATCGGATTTTATGGTGATGCTGTAAACTTTATCGTAATACTTCGGTTTGGAAACAGTTATTTGATACTCTCCTGCGTTTAATGTTTGCTTATGAAACGGCGCTTCCAAAACCATTGAACTCTCCCCCGCTACTTTAACGGTAAGCCCTTGCAACTCAGATACCATTGTCAATTTTCCTGTTTGGCGCTTTATTGCAGCATTTATTTCCGCTTTTTTGCCGGGCAAAATTTTCACGCTTTCTTTGTGCTCCGAATGTCCTTTTAAACGCAAAGAAACCGATGCCGTGCCGGGGCTCACATTTTCCAAAAGAAGAGGACTCATTCCCATAAATGTTTCGCCTACAAAGACCTGCGCATTTGAAGGGGTGCTTTGCACAAACAGCGAACCTGCAATAACTTCCATTGAGGCTTTTAGTTCAGTAAGCTGGCCAGACTGAACCTGCAGAGCCTTGGTAAAAGGCTTGAAATTCTCTGCTTGCAACTCTATTTTATAGCTGCCGTGGGCTATTGATGCCATATTATATGGTGTTTTTCCCATATTTTGCCCGTTTATGAATATCGTTGCTCCCGAAGGCTCGCTTTCAATGCGAATGCTTCCGGGCAAGCTTTGCAGAGTTACCTGGACGTTTTGCAATGTTCTGGGCTGCACCTGTATTTCCTGCTCTGATTTTTGATAGCCGCCTGCAAGCACTCTAATGGCATATTTGCCTTCAAGCATATTGTTTAAGCGAAGCGGCTTAGCCAAGCTTGATTTTCCCATAAACTGTTCATTTAAGTACACCTCGCCTTCTGCCGGCAAAACCGTTATCTGCAAGTCCCCCATCCATTGCCTAAGGTATTTGTCTTCTATTGTTTTGGCGAGTATGGAAATAGCGCTCCTGAGTTCCGATTGCGAATTTACCTCTGCGTATTCGGCAACCATAACATCGCCGGAATTTGTCGAAATCAATTTCACGTCAATTTGAATAAACGAGCCTAAGGCTGAAACCGAACCTGAGAGCAAGGCTCCGGCCTTCTGCAGGCTCCCCTGCTCAAGCACAATGAAATTGGTTTCGCTCCGCAAATGGGTGCCAAACATTGCGGCTATGACTTTTCCATAGCTATGAGCTGCGGCTCCCTGATTGTTGTCCGTAAATTGCATAACGGATATGGTAGGAGATGTTCGCTCCGCTCCAAACGACATAATAAAGGCAAATAAACAAATGGCTAAAAACTTGCGCACAGGGGAAATATAGAAAAATATTTCTATTTTGCCTTTATGCCTCAAAGAATTCTGCGAGAACCTTTATTGTACCTGCTTCCGGTGCTGGCTGTGGTGTATTTTTTGCTTATGCAAACGGAAAAGCCGCATGACGGATTCAAAAGCCTCTCTTTGATGCATTACGCTTTCACTCTGCTCCTTTTGCTTTCATTCTCTTCTATTTTAAAAAAATTCAAATTTGGCAACGTCGCAATTCTTTTTATCCTTTTGGGCGTTTGCGTAAGATTAATGTATTTTTCTTATACGGAGCCAACCATCCGCTATTTGCAACAAGTTTCAATGCTTTTTTCCTTTGCGTCTTTGGCTTTTGGAGTTGCGTTGCTATACAGGCTTTTTCGCAGCACAAGGCTAACATGGATGGCTTGTTTGCTCTTTGTGCTATGGCCGGGATTTGTAACGGTTGCCCCACGCATTGGAAACGACGCGCCTTTTTACTTTGGCGCTTTGATGTGCATGTTCTATACCCAAATTTGGTGGACTGGGCAAAGAAGCGGGCATTTGCTGCTGGCGTTTATTGGAGCGGCCATTGCCGTCGCGTTCAAGCTAACAGGTTTTTCTGTTCTGGGAGTTCTGCTTATTATTTTTGTTTGCGGAATTTTCCGCTTTTGGAGATTGCCAAGCCTCGCTGTGCTCGTTGGAATTTTTGCAATTGCGCTGCTTTCCGTTTTTGCGTCAAAATACAATATAATTCCTGATTACACAATTAAAGACCCAGCCAAGGATTTGACTGTTCACACTTCATTTGGAAGTTTTGCGTATTTTGACATGAGGGATTATTTGACAAAGCCTTACACAGACGATGATAGCGAACAATATTTCTGGAATTCCTTTGTTAAATCGACTTTGTACGGGAAATACTCTGTTTGGAACTCAGGCGTTGGAAGAATTTTTGCGAACATTATGAATGTTTTGAATTTGGTTTTCTTTTTGCTGATTATTTGGGGTATTTTAAATATGAGGACTCCGGATTTGCCGAGCTTGCTGTTTTTCCTAGCCATGCTCGCAAGCTTGGTTTTCGCAAGAGCATATTATTCCGTAAGCAGCATGCAGGATTATCGCTACATTGCGCCAACTCTTGTTCCAATGCTGCTGTTCGCCGTTAACGGAGCGAGCATTTTGCAAAACGCCCGCCTGAGAGCCGGCGCATTTTTGTGCATGATATTTTTTGCGATTCTCTCATTTTTCTTCATCGCTTTGCAAGGGTTGTAAAAAAGAATGCATTATTCCCATTTAAGCTCCATTCCATAAGGTTCAACTCGCAAAATCAGTTCAACCAGCATATTGCAAATAAAAATTTTTTTGAATAGTTCATAAAGCATTTCGCCAAAAGCATGCAGAACGGGAGTATAATCCAAAGATAAAATTATTTTTACGCTCGCCAAAGGAACCAAACAGCCTTTGTACACAGCGTTTTTATGTTCCAGAGAAACGCTTTTTATGTTTTGCGCAATGTATGAACGGGTTTCAAATCTGCAAAGAGCATTTTTCAAGACATCTTTTTCAAAAAAGCGCAGATAATTTTGCTGCAACAATCCCAAAATCTCCCATTCCGGCGACTCCGCACAGGGCAAAAATGGCCGGACATCTATCACAGAGCGTACTTCGCACATTTGCATTGCGGAATTTTTCACCTGCAACGCCTCTGCGGTCGCAAAGTTTCCATCGCAAACAATCGCCGCAATGGAAAGCATGTCCGAGTTCGGCGGCAAATCCGCAAAACGTATTTCACCGGAATCATAGCGATATTTTATTTCTTTGAAGCTCGCTTTTTTCGCATTCCCGGCCAACACCTCCGTTAAGCGCAGAATAATTTGCCGCTCTTCGTTTGGAAAAATTTTTGCTTCAAACGCCCCGCTCTCCAAAAGCACGGGATCCAAGTTTTGCTCAAAAGCGTTTTCTATTGGCAAAACATTGAGCTTAAAATTTTCAGCACATATTTTCACCGGAATGTTTCTTGAAAATCTGAGTTTCTTAGGTAAATTTTCCATGTAAATATATCTGAATTTTTCTTCAAAGCAAAAAAAATCCCTGCACAGCTCCCAAGGATTCTGCGGCTTGGCAATGATGTAAGGCTTTGCGTGCTCAAGCATTAAGCGCCACAAATCCCAGCCTCCGTTTATAAAAATAATCCAAGGCCCGCAACCTGTGCTTTCAAATTCCAGGCAATCTTCATCTGCCTTAACCGAGATTATTTTTTGCGCAGGATTTAGCTTGTGCTCCCCCACAACTCGCCACAGAAACGGTTTTTCTTTTTTCCCTTTCGAAAAAAGCATGGCTCCGCTTGGAATTGTTCTTTCCCGGTTGTCGCTTGGCGAGGGAATTATTTCCGCCAAGCAGCGTGCCGGCAGCGGCAGCAGCATTTCCGGCGCAACGCTTTCCACAAAATCCCGTGCTATTTCGCTCTCCGTCTCTGCCATTTCCCTGCGAATTCTTGCGGTTAAAGTTGCGAGACCAAATAAAAGCTGTTCCGAGTCAAAATTCAACTCGGCGTTTTTATAAGAGCTGTCAAAATCTTTTTTTAAGTTTTGCAGGATTTTTAGCTCCTGTTCGTAAAAATCGACCATTTCGCCTCCTTAAATATAATAACAAGCACAAATGCGCAAAAACGCATAAAAACCTCCTTTTATGGCTGTCATATAAATAAAGCGCTCCCTACCCAAGCTCTTAGGGAGAATATAGAAAATTACAAATCCCTTACCTTGTCCACATAGTTTCTGCCTACCGGGATTACAGTTTTGGCATTATCGTTCAATATCACGGCTAGTTTTCCGGGAAATTGCCTGCGTATTTCCGCTATTCTGCCCACCGCAACCAAGTGCGCGCGATGAACTTTGATAAAAGCCTCGGGGGCCAGCTTGTTTTCCAAGTCTATTATGGGAGTGTCTATTATATAGCGGCTGTCGCTTGTGTAAACGGCGGTGTATTTTTCATCGCTTTCAAAGCGCACTATGTCCGAGATGTTTATGAGCAGGGTGCGGTCGCCAATTTTCACCTGCAATCTATGCAAGTATTTTTCGTTTTTGCTTTCTATCATGGTTTTCAATTTTTCAAAGATATCTGCTGAGTCGCGATTGATAGCACCCTTGTTGGTGTTTTCCAAAGCAATTAATTTTTCAAGCGTTTGCAGAAGCCTGTCCTGTTCTATTGGTTTAAGCAGGTAGTCTATGGCGTTTTTTTCAAAGGCTTTTATAGCATATTCATCGAATGCGGTGGCAAAAATTATATGGGGAACATCCTCTTTTGGAATTTTAACCAAATCTTCCACCAGCTCAAATCCGCCTTTGCCAGGCATTTGAATATCCAAAAAAACGGCAAAAGGTTTATTTTCAATTATTTTAGCCAAAGCCTGGTCTGCCCCATCAGCTTCGTCTATTTCCAATTCCTTGCCGCTTTCCAAAAGCAGCTTGCGCATTCTAACCCGAGCCAGCGGCTCATCATCTATTATAAGTATTTTCATGTAAAGAAAAATAGAAAAACCGAGCTCCCAAAAGCGCCAAAAACTTGACAAAACCTCCAAAATTTTCTATATTTATGCTACTTGCAAAAAAAGCAGGTACCTTCCGCTCCTAATGTTGGGAGCGGACTGAAGTCCATAGGGAGAACATTTATGGGTATAAAAGACTACGAAACTATGGTTGTCATAGACGCCATGATTTCAGATGAAGCAATTGAGGCAGAGATTGCCTCCGTTGAAAAGAAAATCCTCTCGCACTCCGGCGAAGTCAAGAGATGCGACAAATGGGGAAAGCGCAAGCTCGCTTACACAATCCGCAAACAAACGCACGGCTTTTATGTGATATTCTATTACAAGGCAAATAGCGAAATTGTTCTGGATTTGGAGCGCGGATTCAATATAAACACAAATATATTGCGCTTTTTAACACTGGCAGACTATCCGATGACCGAGATAGTTTACAACCAAGATCATGTAAGCACCACAGATGCTACTGACGGCTTTGACTTAGACTATGGAGATGCAGACTGATGAACTTCGAAGAAAAAAAGAACGAACGTACCACCAACGTTCCACGCAAAAAGAGCTGCTGGTTTACCGAAAATAAAATCAGCTTTATAGATTACAAAGACGAAGCCATGCTTCGCCGCTTCCTCTCAGACCGTGGCAAAATTTTGCCTCGCCGCTTGTCCGGAAACTGCGCAAAGCACCAGCGCGAGCTTATAGAAGCCATTAAACGCGCTCGCCACGTGGCTCTGCTTCCATTCGTAGCGGATTCTTTAAGGTAAGGGAGGAGTTATGGAAGTTATTCTTAAAGCAGAAGTCCCGCACCTTGGAAAATTGCTCGATGTGGTTCAGGTTAAAAACGGCTTTGCCCGCAACTACCTGTTCCCTCGCAACCTTGCCGTAACAGCTACCAAGCAGGCAAAGCTCTCTCTGGAGAAAAACCGCGCTGCTATGGAAGCCCTGTTCCGCAAGGAACTTGCCGCATCCGAAGACATTGCCACTAAAATTTCCGCTACGGAAATTACCATTGAGCGCAGCGTTGTGGAAAACGAAAGGCTTTACGGCTCGGTTTCCGCTACAGATATTGCCGCAGCTCTCAAGGCAAAAGGCTTTAACATCGCAAAGAGGCAGGTTGTCTTGGCAGAGCCTATAAAGCAGCTCGGCAACTACTCTGTTTCGGTTAAAGTATTTTCCGGCGTGGAAGCTACGGTTTCCGTTTGGGTTACAAACAAGGCGAAATAGGGTTGAGAAGAGTTTTCGTTGACGGGCATGAAGGCACAACGGGTTTGCAGATAATTGAAAAACTGCAAGCTCGCAGTGATGTGGAGCTTTTGGAAATAGAGCCGGAACTTCGCAAAGACCTTGCTCGCAAAGCAGAGCTTTTAAACTCAGCCGACGTTGCTTTTTTGTGCTTGCCAGACGATGCCGCAAGGCAGTCCGCCGCGCTTGTCACGAATCCAAACACCGTTGTTATAGACACGAGCACAGCGCATCGCACAAACGATGCCTGGGCTTATGGCTTGCCTGAGCTTTCGCATGAGCACAGGGAAAAAATCAAAAATTCAAAAAGAATAGCAAATCCCGGTTGCCATGCTACTGGTTTTTTGCTCGCAGTTTATCCGCTTGTGGCGAAGGGCATAATAAAAGCGGATGAAAATTTGAGCTGTTACAGTTTAACTGGCTATAGCGGTGGCGGCAGAAAAATGATTGAAGAATGCTCAAATACGGTTTTTGCTCCAAAACTTTACGCTCTTGGTCTTAACCACAAGCATTTGCCGGAAATGCAAAAAATTGCCGGGCTTGCTAAGCCTCCGTTGTTCAATCCTATTCTTGGGGCTTATTATCAGGGAATGGCAGTGACGGTTGGCTTGTTTGGCGTTTCCGGATTGAAAGAATTTTTTGCGGATTATTACAAAGATTGCCAATATGTAAGCGTTGCTGGCGAAAATCCGGATAAATTGGATCCAACGATTTGCAATGGAACCAACAATGCGAAAATTTTTGTGTTTGCTCGCGATGAATTCGGGCAAGTCACGGTTGTTTTGGATAATTTGGGCAAAGGTGCTAGCGGCGCGGCTTTGCAGAATATGGAATTAACCTTCTAATGGCATACGTAATCAGGCTTATTCCGCTTCTTCTTGTTTTTGCCGTTTATGGGCAACAGCAGAAGCGCATAGCTATAATAAACGCAGTTGACGATGGCGAGCCGCAGATTGCGGCTTTGGAACTGACGCATTTAACGGACAGGTTACGTGAAATTGCTACTGAAAACTTGTCGCAGAGAAACTACGCAGTTATGACCCAAGAAAGCATAGTTGCTTTTTTGGGTTCCCAGGAAGAAGCCGCAAAAAAGTGCAGAGAATCGAGTTGCTTGGCTCAACTTGGAAAGGAAGTAAACGCAGACTATGTAGCGCAAGGCCGCACCGGGCGGTTTGGCAGCGATTTGACAATTAAGGTGGAACTTTACGAAAGCGGAAAAGGAACTATGGTAGGTTCGTTCACAGGCACAGCCAAAGACATATACGGCTTGCTCGCTATTATAAATGAAAAATCCCCAGCATTATTCAAAAAACTTTCCTCCGGTTCTCCGTCTTTTGCCGGCGGCATAAGCAGCGTGTCAAGCAGCGGCAATGGCAATTTTGAAGTTGAATTCGGCATTTTGAATATAAAACCTGCTTATTCCGGTAGCATTGGCGAAAATGAAAGCTGGAACATAGCTATAGGCGGCAAGGCAGCAGCGTCTTTTGAAAATATATTGTCTCCAAATAAATATAGCGTTAAGCTTAGCCACAGGTGTTATGAGGACATAAGTTTTGATGTTGAAATAAGCAAGGGCAGTCGCGAAATTTTTGATATGGCAAAGCACATAAAACTTAAGCAAGGCGGCTTGGCGCTGAGTGCGGAGCGCAATGGAGAACCTGTGAACGAGCCGGTTTTTGTGAATGGCAAGCAGGCAGGAGAAACGCCTTTCATTGGTCCTGTTCCTTTGTGTTCGGTTATCGATATAGGCAACGAGAGAGAAGCGGTGAATGTTAAACTTAGGTACAATGAGAAAATTGCGCATAAGCATAATATGGGTAATATGGGTTCGCAAAAATACGATGATAGTTACAAGCCTGAGTTTGAGCAGAAGAAATCCGAGAGCAATGCTTCTTTTTGGGTGGCTCTTGCGTTTGACATAGTGGGCGCAGCGGCTTTTTTCAACGGTTATTTAAAAGACAGAGAGGCTAGGGACATGCGCGATAAATATCGTTCTTTGGATTCTTCTGCTCCTCGCTCAGACTTTGGCAAGGCTTGGGGAAAAGTGGAAAAGGCAAGGGATGCGAGAGATGTTTCTTTTATTGTGGGCGGCATTTTTCTTGGGCTGGGAGTTGGGGTGCATATATGTTTTTGAGACTTGGCATGGTTGTAGCATTGCTGTTGCTCTCTTGCACGGAGTTTGAGAGGGACAATGCTTACGATTGGAGAGCGGATAATTCAATTTATTCCGGAAAGCTTAGTTATGGCGGACAAACATACAAAACAATTAAAATAGGCAATCAAAATTGGATGGCGGAGAATTTGAATTATAATGTAGGAGAATGTAGTTGCAACAGGCAAAATTACGAGGATACTTGCGATAAATACGGCATGTTATATACTTGGGAAACAGCTATGACGGCTTGTCCTCCGGGGTGGCATTTGCCCAGTAACGAGGAGTGGCAAATTCTTGTAGACTTTGTGGGAGGCTTTGCGGCAGCAGGGAAAAAATTAAAGGCAAAAAACTGGGACGGCGCAAATGAATACGGTTTTTCGGCATTGCCTGGAGGCTACGGCAATTATGCCGGCCATAGCGGCGCATTTGATGGCAAAGGTTATTGGTGGAGTTCTGATGGTTGCAATTGGGTTATGAGGTCAGGCTACAACGATATTTCCAATACCTGTTACAACGCGGATCGTTATTCCGTGCGTTGTGTGGAGGATTAAGTAAGAATCTTAAAACGTTTGAACCCCGATTTGTGTCTGTTGCGCAACTAACAATATCGCCAAATATTCCACGAAAATGACGAAATTGATCCTGGGCAATGCACGCCTTGCCCCTACCCCACGGTTCAAAACAATATTGCATAAATATGTGGGACAAAAACGATGTTTATCGGCATTTCGTAGGGGTAAGGCGAGCCTTA
>WQTK01000241.1 GCA_009786285.1 Candidatus Fibrimonadales bacterium | reverse complement strand
TAACCAACGGAGGCGACGCAGAGGCTCGTTGCGGAGATGTGGAAACCAGAATAAAAGGCAATGCGGATGCGGCAGGAACAGTTACAGCCGAGGCGTATGCTGTGTGCCGTGGCTCCGAGCACGTGCTGGCAACCGCGACAGCGACTGTTGTTCCTGACCCAAGTTTGAGCGGTTCTTGCGCTTGGGATACAAAACACAATACTTTTGGCGGCGGCGTAAACGCAAAAGTCACTGCGGCTCCAACCATAACCAATACCTATGGCAGAACTTGCGCCGGGCCTTATTTTAAAGTAGGTTCCGAAGAGAGAGAGACCGTAGCTACCGGCTTAAAGGTTGACGCTTGGGATGGCAACGACGGCCAAAAAATGACCGATATAACCATTGGCGCAACCTGTGCTGGCAAAGCCACTTCAACAATATCCTGCTCTGATATAACGGTTAAAGACCCGAATGCCATGTGCGAATATTTAACGGCGTGGTGCGGCGGCATTGCCTTGTCTAGCATAAAAACAGCAAATGTGACAAGTGATCCTCCTATTGGCCAAGCAGGCAGCAATCAATGTTTCTTTGCTACAACGGTTGATAAATTGGGAAATGTTGGCGGAGCCACGGTTAATGGAGTTGCTATAGGAAGCAATGGAAAATGCGGGAATACCGGATGGGGCCAGCCGTCATGCGATGATGCATTG
Source organism: Candidatus Fibrimonadales bacterium (assembly GCA_009786285.1). GTDB lineage: Bacteria > Fibrobacterota > Fibrobacteria > Fibrobacterales > Fibrobacteraceae > Fibrimonas. The sequence goes on along the minus strand of WQTK01000241.1, from coordinate 9,626 downwards.
AAAACAGCCAACGTGGATGCCACGGATGGAGGCTATTATGTGTACATCCCGCAAAGCGGCAATTGGACCGGGCAAGACGTTAGATTGACCAACTCCTACGCTCCAAACTTGCATCCCAACTGCGAAGCTCAAAAATAGCTCCGAAACCTCATGCGGGGGGTAAATTTTCTATATTACCCTCCATGACAGAGATAGATATTGAGAAATTGGCAAAACTTTCCAAATTAACCCTTTCGGAAACAGAAGCTGCGCAAGCAAAAGAAAGGCTTCAAGCGTTGCTGAGACTTATGGAAAACTTAAAAGGACTGGATTTAAAAAATATTGAACCTATGGTAGCGAGCGAGCCATCTTCCCTTAGAGAAGACATTCCGGCGCAAGGCTTCTCCTACGAACAGGCTTTTATGAACGCTCCTCAAGAAGAAAACCACCACTTCGCCATCCCAAAAGTAATATAACCTATGGCCATAGGCTCTAAAATACTTATACATTCAATTGATGCGGTAGAAAGCGAAAGGCTTATTCGCCTGCTGATGTATCAAAAATTTTTGCCCAAGGCAGTAGAGTCAATAGCCTATGCAACGCAGGCTCTGGTATCCGGCGAGTATCCCATATTTTTATGCGCCTACTCCACGGAAAGCAACGATGTTTTGGATTTTCTGAAGTTTATGAGGCAAGACAGCCAAATGCGCTCGGTCACGCCTATTGTAATACTTAGCAAGCCAACCCAGGAAAACATCACCAACCTTATAAAGGTGGGTTGCTCAAATTTTGTCCTCCAAAGCGCAGGCCAGCAGATATTAATCAACAAAGTGGAAGCCATAGCGGAATCCTTTGGCGATATACGCGACAAAAGACAGTTTGCGCGCATTGAAATTCCCGAATATGAAAACGCCCAGCTTTTGATCACGGCAAGAAACGGCAACAAGTACCCTGTGCGGGTAAGCAATGTTTCAATGGGCGGCTTGCAGCTTGTATGGTCACCGGAAAAAATACCTGTGCAAAGAATGATAGCAGGCGATGTTCTGGTCAATTGCCTGCTCATCGCGAAAAGCTTGGACTTATATGCAGATCTCAGAATAATTTCCGTTTTCAATTACAAAGCCGGCGTGCAATTCATGGGACTGAATGAGGAACGCCAAGGCAAGCTCTGCAATTTTATTTATGATAGATTGCTTGCGGAGAATGTCTCAAGCAAATAACTATTTCCCAATCAAGCACAGCATTTCTTTGACGGCGCTTTCCATCCCTGCCAAAACTGCTCTCGCAACTATGCTGTGCCCAATGTTGAGTTCTTCTATTCCGCTTAGCTCTGCTATGCGCTTTACGTTGCGGTAATTCAGGCCGTGGCCTGCGTTTACTTTTAAACCGCTTTTTTGAGCAAAGTTTATTTGTTCCTGCAACTTTGAGAGTTCCAATTCCACTTCGCTTTCATTGCGGCGTTCAAATGCATCCGCATAATGGCCGGTGTGAAATTCCACATAATCTGCGCCTGCTTTGCGAGCCGCCTTTACTTGGTCGGCTTTAGGCTCTATGAACACGCTCACCAAAATGCCGGAACCATGCAAGCTTTGGGTTGCGGCTGTAACCTCAGACATCCTAGCTTCAACGTTTAAGCCACCTTCGGTTGTAAGCTCGTTTGGACCTTCCGGAACCAAAGTGACCATATTGGGAAGCACGGTTTTCGCAAATTGCACCATTTCAGCGGAAGGCGCCATTTCCAAATTCAGCGAACCGGCAACGGTGTGGCGCAACAGATGCACATCGCCGTCGTTTATATGGCGGCGGTCTTGCCTCAAATGCACGGTTATGCCACTGCAGCCGGCAAGTTCAGCGAGCAATGCCGCAGCCACAGGCTCAGGCTCGCGCACTTTTCGAGCTTCTCTGATTGTTGCGATGTGGTCTATGTTCACGCATAAATTTTTTGCCATATGCGGAATTTAGAAATTTTCTATATTAATCACATGGTAAGTATATCTAAACTGGCTTCTGCTGAAGAAGCGGCAAAATTGATTGAAACAGGAAACGCTTATTTGATTAGCGGAGACGAGCGTGTTTTGGCTAAGCTGCCCAAAGGCAATTGGATAGGCGGTACAACGTGTTATTTTTCTATTGGCGGAAAAGCCGTTGAAGACCGTGACAATGTTTTCATCACAGGCTTCCCGGAATTCGTCAAAATGAAATGCATAAAAACATATTCCGAAAATTTCATACCCAGCGTAGCAAAAGATGCCTGCGAAAATGGCTTTTCCATTTTGCTTATGCCTGCAGGCAGCGAACCAAGTTTGCAATATGCGCAATTTTCGCCAATGTATTCAGATTTATTTTTCAGGCCTATTATCGGATGGATAACGGGAATGTACCTGCCGGACTGGAACCCTGCCTCACCGCATAAAGAAAAGCGGCCAAAAGTATTCAACGGGCAAACCGGCGAATGCGAAATCAACGTTGCCGAAGCCATGCATTTTAGCCTGCCGGCAAATAAAGTAGCAGTAGTTAAAACCATTAGCCCTTTTAAGGTAAAAGAAAATTCGCCTGTTATAACCTTTGAGGGCAACAATAGCCTCATAGTAAAGGAAGCGTATTTAAACGGCAAGCAGGTTAATTTGCCGAAATACATAATTGAAAACAATATTGATTATCGCACTCCAATGCAAGCCAACTATAGCGGAATTCCCATAAACGTAAGTTTTCCGTCAGAGATTCAAGGCGATGAAATGCTTTTGCGCCAGGCTGTGTTCAGCGATGTTGAATACCGTTTCACTGAAATGGCAGAACAGCCGGATACTTATTCCATAAACAACTTGATAGATAAGGAAAAGTATATATGCGGATGCACCTGCATATTCAATCATTTGACTTTTAATAAAAACGGCTACATTCCGTGTGGCGTAGACGGTCCGTTGACTTTTGGAGAAATTGCCTATCAGATTATGGGCAATGCAAGCACTTACTTAGAGCTGGAGGAGGCATAATGGATACAATATTGCCTAGCAAGGATGATTGCAGATGGCGGGATTTGCTGGAAAGCAAGATAACCCATAATTTTTCTCTTTTAGCTGCGGGTCTTTGTGTTTCCAGAAACATTCGTATGTTAAAGCGCAAAAATACCGAAGAAACGTACCAAACAGCTATAGAAGATGTTTATATGTTTTTTCAGAAATATGAAAAAATGTTGAAAAACGATATTGCGGAGATATTTAAATGAGTGTTGCAAAATTAAGCATAGACGGCAAAGAGTATTCTTTGCCCATTGTGAGAGGAACTCAAAACGAGTTGGCGTTGGATATATCCAAGCTAAGAGACCAGAGTGGCTACATCACCCTTGATGACAGCTTTTCAAATACCGGCAGTTGCACAAGCGCCATCACTTACATAGATGGCGATAAAGGCATTCTGCGCAACCGGGGTTATCCCATTGAAGAACTCGCCGAAAAAAGTACTTTTGTAGAAACGGCTTGGACAATTATCTGGGGAAGGCTTCCAACTCCAACCGAGCTTCGCCGTTTTTCCATGCTTTTAACCGAGCACGAGCTCCTGCATGAAGGTCTAAGGCATCATTACGATGGTTTTCCGATTGATGCTCCGCCAATGGCAATTTTGAGCGCGATGATAAGCTCAATAAGCGGCTACCACAAGGAGTTGCTTACCAGCTTGAAGAACGAAGCGGAATTTGAAGAAGCTGCGGCCAGATTGATTTCAAAAGTTCGCACAATAGCGGCTGCGGCTTATAAGATGAGTACAGGCAGGCCCATTATGTATGCCATTCCGGAATACGGATATGTGCAAAACTTTTTGCATATGATGTTCTCTTTGCCGAACAAGCTTCATATTGCGGATCCGGACATAGTAAAGGCGTTGAACTTGGTTTTGATCCTGCATGCTGACCATGAACAGAATTGCAGCACAAGCACGGTTCGCATGGTTGCGAGCGGCGGCGCGAATTTGTTCGCAAGCGTAGCGGCGGGCGTGAATGCTTTGTGGGGGCACTTGCACGGAGGCGCAAACCAGGCTGTTGTGGAAATGCTAGAAGAGATTCGCAGAAGCGGCATTTCGGTTAAGGATTTTGTTGAAAAAGTAAAGCGCAAGGAAAACGGAATTAAGCTGATGGGTTTTGGCCACAGGGTTTACAAAAATTTTGATCCTCGTTCTAGAATTTTGCGTGACGCTGCTCAGAAAGTTTTGAAAAAGCAGGGTCAAAGCGACGAGCTTTTGGAGATTGCCCAAGAGCTTGCGGACATTGCTTTGCGCGATGATTATTTTATAGAGCGCAAGCTTTACCCGAACGTGGATTTTTATTCAGGTTTGATTTTCAAGGCCATAGGCATTCCGCTGAATATGTTCACGGTAATGTTTGCCATTGGCCGCATGCCTGGCTGGATTGCGAACTGGAAAGAAGTTCACGACAATCCAAAGCAGAAAATCTACCGTCCTCGCCAGATTTACATTGGAGAAAGCATAAGGCATTACGAGCCTTTAAACTCAAGATCCAGCGGCAAGTGGCAAGTAGTTAGCGAGTAGGGTCTTGAAAAATTTGTAATAGGAAAGCCTTATGTGGAGGCTTGGTATTTTTCTATATTCCTTTTTTATGGTTACCAAGATAAATTTGAAGCAGGGAGTGTTGCCGTTAACCTTTTTCATGCTGACATTGTTCGCAACAAATACTATGGCACAACAGTCTTACAATTTCTACTTTTTGCCCCCAAGCGACCCTGAGTGGACGTGGAATTTGGGTACGCCTTTTATAGTTTGGATGGATAATGGTTTAAAGACAGAAAAACTTGATTCTGATGACTCCCGTTGTGGTTGGTTCAAGAAAACATGGCTCAATGCCACGCCTCCAAACGCACCTACTTTAATTTGGCTTAATAACCCTCCAAATGACCAGTTGGGTCTTTTAGGTTTGGAAGAAGATCCAATGGATTGGATGGGCGATTATTCAACTCCGTTTAATCTTTTGGAACAATTCAATAACGTTGTGGGCGGCTCTGGCGATCTGTTCTTTATTCCATCAGGGTCTCCTATTTGGAGTAAAACCGACCAAAATAGAACTGGCGCATGCTCATTTCCAACTCAAAAAAATTCTCTTATCGTTCAAGGCAACGCAGCAGCATCTCAAGGTGCAAAAGTTTGCGTTGAACATGAAACCTCCACAACATGCGGCGAGGAACTTGGCAATATTCTTGACTACTATATGCTAAACCGCAGAGGCGACCAAATGAACCTTAGCCCAAGCAATTCCGCTTGCAAAAGAAACGGAGACAACCTTGAATGTTATGGCGGCGTAGTATTGTTCAACTATTACTCAGGCACTGTAGGCGCAGTTGCCGGAATTCGCACCAGAGCACCATACTTCGGCCTTATGGGCTCATACAAAGTTTACGCCCAAATCAAAGACGAAAGAGCAGATGAATACCAGAGTGCCAGACCAGCTCTAATGACAAGTTTCACCGCAGGTACAATGGTATCCCCCGTTTGGGGCAATATCTATGGAGATGACGGCAAGCTTATTTACAACTTGGGGCCAAAGAACAAAAGCACAGTATCTGGCAAGTTGATTCCCATTGGCTTTGCCACAGGTAGCTGGAGTTGCGAAGAGCATAGTCGCTACGGAACACCAGGATGCACATTTGAAGTATTTCTTGCTCCTGCGTTGGAAGGTGGAAGTTATGGACAGTTTGTCAACATCACACAAACGGCAAATCCTGGAGGAAGCAATTCCGGCCTTAGATTCTTCACGGATTCACTTGGGATCAATGAAGTTCAAATAAATCAAATGCTTGAAATTCCAGGCCCAAGCGGAGGACCTTTCCCCGGTTTGCTCGTGCTTTGGGTAACTGGTGCCTATGAAGCCGCAGAAGATGAAACCTATACAATTAACGATAAGCTTCAGATAACCGTCTATTTGTCTGATGATCCTAACGATTTTCTATACATTGGACAAAAAACACCCACTTTGATTATCTCTCAAGAAGCTGTGTATTACAACCTAAAAGGCAAGCCGCTGGGAAAACAAAAGCCAAAAACAGCAGGTGCTTATATTGTACGCCAAAATGGAGAAAATAAAATTATTGTGGTGAGGTGAAATTTACCGAATGCTCAAGGTTCCATGCGCAACTGTCCAGCGATGCGTGGCTATTTCTACCAAGTCCATATCGTGGGTTGCTATCAAAAACGTCTGATTGTACTTTTTGTTGAGTTCTAAAATCAGAGATTTGAGTATTTCAGCGTTTTTTTCGTCAAGGTTTCCGCTTGGCTCGTCTGCTATAATAAGGCTTGGCTTGTTCATCAAAGCTCTCGCCAAGGCAACCCGCTGGCGCTCGCCGCCGGAAAGTTCTCTGGGCAAATGCTCTGTTCGCTCCGAAAGCCCTACCGCATCCAAAAGTTCAAGAGCCATTTCGCGGCTCTCTTTAACGTTTCGCTTGTCTATTCTCGCCGGCATAAGCACGTTTTCCAAAGCGGTAAATTCGGAAAGCAAATGATGAAACTGAAACATAAAACCCAAGTTCTTGCGATGAAACCTGTTTATCACCCGCCTCGAAAATTTGGACATTTCATTGCCGTAAAAAAATACTGAGCCGCTGGTAGGCTTATCCAACGCACCCACTACATTCAAAAAAGTTGACTTGCCGGAACCGCTGGCTCCGGTTAGCACGGCAATGCTTCCTTCGGTGAGCCAAAAATTCACATTTTTTAAAATTTCAAGCTCGCCTCCGGTCTCTGTGTAAACCTTTGACAATTCACGTGTTTCAAGCAAGTACAGCATTTCTATCCCTTTTTCAAATAAATTGCTCCCAAAGGCGGAACGGTAAGCTCCAAACTCCACTGCTTGCCGTGAGACGGAACATCTTCCGTCCAGCGCTCGCCGGCATTGCCCTGATTGCTGCCGCCCCAAAGCTGGGAATCTGAGTTGAAAATTTCAATCCATTTGCCGCCGGCAGACGCGCCAATGCGATAAGGCGCTCTGAGAACAGGGGTGAAATTGAAAATGCACAAAATCAGTTCGCCGCTTCTGGACTTGCGCACAAAACTCAAAACGGAGTTGTCAACATCGTCGCAGGTAATCCATTCAAAACCATCCCAATGATGATCTATTTCCCAGAAAGCATGCTCGGATTTATACAACTGGCCAAGAGTTCTCATCATATTGTGCAATCCGTTGTGAACTTCAAAACCCAGCAAATGCCAATCCAAAGAATGCTGCTCCTCCCACTCCTTGCCTTGGCCAAACTCGCTGCCCATAAACAAAAGCTTTTTGCCCGGATGCGCATACATAAAGGCATAAGCCAAGCGCAAGTTAGCAAATTGCTGCCAGCAATCGCCGGGCATTTTGCTGAGCATGCTGCCCTTTCCGTGAACAACCTCATCGTGGGAAAGAACCAAAATAAAGTTCTCGGAATAAGCGTAAATCATGCTGAAAGTCAAATTATGGTGATGGTATTTTCTGTGAACAGGTTCTTTGCTTATGTAGGTTAAAAAATCGTTCATCCATCCCATGTTCCATTTGTAATGGAACCCAAGGCCGCCAATCTCCGGCGGGCGCGTTATGCTTGGGAAGCTCGTGGATTCTTCTGCTATGAAAATAGCGTGAGGAGCCACTTTGCCCATTACGCTGTTCAAATGCTTTAAGAACTCTATTGTATCGTAGTTTATGTTGCCGCCGTCTTTATTGGGAATCCACTCGCCGTGATTTCTGCCGTAATCCAGATAAAGCATGCTTGCTACAGCATCAACTCTCAAACCGTCTGCATGGAATTCTTTCAACCAATACATAGCGTTTGAAATCAAAAAATTCGCGACTTCTCTTCTGCCGTAATTGAAAATATAGGTTCCCCAATGCGGATGCTCGCCTTGCCTTGAGTCCGAATGCTCATAGCAAGCGCTGCCGTCAAAGCGGCCAAGAGAAAAACCGTCTTTTGGAAAGTGCGCAGGCACCCAGTCCAAAATAACGCCTATGTTGCTCTGGTGGCATTTGTCCACAAATCTGCGGAACTGGTCCGGCGAGCCATACCTGCTGGTAGGGGAATAGTAACCTGTAACTTGGTAGCCCCAAGATTGATCCAGAGGATGTTCCATAACCGGCATAAATTCGATGTGAGTGTAGCCCATGTCCAAAATATATGGAATCAAGCTGTCTGCAAGCTCGTCCCAGTTCAAAAAGCGGCTGGGATTTTCCGGGTCTCTTTTCCAGGAGCCGGGGTGAACTTCGTAAATATTCACGGGGGAATTAAAAAATTGCGTTGCGCTGTGAGTTCGCATGTAAAGGTCGTCGCCCCATTCGTAGCCGTCCAGATGTGTGACGATTGAGGCAGTGTTGGGGCGAAGCTCGCTGTATTTTGCGATTGGGTCGGCTTTTTGATACATGTTTCCTTCTTGGGAATGTATTTCAAAGCGATAAAGCTCGCCCTCTCCTATTTCCGGAATGAATATTTCCCAAACTCCGCTGTTTCCTCGAACACGCATTTGGTGCCTGCGGCCGTCCCATGAATTAAAATTGCCTATAACAGACACAGAGCGAGCATTTGGCGCCCACACGGAAAATATAGTGCCTTTAATTCCTTCCGATTCCGCAAGGTTCGCGCCCAATTTGCGGTAAAGCTCGTAATGAACGCCTGATTGCATCAAATGCAAGTCAAAATCGCTTAAAACCGGCGGGAAAACGTAGGGGTCTATAACGGAGTATTTTGAGCCGTCTTCCAGTTCAATGCAGAGCCTGTATAAAAAGTGCTCGTATTTTTCCTCTATTTGGGCTTCAAAAAAGCCGGAATTGCCAAGTTTTTCCAGATTGAATTTGCGGGATTTATCCAAAGCTTCCCCGGAAACAGTTTTTGCGCCGGGCAAATAAACCCTAACGCTCATTTTGCTTCCTTTGTTTATGGGATGCAAACCGAGTATTGAAAACGGGTCTGCGCACATAAAATCGTTCAAAACCTGCATATTAACAGGTTTAATTGTAGTCCATTTCAACCATTTGGGAGCACTCATTTTAACCTCAACGTTAGTTTGATAAGGGTAATTTAGAAAAGTCCCCTCTACCCATGATGATACGGATGCCCTTTTATCACCATCAAACAACGATAAACCTGTTCCGCCAGCAGCAAAAACGCATGCTCGTGCGAAAAAGTGAGCGGCGAAAGGGATAAAAGCAAGTCTGCGCTTTGCTTGATTTCCGGTTCTATGCCGTATGCGGAGCCAACAAGGAATACCATGTTTTTTGACATTCTTGGGTTTAGCCACCCCGCAAGCTGCTTTGTGTTTAAAAGAGTTCCCTCTTCGCTGAGAATAATGCGTGTAAATTGAGCGGCGGGAAATTTCTTTTCAAAAGCTTCGGAGGTTTTAAAAACAGCAAGCTCTGCTGTGCCATTCAACCTTTTAACATATTTCAAAACTTCAGCATTTATCGCAGCAGAAAGCTTATCAAAATTTGCAAGATAAATTTTAGCGGCCAAGCGCAAGCCTCTCAATCAAAAACAGCGGCAAGCCTTCCTTGCGCATTGCGTCTTGAGTTTTTTCAATATCGTATTCAACGCGAATAAACTCTATCCAGTCGCCTTCGCTATCTGCCAAGCACCAGCAGGCTCGGTTGTCTCTGTCTCTAGGCTGCCCCACAGAGCCTACATTTGCCAAAA
>WQTK01000240.1 GCA_009786285.1 Candidatus Fibrimonadales bacterium | reverse complement strand
AGATTGGGTGAAAATTTTTCCTGAAAACTGATTCTGAAAATATTCGTTGAAGTCTTGGAAAACTGCATCGGATTAATCAGCGTTTACTATAGAAAACATCAGCGCATTCTATCAAACCATACGCCTTTGAAGGTTTGAAAACGCCACACCTGCTTGCCTTTTTCGGTTATGTAATATTCCGCTTTCGCGCCATCCGCCATTCTTGTGTAAAGAACTTGATAGCAATCAACGCCGTGAATACGCGTTTTTTTCCCGGTATATTCGGCATCAACAATCCAAACATCCGGAGCTAAGGACTCTTCCCAAACCGGTGAAAGAAGCTTCAAAACCTTGCTCTTAACAACGGTATCTATTTTTTCCGCCAAAAAATAAAGAAACTCCTCAGGAAGCACGTCGTTGTCAAAGGTAGTTGTGCCGTTGCTCTGAGGGCTGCGCCAATATGTAGCCGCCGGTTTTTCTTTGTAGTCCCTAAAGCTCCATTCAACCCAGTACAAGCCGCTTCTAACCGAATTCTGCCAAACCGGGGTTTCGCTCGCCGTGTTGTAAACTCCGGTCGTGTGCATTGAAAAAGACGTATCAATTGAACGATATTGCATTTCTGCGGAAAATTCAATGCTATCCGCCTTTTTATTTGTATAAATTCTGGCCTTTACCGGGTAAAATTGGCCGTTTATCGGGAGTTCAGCCAAAAACCAAGAGTCTTCGGCCATAGATAAGCCTAATATAAGGCAAATTAAAAAAAATAGCTTAGCCATCTACCAAGCGAGCTGCGAGTTTTCCGCTAAACTCTGCCGTGTTGTAATAGCCGCTCTCCATGCGTTCTTTGGCAACGGCAACTTTATCTTCCCGAATTTCGGGCAGGGCGTTTGCTCTTGCAGTGACTAAAGCCTCCGCAGAGCTGCTTTTGCTGGCATCGGCAGATATGGAAACGTTAACGGCTCCGTGCTTGCCCGTATCCGGCACCGTGGCCTGCTTTGCGGTTTCTTTCTTTTTGCCGTATTCTACAGCTACGCTTTGCGCATGAACATTGGAAATCTGCATAATATTCACCTCTACTCCCTTTATCGGCTTAAAATAGAAAATACTTTAGTAATAAAACCATTCTTTGAAATATCTGTCCCAGTAATGGTATTTAGCGCTGTAGCGGAATTTGCGTTTTTCTGCTACTTTTATGTCTCTGAAATAATAAAAGTCAACTTCTGCGTAAGCAGCGTATATATTGGCCGTATCCCCTTTGAATTCTCTCAGGTCTCTGATTATAAAATACGGAGTGTCCAAAACATTATCCTTGTTTGAGCCTTTGATTATCTGAGCAACCATGCTCTCCAAATCACCCTGCAAAGTCTCTTCCAAGCGTTCATGTATAATAAACGGAGGATCCGCGCAGGAAATTAGAATTAAAGTTAAAATTAATAAAAGTGGAGAGTGGAGAGTGGAGAGTGGAGAGTTATTTGTTGAAAATAAAGAATTATTATTAGCCATAAAACTCTCAATTCTCAACTCTCAACTCTCAACTAAACATCTCTTTATAAAAAGTTCTGTTTAGAACGAATATGTCGCAGAAACTCTGCTTATCAAACGGCCTTCGCCTTGGAACGGGTTGCGGAACATGACATCTTCAGCGACAGTCATATCAATTTTCAGCTTTTCTTCAATGTTTATGCCAAAGCCAAAGCCAACATTGTCGTTTCTTGTGCCATCATTAACTTCGTTGGTCACAAAATAGTTTCCGTCTTTCGGGCAACCGTTTTTATCCGGGCACAAAACGCTGTTTTGGTTTCTAGTTCCTGTGTTGTAATCAGCATAAGCGATGGTTTTCTGGCCGCCAACGCGAATCACAAACCAATCCCACCAAATGTTTCTTTCAATGCCAAAGCTGATTGTTCCACCGAACTGCCACAGTTGAGTTACATCGCCGGCAAGTCCTTTCTTATTGCCTTTAATATCACGGTATATGGAAGCTCCATCTGTGTTTTGCACCCAGTTGGAATCAGCTTTCTGCTTGTTGTAGAACAAGTTCAAGCCCATCCAGAAAAAGCCTCTGTCAAAAGCCGCGTCAACACCGCAACCGCCGCGTACCTCAAATTCTTCGCGGCCAGGAGCACTCATGTTGCGGAAATTAGCAGCAGGAATCAAATGGCCTCTTATGGCATCAATACCTGTGAAAAAACGAGCACTGGCAAAATAGGAAAACAAATCTGCATCCCCAAAACTGCGATCTCTAGGGCCGTATTGTATGCGAGCCATGCCGAAGGCAGCTTCAAAGGAGTTATCCTTGTTGATTTCGATATTCGTACCGATATCTCCCTGTACAGCGGAGACAAACGCGGCGGTGCTTATGGTGCCGTTATCGTACATACCGTCTTGGTGAGCTATATATATATGTGCGCCAAAAGCTTTGTTATTGAAATTTCCGCCCAAAAAGCCATCAAAATTGGTCACCGGATCCGGAGCCACAGTTCCTTGGGTTCCTATGTCCTTCGGGTTGAATTTTAATGCACCAGCATATATCTTGTCCGGGAAGTATTTAAACAGCCTTTCTTCCTTGCGATTCAAAGCTCCAGCGATGGAGAGAGAATTGCCGCCGCCAATGTCTAGCGAGAAAATGCCGCCAAACCAAGGCTCAAGAGGATCTCTGTTTTGGCCTAGCTTTACACTATCTTGGTGGTAAAGGTAGTTTCCCAACTCGCCTATCAAGAAATTGGGGTATAGGTTAATATTGGCCGGATTGTCAAATATGGAAATGTCGTCCATGATGAACATGGAACTCTTTCCCATAGACTCTACACGGGCATTGGTTGCAAAGGCAGATACACCGCCCAACAGGGCTAAGGTAACAGCAAAACGCAAAGTTTTCATTTAACATCTCCATTAAAGGTAGTTTAAGACCTAATATAGAAAAAAAAAAAAGTTTTGTAAAGGGTAAAAATGAAAAAAATTAATTATTTATGTCTTCCAAGCGTACTGAACCCACTTTGCTTATGCCTTTTATTTCCTGAGTCACCCCGTAAAGCATATCTGCGGCAGCCATTGTCCTTTTATTATGGGTTATGACTATAAACTGGGTTTGGTGACTAAAACGGCGCAAAAGGCCCATAAAACGCCCTATATTGGCATCATCCAGAGGGCCGTCAATTTCGTCAAGTATGCAGTACGGGGAGGGTCTTACCATATAAAGGGCAAAAAGCAGGGACGTGGCGGTTAAAGCCTTCTCCCCGTCGGACAAAATTCTCACACCCATCATTTTTTTGCCGGGAGGCCTGGCATTTATTTCTATTTCTGCTTCCAGAGGGTCTAAATCGCTTTGCATGGAGAGCAAAGCCTCGCCCCCAGGCATGAGGCTTGAAAATACGTCTTGATAATTGTGCTGTATTTTGCGGAAAGTGTCCAAAAAACGATCTTGAGCCACTGTGTCCAGCCTTTTAATAGTAGTTTCCAAGCCATTTTTCGCCTTTTGCACATCGTCATATTGAGCCTGTATGGAAAGCACTCTTTCTTTTTCCGCCTCAAATTCCTCAGCGACTGAGGCGTTAACCGGCCCTATGGCCTTTATTTTCTCGCGCAAATCGTGCATTTCAACATTCGCTTCGCGCTCGTCTGCTTGCACCGGAGAGAAACCCTGCTCCGCAGGCTCCTTTTCCAAATCAAATTCATGCTCCTGAAAAATTCGCTCCCTCATTCTACCCAGCAGCGTTGAGGAATCCTTTATGGCAAGCTCTAAATTGTTGATATTTTTTCCTTTATCCAACTGGAAGCGGTGTATTCTAAGAACTTCGCTTCGCCATTCTTCCATATCGCCTGTCATTACGGTGAATTTCTCTTGCGCAGAGTCTCGCAAACTTTCTTTTTTTGCCAATTCGCCATACAGGTTCTCTATTTGGAGAGCCTTGCCCTCAAGCTCCCTTTGCAAAAGTTCTTTTTTGCCGCTTATGCCTTCAAGCTCTTCGTTGCGGGCTGCAAGGGCATTGTTCTTGGCTTTGATTTGCTCTTTGGCAGAAAGCAGGCTGTTTTCTTTTTCAGATAATTTCGCTCTGCTTGCGCTCAAGGAGCTTGCAATGGAGGCTGCCAGCTCCTCTTGATTTTTTAGCATCTGCTCCTGCTCCGCAAGCTCGCCGTCTATGCGTTCAAATTCGCGCTCTGCCTGCTCAAGCTCAAGCTCTGCGGCACTAAGCTCGGTATCGGAATCTTTGGAGCTTTTCAGTTCTTTAATGCGGTTTTCAAAGCTTGAAATGTTTTGCTCGGATTTTTCTTTTTGGGCATTGAGGTTGAAAATGCCAGCCTTTGCTATTTCCGCTTCCGAATTAGCCTTTATTATATATGTATCCGTGCTTTTCTTCTCTTCTGCCGTATCGGAAATTTTTGCGGATGCCTCTTGCAGCTTTTCTTTTGCGCTTGCTATTTGAGCATCTATTGAATTCATTTTTTCGTTTATGGATTCTATTTCCGTTTTGAGCTTTTTTATTTCTGCGTTTTGCTGCAAAATTCCAAAATTCTCTTTTGCTTCCTTGCCTATTTTAGCGAGACCCGCAGAGTTAATGGCCTGGCAGTCTTCTGTGCAAAACCATAGGTCTTTGCCCGAATATTTTTGCGCAAGCTTTGCGGCTGTTTCAAAATCTTTTGCCAAGAAATATCTTGAAAGGAGAGAGGCTGCGCTGCATTTTACAAGAGATGTTAAAGGAACTGCGTCAGGTTCTTGTATGGGCGTATAGTCAACACTCCATGCGAGCAATGCGCTGCCTAAATTTTCGCCGCTCAAAGCATTGGCGCAAGCCAGCACGGATTCACGGTTTTGCATCAAAAGAGCATGCACGGATGAACCCAAACAGAACTCCGCAAGAGCGGCGTATTTACTGTCTTGCACTTCTATTTGGCTTGAAAGCAAAACCGCGCCTTCCGCAGCCTTTTGGTTTAAGAGCCATTTGTTGCCTTCCAAATTTTCCACGTTTTCGCTTATGCTTTGCAAAGCCTCCAGGCGAGACTCCCGGCGAGTTTTTTCGTGAGCTTCACACAGCTTTTGCTCCTGCAGAGAATTCAAGCTTTCGCTCAAAGCTTCTTTTTCAGATTCCAAAACGCTGCTGAGTTCCGCAAGAATTTCGCTTTTGCTTTTGCTTTCGTCGATTTCCGCTTCCTTTTCGCTTTTTAAAAGCTCCAATTCATGAATATTTGAATTGAAATTTTCAATTTCTTTTTCCGCTTGGCTTATTCGCTCGCCAAGCATTTCAATTTCCGTGTCTGTTTTTTGCCACAAGTTCTTTAATTTTCCGGCAGACTGAAAGAACTGCAACCTTCTGTTTGAAAGCTCTCTGTGCCTTGCGCGCAAGTCTTCCACAAAGAACCGCAGGCTTTGCAATGTTTCGGTTTCTTTTTTGCCGCGCTTCTCTATTTCTTCTATTTCCGGAGCTGCGTTTTTTAGCTCGTTTTCCAGATTTTGCGCTTTCTCTTTCAAAGCCAGAATGCCGCTTTCGTTTTCGTCGATTTCACGTTGGCAGCGCTCTTTGTTTTCTTCCAGCTCCTTCTCTCTGTTTTGCAGATGAAGATATGCTTCGCTCTGTTTTGCAAGCTCGGTTTTTGCATTGGAAACATCTATTTCGCATTCCCTCAGATTTTCTTCGTCTCCGGCTGCTAAAAGCCGTTTTTCTTCAATTTTTATTTCCAGTTCAGTAAGTTTTATTTTTAATGTTTCCTGCTCCGTTTCGCCTTTCTTTTTTTCCATTGAAAGTGCTTGCAGCGAATCGTTGCATTCTTTGTATTTGACCAGATTTATAGATACATCCAATTCTTTTAAGCGATTCTTGAGCTTGCGAAGTTCCTGTGCGCGGCCAAGCATTCTTTCCTGGTATTTCAACTGATTTCTCGCATATTGCAAGTCTGTGGCTATGCGCTCCATGTCCAGCTCGGTTCTCTCAAGCCAAACGGCTGCTTTTTTCCGTTCTTTTTTGTATTTGCTTACACCTGCGGCTTCTTCAAAAATTGTTCTGCGGTCGTCTGCTTTGTCGCTGAGCAGCGCATCCACCATTCTTTTGTCCATTTGTGAATAGGAACCTGCGCCCATGCCTGTGTCTGCAAAGAGGTATTTTATGTCTGCAAGGCGAACTTCCTGGTTGTTTATTAAGTATTCGGATTCTCCGCTTGAGTGAATTTTTCTGGTAATCATCACTTCGGAGTATTCGGAGGACAAAATTCCCCTATCATTTTCAATAATAAGGGACACTTCTGCCATGCTCATAGCCGGTCTGTCTGCGGTTCCGGAAAAGATAACTCCTTGCATCTTTTCCACTCTAAGCAAGCTGGCGCTTTGTTCTCCCATAACCCAGCGGATGGCATCCACTATGTTTGACTTGCCGCAGCCGTTAGGTCCGACTATGGCGGTTAATCCGTTTCCTGAAAATGGAAGTTCCGCCTTTTGCGCAAAGGCTTTAAATCCGTTTATTTTAAGCTTTTGAATTCTCACGGTAAAAGGAATATAGAAAACTCAAAATCCAAAATCCGTAATTTCTTTTTCTTCCTTTTTTTCAACCTCAAAAGCCTTTGCTATTTGATGGGTTTTATTCCCATCAACATATATCGCTCTTTGCGGGCGAACAGGGCAAATAAATTCACAGCCTCCGCAGCCTACGCATATATCCGTATCTATGGAAGGTTCTGTTAAACCATCTTTATACGGAACCATTTTCACCGCTTGAGTTGGGCAATGCTCCGAACACGCTCCGCAACTTGTTCCATCCGTATGAACAACGCAAAGCTCAGGGATAAAAACAACCTTCCCAACCTGCAATTTGTGCTTTTGCTCTTTTGTAAGCGGAGTCAAAGCATTGCTGGGGCAAATATTTGCGCATATTGTGCAATCATAGCTGCAAAATCCATTTTCAAAATGCATAACGGGTTGCATTATGCCCCCAATTCCGTATTCCATAAACGCAGGCTTCAACACCTTAGACGGGCATTTGGATACGCATAAATGGCAAGAAGTGCAAGTCTTTAGCAATCGTTGAGCGCTAATTGCGCCCGGCGGGCTAATGGCACTGCGCCGTCCTTGTAGGGGCACAAGATTTTGTGCACCTACAGGCACGGCGAAAACAGCCAACCCCGTCAATAATAATTTTCTTCTGCTTTTATCCACTTCGTTTTTGCGCAGCATTGAAAAAGATATAGCTTTTTTGCTGCAATTATTTATGCAGTTGAAACAATTTACGCATCTGCTGTAATCTATGGTTTTGTTTTTTGAATCTATGCACGAGGCTTTGCATTTCTTTGCGCAAATGCCGCAAGAGGCGCATCTCTCGTTTATTCTAATTTTGAAAAGGGAATATTTGCCCAAAAAACCTAAAACCGTTCCCACCGGGCAAATAGCATTGCAATAAGTTCGCCCCATTAACACAACTATTATTATAAGAGTCAATATTGCCACAACAAATGAAAAAACGCTAAACATTACTATTTCAACTTTATAAGATATGCCTGATATATTGTTAATAAATAAATAAACCGGTTTAAATATGTGAACCGCTATTCTGCCATACGCGCTGAACGGGTCGAGAATTCCAACGACTATGGTAAAGCCGGAGAAGAAAGAAATTATGCAAACGGCTACAATGGCCCAGCGGAGCTTGGCAAGCGCAGAACTCTTTGCTTGGGACATGAGGCATGGGACATGGGATATGAGAAAACCAAGTGGGCAAATAGCAGAACAGTATATTCTTCCAAAAAGCAGAGTGCAAACTACAAGCCCTGCGATAATGGCAATGCTACCGGACATCAAAGCCGGAATAAACTGGATATGCCCCAATACATGAAATTCTGCCGGTAATATTTCCGCAAAGTCCAAAAAATAAAATGTAAGCAAACTGAAAATCAGAATTGATACAGCAACTCGCAATTTTTTAAGCATTACAATTTTATCCGCTTAACGCTTAGTTTGTTAATGTCCATAGTTCCAACTTTCAATTCATGGCCATGCGTAATGTGCTTTACGTTGTCTAGCGGCATTTCTTGTATTTGATTGAAAAACTTTGCTGCGGCTGTATCAACCGCCACCATGTCCTGCGACATAAACAATGCTTTGGAAATTGCAACATCTTCCACTGACCTTCCTTGCGGCCCGTGTGATTTAAGAACTCTATAAGCATCAACTATATTGAGCACAGGCTTCTTTTCAAGCGTGCAAACATCCGCTATGCATTGCTGCAAATTTGAAATATGGAATATTTTCCTGTCCCAGATAATTCCCATTAAATTTTTCATGGAAATGCTCATGTTTGCGCCGCCGTGATGTTTTAATATAGGAACATTAATCCAGGCATCGCATTCCAAAATGGCTTTGTGTAATTTTATAGATTTGAGTTTTTTGCCCTTGGGCAGAGAAACTTCGCTGTAATAAGAGCTGTTGTCTGCAGGAATAATTTTTGCGCCCGCAGCTTTGGCTGCCTCTTCAATGCCGCTGTTTGCATAGCACCTTTTCCAATTGTCGCAGGTGTTGTCAAAAACAACGACTTCTTTTGCGCCTGCCGCAATGCATTGGCGAACAATTGCCCCCACCAGAACCGGATTTGTATTTGCCGCCAGCTCCGGAGTTTTATTCCACCCGATATTGGGTTTTACAACTATTTTTTGCCCCGGTCTGACAAACTTGCCAATTCCTCCCATTTCTTCAATGGCTCTTTTGAACATGGCATCAGGCTCGCCGCCCATAACAGCCACCAAATCCGCAGTTTCTGAGGAAGTTTGCGCAAAAACCTCCATTCCGCCTTTCATTTTAAGCGTAAATGCCGCGCCAACTATTGCCAAGTTCTTTAAAAAACTCCGCCGGTTTATGTTTTCTGCCATAGTGGTAAATATAGATTATTTTTTCTACCTTACTCTGCAAATGGACATTCCCGCTTTGCTAAAAGACTACCTGCGCTACTTGGCTTTGGAAAAAAACCTGTCCAGGCAAACAATAGATAGCTATGAAACCGACTTAACGCCGCTCTGCACGCAAACAGAACTCTCAATAAACAGCATAGATGAATTCCTCTCGGAAAGGGCAAAAGCCTTTGATTACAAACCGTCATCGCTGGCCAGGCACCTCTCCTCTTTGCGAGGTTTTTTGTACTATTTGGAAGAAAAGCAGTTGTTAGAATTTTCGCCGGAAAACTTATTCGCCGCTCCAAGGCTGGAAAAATATTTGCCGCAATGCCTGAGCATAGACGAGATTGCGCAGGTTTTTGAAAATATACCATCAAATGATAAATTCGGCATGAGAGACTTGGCTTTAATTGAGCTGTTATACAGCGCAGGGCTAAGAATAAGCGAGGCAATTCAGCTAAAGCTGGAACACATTCAGCTTGACAACGGATGGATAACGCCTGTTGGCAAGGGCAACAAACAGAGGCTGGTTCCGCTAGCCGGCAAAGCCAAGGAAAATCTGGAATTGTGGATTAAGGAGTGGAGGCAAGCATTCAAACCCAAAACAGACACCGTGATTCTCAACTTTCACGGCAAAAAACTCAGCAGAGTTGGCGCATGGAAAATAATTCAGGCTCACACCGCTTTTTTAGGAAAAGATTCTATCAGCCCACATTCGTTCAGACATTCCTTCGCTACGCATTGCCTAGCCGGCGGCATGGATTTGCGCATTTTGCAAGAACTCTTGGGTCATGCGAACTTGTCAACCACGCAAATTTACACGCACATGGACAACTCATTCTTAAAAAGCGAACACCATCATTTTCATCCTAGAGAGAAAAAATCCTGAAAATATGCCCGTTGCGCAACCGCAAAACATAATGCGATTCATATCACAATGCGAATATGGTAAAACGACGTGTCATTGCGCCGCACATTGTTTGTTGCATTTTGCATTATTTATTGTGGTTATTGTGGATACGGTTATCGGGAATGTTGCGGATTTAAATTTACGTCGTAGGGGCAATCCCCCGTGATTGCCCCATTGCGCAATGACGTTGCACATATGCGCAACGACGTTGTACACGCACAACGACGTTGCGAATATGGCGCAACGACGTTTCAGGGCAATGCACGCATTGCCCCTACAAAACGTTGGTGAACACCATTGTTATTTCGCATATATTAATGAAATGTTGTTTTGAATTGTAGGGGCAATGCGTGCATTGCCCAGGATCAATTTCATCGTTTTTACGGAATATTTGGCGATATTGTTAGTTGCGCAACAGACACAAATCGGGGTTCAGACAATTGGTGCGCTCCAAGGGGTGTAATATTTCAAGG
>WQTK01000239.1 GCA_009786285.1 Candidatus Fibrimonadales bacterium | reverse complement strand
GCCTATAGCCCTGCCTATTTCCACGGCGCAGCTCTCTGCAAGGCAGTCGGCCTGCTCTGCGTCAGAAGGCATAAGCGAAATTATGTTGTCACGTGTTAGCACCGTGTATTCTTTCGGAAGCGCCTCCCTCGCCCTTGTCCGCAGCTCGTCTGTGAGGTGGCGAAACTCGGCGATTTTCAGTTCCACGGTCTCGTCCACAGGGGTAATTTCCAGAACAGCCACTGCTTGGGCGGAATACGCAATTGCGGCAAAAAACAACGCAGCAAGAATCGGGGATTTCATAATGCGTTAATCTAGAAATTATTTTGACACTGTGTTGAGGAAAGTAAGGGCGTATCGCATACGCCCATGTTGCGCAATAGAAAATTCTGTGAATAGACGGTTAGCGCAAAAACTCCGCTTTTAATTCCATTGCTTGCGTCACTGTTAGCGTTCGTTCTGCGTCTTTAACTCCATCGCTCCACCCCTTGAAACCTGCGCCGCTGGCCATTATGGTTATGGGAACAGCGGAATAGA
This sequence comes from Candidatus Fibrimonadales bacterium, assembly GCA_009786285.1. Lineage (GTDB taxonomy): Bacteria > Fibrobacterota > Fibrobacteria > Fibrobacterales > Fibrobacteraceae > Fibrimonas. The sequence continues at coordinate 9,664 of WQTK01000239.1, read as the reverse complement.
CCTTAAATTTAGCCGTTTTAGAGGGTATTGGCAAATTATGAACCAGAATTTTTCCGGTTCCTTTTACGGAAAGAGTTAGGTGTAGAGGGTCTGGCAGGCCAAAAAACTGCTCTATTTCCGTTTGCGTTTGAGCAGCACGGTTTTTGCCGAACTCTCTGATTGCCGCAAGCTGGGAATTCATCAAATCGGCGTCAAAATTCCATCTTTTCTGGTCAAGCGGGATTTCATTTGCTATGGGCTGCATTAAAGCGTTTATTCTCGCATCAACTCTCTCCGGCGCAAAATAAGTGCTGAGCAAAAGCGAAAACCTGTTGATAAAAGCGTTTCTATAGTTTTCGTTTTGCAGGAGTTTGCGAAAAATAAGCGTTGAATGCGGAGGGTTAGGCCAATTCGGGCCGTTTGGATTGGTCGCCATATCCAGCATTTTAATATCCTTGTTTCTTTTATCGGGATGCTCAAAGCCTAAATCCGTATCATGCAAAAACCACTTCCATTTTGCTGCGTTTGAGCGCCATCTTTTCATATTGTTTCCGGGCCAGTCCCTATTTGCGAAATAAATTTCGCTTTGGAAAATATTGGTGAAGTTATCAACATCTATACGTCTTTCCAGCATTTTCATGTTATTGCCATCCAATGCGATATTTTCAATCCAGCGAAGAATATCCTGATAATCGTCATCCGAGCCGCAGGTCACTTCATTATTGGCTTTAGCCATATCCATGTGTTTTTTCTTTATGCCGTAATTGGTTTCAAAATAATGCCAATTGGAGCGTTCTCGCATATTGTGAATGCCAAAATATTTTCCGTTGTAATACACAATCACCGCACGCCCTTTTTGGTAATCTATCCCAAGCCCCTCGGTGAGCGAAGTCATAAGCATATCGCGAATATAATCCAAGCCATAACTATTGCCGGTATTTCGCAGAACAAACCATTTGAATTGCGTGATACTTGGATGCTCAGGAAACAGGCTGTATTCCAATTTCTCTTGCCCGTACTTTTTTTTAAAACCGATAGCTACGGATTTTTTAGGATATTTTCTGGAACGGTTGCCGGAAATTTTCATTTCTGCCAAGTAACTCCAAGCGTGTTTTGCGCCGCTTTCAAAAAAGTCTATATGGATTGGCAGTTCAATGTTTTGCCAGAAATTTGCGCCGTAATATGGTTCGGTTGGTCTTGCGTCCGGCCCCATAGCGTATATTCCGGTTACAGAGTCAAACATTGCAAACGGATCAACGGCTATGGAAACAACCGGCAAATCAGGCAAACGCTCGCCTATAATATATGTCCGCATTATTTGAGCGGAGTCTTGAACGCAGCGCAGAACAGCCGTTTTTGAAAAGGTTATTGCTATTCCCGGAGCCAAGGCTTTGTTTAACGCGCCTGTTGTGTCGCAATAAGCATTTGGCGGCAATGTAAAAGTTATCTCCGTTTCATAGTAGCCGCTCTTTGGAATATCAACTGATTCGCTTTTTGAGCAGGAAAAAAGGAATGCCGAGAGAAAGAGTAAAATTATGCTTTTGATAATTCTCTCCGAAAATATTCTATGGTCTGCTTTAGCCCTTCTTCCAGATTAACCTTAGGTTCCCATCCCAGTATTTTCTTCGCTTTTGAAATATCGGGTTTGCGTTGCTTTGGATCGTCGCTGGGGAGATGTTCTTTGATTATTTTGCTTTTGCTGCCGGTAAGTTTTATAACTTTTTCCGCAAGTTCCAAAATTGTGAACTCGCCCGGGTTGCCTATGTTTATGGGACCAATGCTCTGAGTTTGCTCCATCATGCGCAAAATAACTTCTATTAAATCGCTTGCAAAACAGAAAGAGCGAGTTTGCAAACCATCACCGTAAACCGTTATGTCTTTGTTTTGAAGTGCCTGCATTATAAAGTTGGATACCACTCTGCCATCGTTTGGGTGCATTCTTGGGCCATATGTGTTGAAAATACGCACGATGCGAATATCAACTTTGTTTTGGCGATGGTAGTCCATAAAAAGGGTTTCCGCTACCCGCTTGCCTTCATCGTAGCAACTGCGAATGCCTATTGGGTTCACGTTTCCCCAATACTCTTCTGTTTGCGGATGCACAGTAGGGTCTCCGTAAACTTCACTGGTGCTTGCCTGCAAAATTCTGGCCCTGACTCTTTTGGCAAGCCCAAGCATGTTCACCGAACCGAGCAAGCTGGTTTTGATGGTTTTCACCGGGTTGTATTGGTAATGCACCGGCGAGGCCGGGCAAGCCAAGTTGTAAATTCTATCCACTTCCAGCAAAACAGGTTGTGTAATGTCGTGGCGAATAAGTTCAAACCTAGAATTGCCAATCAAGTGCTCAACATTTTTTTTGCTGCCTGTGAAATAATTGTCAAGGCAAATAACATCGTGCCCTTGCTCAATGAGCCTGTCGCACAAATGCGAGCCTAAAAATCCGGCCCCGCCGGTGACTAAAATGCGCATAATAATAGCCTCACACCATTCTTGCCATTAGCCCAGCCTCTGCGGCCAAGTCTTCGCCTATGAAAATTTTGCCGCTAAAGGCTACAATGCCATGCCGGAACTTGTCAAGCTCCGCAACTATTTTAAGAACATCGCCCGGACGAACCGCACGGCGAAATCTGCAAGCGTCAACACCCATAAAAGCTGGTCTTTTGCCCTTGGATTCCTCTTCGAATTTCAAATACGCCAAAATGCAACCGGCTTGCGCCATAGCCTCTACCTGCAAAACACCCGGCATAACAGGGTCGTTTGGAAAGTGGCCGGAAAAATACGGCTCGTTAAAAGACACGTTTTTCAAACAAGTTATTTTAGCCTTTTCTGCATCCGGCTCAAAACTCAAAACTCTGTCTATAAGCAAAAAAGGATAGCGATGCGGCAAAAGTTGCAAAATAGCAGCGTAGTCAAGCAAGCAATCTTTAGCTTGGGGTTTTGGCAAAGTTTCTAAAAGCGACATAAAAGCTCCTGTTTTAGTTCAAGTAATATAGAAAAGCGCAAAATTTCTTTACTATATTTCAAGCCATGACTTTTTATCACGCAACGCTCTTGCCAAAAAACTTAACTCTTTTAGAAGCGGAAAGCATTTTAAAGGAACACTATGGGAATTGCGTTTTGATTGGCGTTGATGAAGCCGGCAGGGGACCTTTGGCCGGACCTGTAGTTGCCGCCGCCACAGTGCTGAAAGACGGGGAACCACAGAATTTGAATTTAAATGATTCTAAAAAATTATCTGAAAAGAACCGCAAGGAAATTTTTAAAAAACTGCCAGATTGCTGCCGATTTTACTCCATAGGCGAAGCTTCTGCGCAGCAAATAGATGAAATAGGCATTCTAAATGCTGATTTTCTGGCTATGCGGCTCGCTCTGGAACCTATTATTTCGCAGCTAATAGAGTTGAAGATGCCATACAAAATTTTGGTTGACGGAAATTTATATATAAGAGAAATGGAAAAAGCCGTGCAAATGCCTATAATAAAAGGAGACGGCAGAGTAGCTTGCATTGCGGCGGCCTCAATTTTCGCAAAAGTCCACAGGGATTCCATAATGGCAAAATACAGCGAGCAATATCCGAATTACGGCTTTGAAAAGCACAAAGGCTACGGTACAAAAATGCATTTGACCGCAATAAAAAAACTCGGCCTCTGCGAAATTCACAGGAAAACTTTTAGAAATATTGCTAATGCCTGAATTTTTACTATAATAACGCCAGTGCAAAAAAAAATCTTTCTCATTCTTTTCCTCCTCTTTGCCATCTTTGGTCTTTCGCTTCTATTTCCTCCGCAAAGCAGAAGCGATGACAGCAAAATATTATTCGACAGCCAAGGCGAACTCCTTCGTGTTTGGCTAAATAAAAACGAACAGTACAAATTTCCGAAAAGCGAAAAAATTTCGGAAAAATATAAAACAGCAGTTCTGTATTTTGAAGACAAAAGATTCAATACTCACTTTGGAATAGACCCGGCTGCCGTAGCAAGAGCTATAGGGCAAAATATAAAGGCAGGAAAAATTGCGAGCGGAGCGAGTACCATAACAATGCAGGCCGCGCGGCTCAGAGAACCTCGCAAGCGAACTTTTTTCGCCAAGCTCATAGAAGCTCACACTGCGCTCAGAATGGAAATCCGCATGAGCAAAGACGAAATATTCGCAGAATACGCAAGCCTCGCTCCTATGGGAGGCAATGTAGTTGGAGTAGAAACTGCGTGCTGGAGATTTTTTGGACATAGCCCCGAACAGCTAACCTGGGCAGAAGCCGCGCTTTTGGCTTTGCTCCCAAACCGGCCCTCTGCGCTTAACTTGGAAAAAGAAAGAGAAACTCTTTTGCAGCGAAGAAATAATCTGCTCAAATCCATTGTAAAAGATGAGGAAACTCTGGCCGCTGCTTTGGAAGAGGCATTGCCGAAAATCAATGCGAATTGGAGATTCAAAACTCCGCATTACGCAGAAGCTGTTCTCTCGCAATTTCCAAACCAAACAATTTTGCATGGAACAATAGATGGCAAAGTTCAGGAGCAATTGGAGAGAATCGCAAAAAATTATGGGCAAAAAATAAGAGAAAGTTCAAATGTAAATATAGCCGTTTTAATAACAGAAACCAAAACGGGAAAAATCAAAGGCTATCTCGGCTCGCTTGATTATTACGATACACTTTCCAAAGGCATGATAGACGGAGTTCGCGCCCGGCGCAGCACGGGAAGCATTTTAAAACCGTTTTTATACGCGCTTGCTATAGAACGAGGCACATACACTCCGGAGAGCTTGGTGGAAGACATACCAACTTGGTTCAGGGGCTTTTCTCCCCACAACTCAGACAAAAGCTTCAGCGGGATTTTGCCATTGAAAGACGCTCTTGTTCGCTCTCTCAACGTTCCCGCAGTTAGAATTTTGTCTGAATACGGAGTTGAAGATTTTCACTTCTGGCTGAAAAACGCCGGGCTTAGCGGATTGTCCCGCTCACCGGAGCATTACGGCCTTTCTCTGATTTTGGGCGGTGGAGAAGCATCTTTGCAAGAACTTGTTCCGCTGTATTCAATGCTGGCAAACGATGGCAAAAAAGATCAAACACCCCTGTTGCAGCCCATAACAGCCTATCATATTAGGCAGATGTTGGTTGCTAGCAAAGCACCTATGTCATGGAAAAGCGGCACTAGCTATGGCTCAAGAGACGCTTGGGCTATTGGTTTTAACGAGCAATGGACAATAGGAGTTTGGGTTGGGAATTTTGCAGGAGGCTCAATACCGGACTTGAGCGGCGGTTCCACAGCCGCGCCTCTTTTATTTTCTCTATTTAACAGTTTAAGCAATAAACAAACACAGAAAAAATTACCTGAAAGTTTTGAAAATGCCGAAATTTGTGCCCTCAGCGGTTACAAAGCAAAACCCATTTGCCCTCACAAAAAAAATATCAAGCTTCCAATAAACCAGGCGCAAAACAAAACTTGCACGTTTCACAAAGAGATAATAATCTCAAAAAGCACAGGCTTTGAAGTTTGCAGCTTGTGCTGGAATATGGAAGACACTTTGCACGTAATTGAAGAAACTTATGCGCCGGCAGTTCGCAGAGAACTCAGAAGGCTTGGCAGAGAACCAAAGCCGGAGCCTTTGCACAATCCGCTTTGTCCGGCAAAAAAGGAGGAATTCCAATTCTCAATGGTTTATCCTGAAAACGGCGCAAGGCTTTTTTTGCCCAGCGCAGACGCGCTCAGCTCAATGGGTTTTGTGGCAATTGCTGCTCACAAGCAAAGGGATGCTAAGTTGCAATGGTTTTTGAACGGGGAATTTTTGGGCAGCACAAAAGGCGAGCACAAAATGGCGGTCACTGTGGGCAATGGCGAGCATCGCATTGGCGTGCAAGACACGCTTGGCATGTATTTGGAAACAAAGTTCCGAGTTAGGGCAAAAGCTAGTTTTTAACGCAGCGAACAGAGAACATGGCTTCTTTTGCATCGTAGAATCTGTCAACGCCCAAACCTTCCGACTCGTCATCGCTGCGGTCGTAACTTATTTGACGGGCATAGGCATTGCCTTCCACTTCTGTCGCAGCCGTTGAACTCCACCAGCATCCGCCATCGCAACCTTCCCTGCCAAAGGCGGTGCTTTCCCCGGCGCTTCTGCCGGGCAGGGCGGCAAAGCGGTATTTGTCTGTACCGTTGCTTTTTTTGTCCCAGCCGCTTTTAGCTTTGAGATCTCTGCCGGCAAATTCGGTATTGCCTGTGAAGTTCACAAGAGTTTGCCATTCGTCATCGCTTGGCAAATGCCATCCGCTGGGGCAGGCTTTAGTCGCAGCTTCCCAGTCGTATAATCCGCCATGCTTGCCCTTTTTCTTGGCTTTGGAACCTAAATTCTCAGCCATCCAAACCTGTTCGCCGATTTTCACGGATTTTTGCGCAAAAGCGCAAACAAAAGATAACGCAAGCAGTGCAACAAGTATTTTCATATAAGAAATATAGTAAATGCCACTGTTGTCCAATAAAATTCTATATTCCAAAAATGCTAAAAAAAATTATCTGCCTGTTTTTTCTTCTTTTCTGCTTTTCATCTGCGGCAGACGGAATGCGCATTGCGCACGTAGACTCAAAGCTGGTTTTTGACGGCTACAAAGGCACAAGAAAAGCCCAGGAAGAATACGACCGCCAAGTGGCAAAGTGGGAGCAACAGGCAAATTTGCTCCAAAAAGAACTCGGATTCGTTAAAGAAAGGCTTGAAAAACAAACCCTTATGCTTTCCGAGGAACAAAAAAGAGAACTGGAAGCCGAATATGCCCGCAGAGACACCGAACTTAAAACCTTTATAGAGAAAATATACGGAAGAAACGGCGAATTGCTGAAAGAAAATGAAAAAGTCAGCGCTCCCATCATTGCCTTAATAAAAAAAGCCATAACGGAAATAGCCCTTAGCGAAGGCTACGACTACGTTCTGGACAGAGCCACAGGCTCAGTGCTTTTTTGGAAAAACGAGAACGACTTAACGCAAAAAGTCCTTGACTATCTGAACGCAAGATAAATCATGGGACATAACCACGAACATCACCACCACAGCGATATGAGCAAAGCCTTTGCATGGGGCATTGCGCTAAACTCCGTTTTTGTTGTCGCAGAAGCCATAATAGGGTATTTAAGCGGCTCGCTCGCAATTCTGGCAGACGCAGGCCACAACCTTGCAGACGTGGCAAGCTTGCTCATAGCCTTTCTCGCTTTTCGCCTTGCCCTCGCAAAGCCAACTTCAAAATACACCTACGGCTACAAAAAGGCAACCGTGCTCGCTGCGCTCGCAAACGCTGTTATTCTGCTTATTGCAATAGCTGTTATCGTTTACGAAGCACTTGAGCGCATTTCCTCCCCTGTTGAGATAGACGGAAAAATAGTCATGCTCACCGCAGGCATAGGCATTTTGATAAACGGCTTTACCGCAATGCTGTTCTTTCGCAACAGAGAAGACGACTTGAACATTAAGGGCGCATACCTGCACCTTGCGGCAGACGCTCTTGTTTCGCTTGGCGTTGTGATTTCCGGCGCGGTGATTTTGTTCGCGTCTCTGTACTGGCTAGACAGCGCAATTAGCATAATAATCGCCATAGTCATATTCGCAAGCACATGGGCATTGCTTAAGCAAACTTTGCGCATAAGCCTGGACGGTGTTCCGCACAACATAAACGCAGAAGAGATAACAAAAGAAATAGAACGCTCTCACGGCGTAAAAAGCGTTCATCATTTGCATATCTGGGCGCTTTCCACAACGCAAAACGCTCTGACTGCGCACATAGTTTTAAGCGAAGAGATTCAGTTGAAAGACGTATCAAAAATCAAAGAGGAAATTCGCCACAAAGCCGAGCACTTAGGCATTCAGCACTGCACTCTGGAAACGGAGAGCGCCGGGGACAAGTGCGAACACGATAGCCATTATTAACTAGAGTTTAGTATTTTCTATATTTTCCCCATGCGCCAAGCCATATTTCTTCTTTTTGCCGCCCTGCCTCTCTTTGCACAGGAGAGCGTTTCGGAAATTCAGCGCAATATAAAAGCGGTGAAGGCAGAAATGGAAAGAGAGAAAAACTTAACACAGGCAGAAGCCAAAAGACACAGCGCCTATGTGGAAAACACAAAACAAAAAACAGCGATTTTTGAAGCTCAGGAAAAAGAACTCTCCGGGCAAATAGATTCTTTAAAGGCAGAAATAGAAAAATTGAAGGGCGCAAGGCAAAAGGCTTTGAGCACAGCTCGCTACTACGAAAGCCGCAAAATAAAATACAACGAAGATTTGGCAAAAACAATAGATTCTCTAGCGCTGTTCGTTGAACGCAGATTTCCTTATAAAAACAGCGAAGCGGCAGAGGCTCTGAGAGAAATATCAATGCAATTGAAAAAATCCGTGCTCAGCCCGGAAGCCGCCTTTGGCAGGGCTTGGGAAACCATGCTGGAAAGAGTTCGCCTAGGATACACCGCAGAAACATGGAACGGAAATTTGGAATCAGACGGCAGAAACATTGCCGGAAAATTCTTTCGCTATGGATTTGCGTCTTCAATTTTCATAAGCCAAAACGGAGAAACTGTTTTATGGCTGAACACACAAAACGGCAAATGGGAAAGCGCCGGCGACGACTTAATGCTCCGCACAACCCTTAAAGAAACCATGCGAGTGGCAGACGGAAAAACAGCCCCAAAGCTTTCGCTCATTCCAATTTCAAAGTAATGCTAAAACCTGAAACAGCCAATGCTTTTGAAAATTTTTGCGCAGAAGCAAGAAAGCACGGTTTTGAACCCAAAATTGAAAGCGGCTACCGCAGCTTTGACCGGCAGCTCTTGATTTGGAATGAAAAAGTTCTTGGCAAAAGAAAAGTTTTGGACAAAAACGGCAAGCCCTTGGACATAGCCAGCCTTTCCGAAACTGAGCTTATGAAAACTATTTTGCTTTGGAGCGCATTGCCCGGCACAAGCCGGCACGAATGGGGAACAGACCTTGATGTTATAGATTCTGCGGCAGCCCCTGAAGGTTACGAAGCGGAGCTTACAATTGAAGAGTCCTACGGCTTGTTCGGAAAATTCCACGAGTGGCTCTCTGAAAATTCTTTTGGGTTCAGGCGTGTTTTTTTGCCGGGAATAGGCAGGGTGCAGCCGGAACCTTGGCATTTAAGCTATGTGCCGGAGGCAAGAAAAATTGAGCAATCTTTTACCGCAGAAAATTTGGCCGAGCGCCTGGGCAACAGCCAAGTCTTGCTTTTGCCGCAAATTTTGGATAATTTGGACTGGATTTTGAAGGAACACGTTTTGTGTTATTTTGAAAAATGAAAAAGTACATTTACATTTCGCTCGGCTGGCTCTGCGTGATTCTCGGCAGCATAGGCATAGTCACTCCGGTTTTGCCAACAACTCCATTTTTGCTTTTGGCAGCGTTTTTATTCTCTCGCAGCTCGGAGAAATTGCGCAATATGCTTTTTAAAAACAGAGTATTTGGCAAATACCTCTCCAATTATTTCAATAATGTTCCGATTCCGTTAAAAGAAAAGCTTATTTCCATAGCCTTTTTATGGGCCGGGCTTGGAGCTACGTTTTATTTTGCGGCTTTGAGCAGAGTTGTTGTTGTGATTTTGATAATAATAGGCGTTGCTGTTACGGTTCATATCGCGACACTGGGATTGTGGCGAAAAATGTAGTGGCAACCGCAAGGGTTGCCACTACATTTTTTC
>WQTK01000238.1 GCA_009786285.1 Candidatus Fibrimonadales bacterium | reverse complement strand
GTTGGGTTGCACACTTCCCGTGAGGTGTGCGAAAAGCTTGGCATTGACAAAAACAAAAAGGTGGAAACCTTAACGGAAGAAGAGCAGGGCAAAATTCGCCGCATGCTGGAAGAGAACTACAAGGTGGAAGGCCAGTTGAGGGCCGAAATAACCTTGAACATCAAGCGTTTGCAGGACATAGGCTGCTACCGCGGCTTGAGGCATCGCAAAGGATTGCCGGTAAGAGGCCAGCGTACTCGCACCAATGCCCGCACACGCAAAGGTCCAAAGAAAACCGTGGCTAACAAGAAGAAGTAAGGAGTATTCAAGTGGCAGAAGAAGTTAAAGAAGAGAAAGAAGCGCCCGCAGAAGCGGTTGCGACCGAAGAGGTTAAGGTTAAAAAAGGCAAAAAGCGCATAGACATTCAAGGCGTTGCGCACATATATGCCTCTTTTAACAACACCATAATCTCCATAACGGATTCCAAAGGCAATTTGGTTTCCAGCAACTCGCCGGGCCGCTCAGGCTACAAGGGCAGCAAAAAAAGCACGCCTTACGCAGCCCAGGTTGCGTCCGAGGCGGCTGCGCTTGCGGCTTTTACGCTTGGCATGCGCAAGGTTACGGTTCGCATAAAGGGCGCAGGCCCTGCTCGCGAGTCGGCTGTTCGCGCATTGAAAAACGCAGGTTTGGACGTACTGTCTATTTTAGATGTTACAGGCATTCCGCATAACGGTTGCCGTCCAAAAAAGAGAAGAAGAATTTAACAGGAGGCTTATATGATATGGAAATCTCTAAAGATGCCGAGAAATTTTCAGAAAACGGAAGTTTCTGAGAGTGGCCGTCGCGCTAAGTTTGAAATAGAAGCCTTGGAGCGTGGCTGGGGAACGACAGTTGGCAATGCTCTGCGCAGAGTTTTGCTCTCTTCAATTCAGGGCGCTGCCATTGTGTCTGTTAAAATAGACAAGGTTCAAAAGGAATACGCAAGCATTCCTGGCGTTAGAGAAGATGTGACAGACATCATTCTCAATCTCAAAGCCATTCGCCTTAAGCTTTTGAGCGACAAGGACGAAGTTTTGCGCTTGGATGTTTCCGGCGAGGGTGAAGTTACGGCGGAGAACATAGACAAGAATCCTGCCGTTGTTATTCTTAATCCGGAAACCCACATAGCAAGCCTTAGCGGGAATGCATCTCTTTGCATAGAGATGAAGGTATCTTCGGGCCGTGGCTATGTTCCGGCTGATGATCCTGACCGCAGAAGGTCTGCGGAGAATGCTCCGGTTGGCGAAATTTTGATTGACGCTAACTTCAATCCGGTTTTGAACGTTGCGATGCTTGTTTCCGATACCAGAGTTGAGGAGAGAACGGATTTCAACCGCTTGGAACTTGATATTACCACAGATGGCAGCATAGACCCGGAAGACGCGCTTGCATACGCTGCAAAGCTTTTGGTTGACCATTTGGAAATGTTCATAAACTTTGAGGGTGACTTGGACAGCTCCGAGGAGTTGAATCAGTCTGCGGATTATCAGGCTATTGCCCAGAAGCTTATTCTGAAGGTGGAAGATTTGGAGTTGTCTGTTCGTTCCAGCAACTGCTTGAGGCAGGCCGGAATACATACAATAGCGGATTTGGTTCGCAATAATAAGAGTGATATGTTAAAGCACAAAAACTTTGGCAAAAAATCTTTGGTTGAATTGGAAGATTTGCTGTCTTCAATGGATTTGAGCTTTGGCATGGATGTTGACACCTACTTAAAAGAGGGAAATCCAGAATGAGACACGGCGTAAAAGTAAAGAAATGGGGCGCTAATGCGGCGCACAGGCATGCGATGCTTCGCAGCCTTTCTACATCCATATTGCTCAAAGGCTTGGAAGCAGATCCTTTTGAAAGAGCTGTTCGCACAACTTTGCTTAAGGCAAAGATGGTTCGCAGCCTTGTGGACAGGCTTATAACCTACGCAAAAAAAGGCGACTTGGCGGCACGCCGCCAAGCGGCTCGCTTTGTTATGGATCCAAAGGTTTTAAAGGGTCTTTTTGACACAATTGGACCTCGTTACGCAAGCAGAAACGGCGGTTATACCAGAGTTTTGAAACTTGGCAACAATCGTGCCGGCGATGCTGCGGAAATGGCATTGGTAGGCTTAGTGGAAGACCAGGTTAGTTAAAGCTGAGGAGGCGCAATGGCTATTGAACTTGTGCTTCTGATTCTTTGCGTTGGTCTTATTTATATTATAAAAAAGAAAAATGATGCGGAAAAGCGGGCAAAAAATGCCAACAAAGCTAAATCTTTGTTTTTGGCTAGAATGAGTTATGAAATCCGGTCTCCCATGAACATCATTTTGGGCGCAACCGAAATTGAGTTGCAAAATGAAGCGCTTGCTGCCGGTACAAGAGAGACTTTTGAAATGATTCGCAATTCAAGCAATATGTTGCTTGGCATTGTAAACAATATACTTGATTTGTCTAAAATAGAAGCCGGCAAAATGGAAATTGTCCCTGCTGATTATGAAATAGCAAGTTTGGTTGGCGATGTTATTCTATTGAATTTGATGCGGGACTGCAAGCAAATAGAATTTGAAGTTTACATTGATGAAAATATTCCGGCGCAGTTGATAGGCGATGAGATTCGCATTAAGCAGATATTTAACAATCTGCTTTCCAATGCTTTTAAATATACAACCAAAGGCAGAATTAAGCTCTCGGTTTCATATAAAGACAATGCTGTTGTTGTTGAGGTGAAAGATACCGGATGCGGCATGACGAAAAAGCAGATTAATCATTATATCCATAGCAGCCCTGGCTTAGGATTGAACATTACGCAGCAATTGTTGCGTATGATGAACGGTCGTATTTCAGTGAAAAGCGATGTTAACACAGGCTCTACATTTACCGTGAGCATACCGCAAGAAAAGGCAAATTCTGCTGTGCTTGGCGAGAAGCAGGCAAAAAAGCTTATGCAGTTGCGCATACCGGACGTTGCAAAAAACAATGCGGCTCAGATTGAGTGCAAATACATGCCTTATGGCAAGGTGCTTGTGGTTGACGATGTGGAATCTAACTTATGCGTGACCAAAGGGCTTATGGAACCTTATGGCATATCGATAGAAGTTGTTTCCAGTGGGCAGGAGGCTATAAACAAGGTTAAAACCGGCAATATTTATGATATTATATTTATGGATCATATGATGCCAGAAATGGATGGAGTTGAAGCGACAAAGATAATAAGGAAAATGGGTTATAAGAGGCCCATTGTTGCGTTAACGGCTAATATTTTAATAGGGCAGGCGAAAACATTCCTTGAAAACGGCTTTGATGATTTTGTTTCCAAGCCAATTGATTTAAGGCAGTTGAACAGCGCGCTCAGAAGATTTATTTACGATAAGCATGCTTCGGGTTGAGCTGCTGCCTGAGGGTACCAATTGCTATAGAGCTTGATGTAGAGGCTCTAAAACTGTAAGCTCTCCGTAAAAAAATTGTATATTCCTTCCAAATGATGCGTAAAGCCAATGTTTATAATTATTTTTGGAAGTTTCGAGAGCCTCCTGGAGAGCCTCCTGTGGAGGGTCTTTTTTCAAAAATTTTAAAAAATAATGAGGGGGCAGACGAGAAAAGTCTGTCCCTTTTTATTTGTTTTAATTACAAAAGGAGTTCATTATGAATCTAATAGCAAACACGGGCATTCAATACGTTACCGTTCCGCTGGAAATCAATTTAGATAGCGACTTCAAGATGAGTTTTTACGAATCGGATACGGACAATAATCAGCTCAAGCTGGAAATTGCCCATAAGTTTTCAGATTCCGGTGATGAGATTTGGGTAAAGAAACTCGATTTATTTCTTTGCGGTTATTTAACTGACGATGGCAAAGTTGGCAGGATGGAGAATGGAAAATTCAAAGCTTACAAGTGGGAAGAAATAAAAGAGGATTTTAAGGATGAAGGACACAATACCATAACTCCTATGGAGGAAAACGAAGAAGGTGATAAAGATTGCTTTCAAATGACACTAAACTCTTGCCGGTGGGAAAATTTTGAGAACCGCTGGCTGCCTTGCCCGTTTTTCAAAATGAAAAGAAATGGGAAATCTGATTTTGGGCCTATAAATTGGTGTCGTTGCAAATTTATTCCGGATACCGAGGCTACAGGCAATTTAAAAAAATATAATTTACTTTTAGCTTTTGACACTAGATCAATTTATGAAAGCGAAGGTTATGATGATGAGGATTTGCAGGAAATGCCTGTATTTGTCAATGAAAACGCAAAGGATTTTGCTTTGTGCAACAATGAATTTTCGCTAGTTGATTTTTGCACAAAACATATTTACAAGGACAATGCAAGCAATTCTACAAAAGAAATTGACTGCGATTGGGTTGATGAAACTTTGCTCAAGTATTTTCATAATTGCACAAAAGAAGAATTTAAGGGCAAACGGCTGAAACGGCCTAAAATGAGTTATATGGCTCAATTCATATTTATCAATAGATATTTGCAGCAGTTGAATGTGTTGCCGAAAATAACTTTATTTTCCGATAAAAATATAGAGTTTGGCACTGTGGACTTGCTTGTTGATATGGGAAACTCCCGCACTTGTGCCATATTGTTTGATGAAAGTGAATTTAAAGATGTTGATATGCTGAACTTGCAGAATTTTTCCAATCCGTTTGCAAACGGAAAGCTGAACCGGCAATGCAATTCATTTGATATGCGCTTGGCCTTTCGCGAAGCGGATTTTGGCGGGAACTTGAAAAAAGGGAGTTCTCAGTTTACCTATCCGAGCATGGTTAGCCTGGGAATAGAGGCAACCGAATTGATATATAATGCGGTAAGTTTAAATGATGGGATAGAAAAAATCACCACATTTTCAAGCCCTAAGCGTTTTTTATGGGATAATAAGCCGCAACACAAAGAGTGGAAATTTGTAACGGACAAGCCTGTAAGAATAAAAGGTATTTCGGAGCAGTTGAATTCCGATGGGTCATTAAAAACCAAAGGTATTGGCGGAGTTGACAAATTTTATTCCCGTAAAGCTCTGATGGTTTTTGCATTTATTGAAATTTTGGCTCAGGCAAAAATGCAAATCAACAGTTATGAATTTCGCACGAGACGGGGAAAGCAAAGCACGCCTCGCACAATTGGACGCATAATTATTACCTGCCCTACCGCAATGTCGCTAGTTGAGCAAATTTCCCTGAGACGATGCGCTGAAGACGCAACAATTATTTTAGATCGTTTTTATAAAGGAACATATAACGAAGAATTAGACGAAAAAGAAATTCGAAAAAATGTACAAGTTATTCCTTCGGCAAAAAAGCTGCAAAATACCGAGGAGCGCAATGAATGGATTTACGACGAAGCGACTTGCGCGCAATTTGTCTATTTGTATGCCGAACTTATTAACCGCTACAATAACAACTGCAAGGAATATTTTGATTTTTACGGAAAAGTACGCAAAGATTTGGGCGATTACAATAAAAAATCCCTCACAATAGGTTCCGTGGATATTGGCGCAGGCACAACTGATGTGATGATTGCCGCTTACAAATACGATGATGCCGGAAAATGCAGGCTAACTCCCATGCCGTTATTTTGGGAAAGCTTCTATATTGCCGGCGATGATTTGTTGAAAAATCTAGTGAGGAAGCTTGTTATTGAAGGTGAGCATGGAGCCATTCAAAATGGCTTAATAGCAAAAGGAATTGGCGACATTGCCAAAAAAATTCTAGGTTTCTTTGCTCCGGACAATGCTGAACAGGACGTTACTCGCCGTCAAATTCGCAGCGAATTTAATTTGCAGATTTCTGTTCCTGTAGCGTTGCATTTTCTGGAATTGCTGAGCGAGAACAAAGTGGAAAAAGCAGCTTTGACTTTTGGCGATATTTTTGCAAGCAATAAGCCCACAGAAAGAGTTCTTGAATATTTTCAAAAATATTTCGGTTTTGACATAAAAGATTTGTCGTGGGATTATGATAAGAACATAGTTTCAAGCATTGTAGAAAGTACATTTGATGATTTAGTCGGCAAAATTTCTGCAATACTGTCGTATTACGGCTGCGATATTGTACTGCTTTGCGGCCGTCCAACTTCGCTTAAGCCGCTGTCTGATTTGTTCTTGAAATACTATGCCGTTTCTCCCAACAGATTGATAACTTTGAACGATTACAGAATTGGCACTTGGTATCCATTCCATGATGGAAAAGGATATTTTAAAGATGCAAAATCCATTGTTGCTGTTGGTGCGATGATTGGCAACTACGCATCTACAAGAGGCAGCCTGCAAAAATTTTCGCTGGATTTCAGTGAGTTAATAGCAAAAATGCTGCCCACAACAGAATATTTCACAAAATCGGAACATGAACAACCGTTTCTGTCTCCAAAAACTAATAGCGCAACCATTGAGGCAACCATTGAGATGCGGTCGCCTTTGCAAATTTGGACTCGCCAGCTAAACTCAGAGCTGTATCCCACACGTCCTTTTTACATGCTTAGCTATAACAGAGAGAAAATAGAAGCATCAATGATCGCTAAAAGAGGCATACCGGAGAATAACAAGCAGCAAATAAAAGAAGCTGTTGAAAAAGAGATTGACCGATTGGCAAATTTGGCTCCTTTCAAATTCCGCATTGTGCGGGAAAATTATCTTGAAGATAAGGAAACTCTGAAAATAGAATCTGTAGATGACAGAAATAATGAAAATTTGCCTATGGCTTATTTTTCGCTGCAAGTGCAAAGCATGAGCGAAAGCGAAAATTATTGGCTGGATTCAGGAGAATTTTTAAATTTGAACCCACAATTAAAAGGAAAGGCGTAATGGAAAAAAAGATAGATACCCTGCTTGAAATAATAGGCAAATCCATAAAATGGGTTAAAGAAACGGACTCCATGAAAGGCGCAAAAGGAGACAGTGCCTATCGCAAGCTTATGAATTTTTGCCGCAAGCTAACTCGCAAAAAATTTGCTTTGGAAGGCAATCCGGCGGCGGCAATGTATGGAGAAAGTCAGGTTGGCAAATCGTATCTTATTGGCAGTTTATTGTCGGAGCAGGGCAAACCATTCAGCATTACGGATGTAAATGGGGTTATTTATAATTTTATCGAAAAGATAAACCCGCCGGGAGGAGGCTCGGAATCAACAAGCTTGGTGTCACGCTTTTCTACAAAATACAAACCAATAAATCCAAAATATCCGATCAAAGCCAGGCTTCTGTTGCCCGCTGATTTAGTGCTTATGCTATGCGATAGCTTTTACAACGATATAAAAGCATCTTACGACAAAATGCTGCAAAGAGAAGACATTGACAATGCTGCTAAAGAGTTGAAAAACAAATGGCAGGGACGTTCAATACAGCAAAGTATTTTTACTGAAATTGACGTGCTGAATATTCAGGAATATTTCAAGGATAATTTTTCTACAAAAGCAGGAAATATTTCAGACTATTTCTTTGAAGAAATCTCATTGCTGATAAACAAAGCGCAACCTAGCGAATGGAAAGAAATTTTTGCTTTGCTATGGAATAGAAATAATGATTTTACGGATCTTTTTTCAGCATTGATTGGCGAGTACCAAAAGCTTGATTTCACAGATACATTGTATTTGCCTATTGATGCGGTTTTGTCTGAACATACAACACTTCTTGACGTTATATGCCTTAAAGAAATTTATGAGCGTACAAAATCCGATTATAAAGCCGATACCGATGTTCTTTACATTGAAAATAATAGAGAAAAGGAAGTTCAATCATTTTCAAAATCTTATTTATGCGCGCTTTCGGCAGAGTTGGTGTTTAGCTTGCCGGAAACATTGTTGCAGAACAAGCTATTCTTGAATGAAACAGATTTGCTTGACTTGCCGGGAATACGCGCTCGCAAAACTGTTCCGGAAGACAAGATAAATCAAACGGAAATACCGGACTTGCTGATTCGGGGAAAGGTAGCTTATTTGTTCAATAAATATGTTGAAGCTGAAAAAATTAATATCTTGCTTTTTTGCGCAAAGCACGAACAGGCATCGCAACGGGCGATGCCAGAATTATTGAATAATTATATCAATAAAATTATCGGCGAAACTCCAGAAAGCAGAGAAAATTATATTAAGGATACGGAACTGCCGCCGCTATTCATAGTAAGTACATTCTTCAATATGAATATGGCTTTTGATCCTCTTCATGACAAGAAAGATGACGCATCTTCATTAAAATACAGGTGGGAACAACGTTTTGAACGCACTTTGGCAAAAGAGATGCTGAATACGGAAATTTATAAATGGTTTGAAAACTGGACGGTTTCGCAACCCAGCTTCCAAAATATTTTCCTCTTGCGAGATTTTATTTATTCCGAGAGCAAAAGCAATTTGTTCAGGGGATTTATTGAAACGAAAGAGGAAAAAGAAGAAGTGCCCACTCCGGCATATCCGAATTTCAGAAAAGATTTGAAACAGTCTTTTATAGAATGCGACTTTGTAAAGAGCCACTTTAAAAATCCAGAAAATTCATGGAACCGGGCAGCAAGCATCAATGAAGATGGCACAAAGTTAATTATTGACAAGCTTACTATAGTTGCCAATAAAATCAATCCTGCCAGAATCAAAAAAATAGAGCAAGAGTGCGTTGGCATCACGCAAAACGTTCTCAATTTGCTGAATGATTATTATAACAGCCCGGATAAAGCGGACAGCCTGTTAAAAGCGATAAGGACGGCAGGCACTATTCAGGCGAAGCTGGCAACAGCATTTGGAAAGAATCCTCACTTCTTCGGAACAATGATGAGGGAGTTCATGCTGAATAACAGCAAAGTCCATAAGCTGTATATGGACAAAATCAACGATATTGAGCGTCGCAACGTAATTAATATGGACAAATACAATGGGCATCGCCTGAATACCCCGGAGCTTAATCCGAATGATAGCTTTGAAACTAATTTGGAACGTTTGTGCGTAAGATATGAAATGCGGACTTTGGAAGAATGCCGAGATTTTTTTGAAAATAAAGAAGGCATTGATTTGAACGAATTATTCTATGGCAACGCAGAACGAGTGAAAAACTTTTCCCAAGTTTTGGCAGACTCTTTGGAAACATACTGGTTTGAGCAATATATGCCGGAAAACCAGCAAAATCTTGCCAATATATTTTCGGAAGAAGGCTTGCAGAGCATTCAAGAAATGTTACGCAGATTGTTTAAAAGCTTGCAAATATCCAAGATTATAGCAGATAGAATCAGAGGCTATGTGGACGGATACCGCAATATAGAAGAAGTTTATGAAATGATTGCCGATATAAGCACTGAAATTGTCAATAAATTTATCAATTCCGTTGGATTGGAATATTATGACGTATCAAATTTCAATGATTTGGAAAAAGCGAGGGAAAATATTAAGGGAACATTGGTTTGGGAACATGACGATTTGCAATTTGAACAAAACAACAGCGAAGAAGTTGCCGGATTAATAACCGATATGGGAAATTTGGCAGCATTGCTAAATCAAAATCCGCTGCCGACAAAAGCAAAGCGATTGCCTAACTACCGCAGTTACATAATATGGAGCGATTTATTGAAAGCCGGATTTGTCATAGCAAATGGCGTTCCGAACTACGATGTATATGCAAATGAAAGATTGAGAATTATTAAAGAAGAATGCGAGGCAATTAACGGTTAGGCAATTATGGCGAAAATAGAAAAACTTTGCAGCACGGCGGAATATACAACATATTTCAGAGATTTTCAGAAACACGAAAATGTTGATTTATTTAGGCGTTATGATGACATTGAGCAAATTGTAAATGTTAAAGTTGATGAAGGCTATCGTCATTTTTTAGCACAGCCATTTCCGGATGAGAACGATGATTCCATTGAATGGCATTCAAAGCCTTATAGCGAGTCGCCCCGGCGCTTATCTGAATTGAGTGGTGAAGAGCGATCTAATTATGAGCAAATAAAAAATAAAACGCTGGATCATTATAAAAGCGTTGCGAATTCACTTCGCAATGAAGGACAAGGCAGCGCAGCTCAGTGTCTTGAAAATGCAATAAAATTTGTCAATGACGATTTTGTGTATTGCTTTGACAACAAGACTGTTCTCGGCGTTTGGGGAATGCAATTGCGCAGCGATGTGAGGAAGCCAATAGGCACTGCCATAAAAGATAAATTTCAGCAGCATCCACGTCCAAAGCCGCAGCCAGAGCCGCAACCCGAACCGCAGCCAGAGCCGCAA
>WQTK01000237.1 GCA_009786285.1 Candidatus Fibrimonadales bacterium | reverse complement strand
AGATTGGGTGAAAATTTTTCCTGAAAACTGATTCTGAAAATATTCGTTGAAGTCTTGGAAAACTGCATCGGATTAATCAGCGTTTACTATAGATTTTTTTGCATAGTTGATAGTCTTAAAATTAAAAATTGACGATTTTTAGTAAAAAATGAGGGTTATACTTCCTTGCTCCCATATCTTATTTGGACTGATATTAATATATTTGGAGATATTTATGAAGAGAATATTCTAGAACATCACCATAGTTTACAGAATGTTGCTCAGCTATGTACTTTAATTAATACCGCTCGCAATTTATCAAATTTCAATAATTTATGATAATGATTAGGGGGAGTTTATAGGATAGAAGAGTTATAGTATTAGTTTGTTCATTTGAATGACATGGAATATTACTGTAGATGCCGCTTATTTCTCTCAACCAACCCTCTACTTACAGCTCCACCTCCAATAAGTTCATCCTACAGCTCCTTCTGTCCACTCAATCTTAGCTTAAATCCAGCTCTACCAACCCAAACATTGTCGTTTCTAACAACGCTACTATGGTTATTCAAAATTCCAGCAAACTCGTCATGTATCAACAGTCAAACAAAAATAGAAATGTATAACTTTTGTTTGTGGTTCTAAAGAAGGCTACCACTCATGACTTAGTTGGTGAACATTTAAGGCATTCCTCAGTAGCTGCTATTTATGAAAAAAAATTATATCCTTGCAGTACTTGATAAAGTTTCATAAACAAATATTTTATAAAACTTGCGTGTTTTAATGACTTTGCATTTCAAATCTTTTACAAGTTACTCGGACAATCGAAATTAATAAACCTCTGTTTGTGTAGATTGCTTCTTTTGTTTCACGAGCGGAAGCTTTGATTTTGTGATTTTTACTCCAATTTCTTTAAGCTCGTCTTTCGTAAAAGAAATTTTAACTCCTGCATTGATTGTGCTTTGCACGAGTTTTGCCAATGCTTCTTCGAACCTGCTCATTGTGCCTTTTTCCACGTCCTTGATAGTCAATTTTTTGATAGATTTTGTCTAAAAATTATTCATTCGTTGCAAATATAGAAAAATCACTAAACTTTCAAAGCAAAAATGTTAGACATTGCCACGTAAATGCCAAAAAGATACTCCGTTCCCCTTGGGAATGTTTACTCCAGAAGTGCTGCCCGTGAGCGGCAGCCCCATGCAAGAACCGCAAACAAAAGCCAGACACCTCCATGTAAATTTCAGGCATACGCAGCCAAAGACCCCCTTGTTTTGACAAGACCTTCGTACGGAAACTCTAGCCCCATTTAGCTGTATCTCAGCATATACAACCGATATATACTTTCGAAAATTTATATATTCAAAGAATTATGAGTGAAAAATTGTTTATTGTTGATCTTTACTCTGGAAGTTATACGGAAAAGTTTACTGGTCACGAGGAGTTCAATTTAGATAAAAATAGAGATGGTATGTATTATGGATATGTACCTCCGCACGGGAATATTAATGCGGCGGAAAAGGACAAGAATATCAATGTAAAGAATATTGACAAAAATGCTAAGGATTTCGTTGAAGGAGTTTTAGTAGTATATGTTCAAGCAATAAGTGATAGCGATAAGAATAGAGAAATTATTGCCTTCTGTGAGAACGCTACTGTATATCGTGAACCGCAATCAGGCAAACATTTAAACAGAGAATTTCCTGATAAAGACGGAAAACATAAGATTGCTGATTATCAAATAAAAAGTGACAATTTGACTGATTTAAGAGAAATAACGCCGAAACATTCTATAGAATCAGCAAAAAATAATATATTTCGTGCCCAAAGAAGTTATTTAAGTGAATATCCCGAATTGAAACAAGGCGTTCTTGATTACATAAAAAAAATAAAAGAACAAAATAATCTTGACCGAGATGGTGGAATAGAACAAGAAAATATCCAAAGAGAAAAGCCTGCTTCTCCCGAAGATTCGGCTCGTTACGGAGGTATGAAAGATGAAATTGTATCTACTTCATCTGGTAAAGTAGTTAAGAAAAAAGCTTCCATTGCAAAAAAAGTTATCGTAGATAGTGGCTATAAATGTTTATGTGATGATTCCCATACAACATTTTTAACATCTAAGGGAGAGCAATACATGGAAGGACATCATTTAATTCCTTGCACTGTTAAAAATAGTAATTTTTTCAAAGAAAAATCAAAACTTGATAGGGAGGAAAATATTGTGAGCATTTGTCCAACTTGCCATAGGGCTATTCACTTTGGGAATGATTTGATAAAACGAGAGCTTGTTGAGAAATTATATTATAAGCAGAGAGCAAAATTACAGTCGGTTAAGTTAGATATAGATTTAGAGACAATGTTGAGCAAATTTTATTAGATGTTAAGTAGAGCTACTTTTCCAAAGGCACCCCGTTCCACCTTGGGAATGCTTACTCCAGAAGTGCTGCCCGTGAGCGGCAGCCCCATGCAAGAACCGCAAACAAGAGCCAGATACCGCCAAAAAACTTCCCAATCACGCTTTGAAAAACACTAGTAACCCGACCTAGAGGACAAAGCTCAAATAAAAAACTAATAATTACTATATTTAACTTATGCAGGCAGTTGCTTTTAAAACAAAGATTGAGAATGACGTTATTCGCATTCCTGAGGAATTCTGTGGCAAGGTTCCTGATATAGCTACTGTTACTATTTTGTATTCCAATCTACCAGAAAACAGTTACAGCAATAGCGAGTTTGCTCAAACAGACAATGATTCTTGGGAGGATATGTTGAGCAATATGAAACATGCTAAAAAAATTGAAAACTTTAAAATCTATTCTAAGAATGAAATCAATGAGAGATAAAGTATTTTTTGATTCAAACATTTTTGTTTATGCCTATGCATCTAACGATGAAGATAAACACAATGCAGCTTTTGAACTTTTTGTTAAATCAAAAGCTGAGAATTTGCATTTATGCATAAGTTCACAAGTTTTGAATGAATTTTACGCTGTAGAAACAATAAAATATAAAGTAAAACATTCTGATGTGATTGATTTTGTTAAGGCTATGTCTAGAAATTTTTCAGTTTTCGGCGTAACTAGGGATACTAGCTTATATGCCTTGTCACTGAAAGAAAAATATCATTATTCATGGTGGGATTCCTTAGTTTTAGCATCTGCTTTGGAAAATGAATGCCAAATAGTTTATAGCGAAGATATGCAACATAAACAGATCATTGAAAACTCGCTAAAAATCATAAATCCGTTTTTAGAATAAAGGCACCCCGTTCCACCTTGGGAATGCTTACTCCAGAAGTGCTGCCCGTGAGTGGCAGCCCCATGCAAGAACCGCAAACAAAAGCCAGATACGCCAATGATATTAAAGCCAAGCAGACAACAACAAATGTCCCAAAATATCAAAAAAACGAGGCAAGCGTTTTATATTTTTATGCTTGAAAACCCAAGGAGAGTCAAAAATGAATGTTTACTTGTATGTGCTTGATACGCTTGCTGATTGGGAAATTAGCTATCTTATGGCGGAAATCAATAGCGGAAAATATTTGAAGAAAAACATTGAAAAGCCAAAAATTATTAAAGTTGGAAAAAATATAAAATCCATAAAAACAATGGGTGGCATAGAAATAAAGCCAGATATATGCGTAAAAGATATCAAAGCTCAAAAAGGGGATTTGCTGATATTGCCGGGAGCTGATGCTTGGATAAGTGAAAAAAATGATGAGATTTTGGATTTTGTGAAAGAGAAAATTAATTCTGAGCTAACAATAGCTGCGATTTGTGGAGCTACAATTGCTTTAGCGAATTATAGTTTATTAAATGAAATAAAGCATACAAGCAATGATCTAAATGTTTTAAAGATGTTTGCTCCCAATTATAAAGGAGAAAAATATTATTGCAATGAATATGTGGTTACGGAAAAGAATTTAATAACGGCAACGGGTCTTGCTCCTCTGGAATTCACTTATGAGGTATTCAAAAAAATAAATATAATGGAAATGAATACAATAGAAGCGTGGTTTAATTTAAATACAAAAAGGGAAGGTAAGTACTTTTTTGAATTGATGGAATCAGTAAAGTAATGCGTTTTATGTTTTTACGCTGAAAAAGGAGAAAAGATATGGCTGAAATCAGGGATTACAAAAAGGAACGCAAAGACTTGTATTTGCCAAAAAATAAGCCAATGCTTATAGATGTTCCGGAAATGCAATTTGTCGCCGTTGAGGGCAAAGGCAATCCCAATGATGAATCCGGGGAATACAAAAAGGCAATAGAAGTTTTATATGGCATTCAATATACCATAAAAATGAGCAAAAATGGAAAAAGCGTGCCCAAAGGCTATTTTGATTATGTTGTTCCGCCGTTGGAAGGCTTTTGGTGGCTGGATAACAGCAAAGATTTTTCTATTGAAAATAAATCTAAATACCGCTGGATTTCGCTGATACGCTTGCCGGAATTTGTTAACGATAAAGTGCTTGAATGGGCTTGCGAAGAAGTGCAGAAAAAGAAAAATATTGACACTGCAAAAGCAAAGTTGCTGAAAACAAAAGAAGGCTTGTGCGTGCAATGTCTTCATTTGGGTCCTTATGACGATGAACCGAAAACGCTGAAACTAATGGAAGAATTCATTGCAGAAAACAGTTTGCAAAGCGATTTAAGCGATACGAGAAGGCATCACGAAATATATCTGTCTAATCCTGTAAAAACGGAAAAATCAAAATTGAAAACGATTTTGAGAGTGCCTGTGAAGGGGGGATATTAGCCGCAAAATCAAGGGTATATGGGGTAACGAGTAACACTTTCCCCCACAATAAGTGTTTAAGTATATGAATTAACGGGGTAAACCAAATGTCATCACAAACCACTACCACGCAACGCATAGCTCTGCTATTTAGCTTTATGCTTTGCTTTGCGCCATTTGCTTTCGCTACGGAGCTTGCTTCGGAGTTGGAGGATTACCGCTCGCAAAAAGCGGCTCTTGAGGCTGAAATAAAGAGACTTGACCAGCGTATTAAAAGCACCGATTCTCTTGCAAAAGAAGAGAGAAAGCGTTCCAAAGTTTTGCAAGGTCGCTATCAGGCAGATATTGAACGCCGCCGTGGAGAGCTGGATAGTTTGCATGCAAATATACGCAAGCAAGCGGCTGAATTGCAAGCTATGCGCAATCGCCAGGCACGGGCTCAAAGCACAAGCGATAATGTAAAAGCGTATCGCAATGCGTTAAGCAAAATCCTTGTGGAAATGTGCAGCGATTTTGAAAATCTGGTGGCTCAAACACTGCCTTGGGATAGGGAAAATCGGGTGGCACGTATACAGGCCCTGCGGCGTGATTTGGAAAGCGGCAGCGCAGAAGCAGAAGAAGGCTTTTCTCGCTTGCGAGCGCTTTATGTAGAAGAAATCCGCTTTGGAGATGAAATTGTGATTGTGAATCGCCCGATTACACGCCGAGACGGAGAAACCGTGAACGCTCGCATATTGCGCATAGGAAATCAGTGGATGGTTTATCAAGACGATGAAGCTCTGCGTTTTGGAGTGTTGCAACGCAATTACGAGTGGAAAGAGGATTTGAGCTTTGATGAAAAACAGGCGGTAAAATTAGCCATAGATGTCAAACTCGCTCGCAAACCGCCGCAAATGGTATCTCTGCCGCTTTCTTTGAGCATTTCAGCAACGGAGGAAAAATGATAAAAGTTATATGCTGCATATTCTTTATGTTATCCGCAACGGTTATGGCAAATCAGCAGCAGTTGGAAACTTTGCGCCGTGAAGTAGAGGCTCTTAAAAACATTCGCTTGCAAAAAGCCGACCAGTTGGAGCAATTGGAAAGCCAGCGCTGGAAAGAGCGTTATGAACAAGACCGCTTAACGCAAGATCATCAGGACGAAGGCAGAGCTTTGGAAGCACGCTACTCAAAAGCAGCCAGCGATTTGAGCCGCATAAGCGATGAAGTTGGGCAAGCCCGAAACCTTGCCGCAGACTTGGAAGAAAAATCGAAAATCTCCGATTCCGGACTTAGCAATTTCAATACGCAAGTAAAACAAGCTGTGGATAAAATTGCCGGAGACCTCGCTACGGATTTTCCAGTTGGCATGGAGCAGCGCACCCTATCGCTCGCTCGCGCAGGCACTATGCTTGAGAGAGACAATTCTCAAATAGGCGAAGCTATGCGCTCTTTATTTGGCGATCAATATAAGCGTTTGCAACTGACTCAAAACCAAAGTTTTGAAACTCGAGAAAGCCAGATAAACAGGCGCACGGATGTATCCGTATATCGTTTGCGTTTAGGCACAGTATTCCTCGCCGAACAGGAGCGTGCCGAGCCTGGGCAGTCGCAAGCATTGCTCAGAACAGGAGTTTTGCAAGGACAGGTTTTTGAATGGCGTGCAGACCTCGCAGCATCTCTTGACGAAGGCATTCGCAAAGCGATATTGGCAGCCAGGGAAACGGGAAATTCTTTGTGGATTCCTCTGGATCTTTTGCAAACAAAGGCGATTAAAAGCACCACGGCATCCGTGCAGGAGCAAGGGTGGCAAGCGAAATTAAAAGAATGGTTCAAAGCTGGCGGCATTGTTATGTATCCTTTATTATTTGTGGCTATTCTCGGACTAATAATGTCTATTGAAAGAAGCCTTGCCTATTTATGGCGTGGACGCATCAGCAGAAAATTCATAGACAGTTTGCATACATTAATTTCCGAAAAGAAATTTGCAAAAGCGAGCGAGTTGTGTTCTAAGCAAAAAACAGGTCTTGGCAATGTGTTATATGCGGTGGTAAATCAAGCGCATAATTCGCTTGCAGCCGCAGAAAAATCGTTGCACGAGGCATTGTTGCGAGAGCAGCCTGCGTTGGAAAGGCGTATGGGGCTTCTTGCCGCAATGGGATCGATAGCGCCTTTGCTCGGTTTGCTCGGTACGGTGACAGGCATGATAACTCTTTTCAATGTTATAATTGAAGTAGGCACCAACGATGTAAAAGTATTGGCAGGCGGCATTTCCGAAGCATTGATCACCACAGAAGCCGGTTTGATTATCGCCATTCCAATTTTACTGATTCACGGCAAGTTAAGTGAAAATCTGGACTACATAACCGGAGAATTCGGCATTCAAAGTTTTGCTTTGCTTAATCGTATATGGCCCGAAAAAAGCGAGAGCAACGCATGAACTTTTTTTGGCAAAGATTATTTAACGAAATTCACTCAACCTTTCAAGCGGGCGGTTGGGTTATGGTTCCGATTTTATTAGTGGGAGTCATAGGTTTTTATTATTTGATCAATGTTTATTTACGACTAAAGTCCGTATCGCGAGAATTGCGCAAGTCAAATGTATCAATCGAAAGGCGTTTGGAAATAATGCAAACTTCGGATAGCGGAATGTACTTGGCAGGCGTTATGGCGGCAACAGCTCCGTTGCTCGGTTTGCTCGGCACCGTAACAGGGATGGTGACTACTTTTCAGGTTATCACTCTCTACGGCAATCAAAATCCTGTTCTTATGGCAGACGGCATTTCCGAAGCGCTTATAACCACTCAAAGCGGTCTTGTAATTGCGTTCCCGCTGATATTGTTTAAGCAGCGTTTGGAAGAGCAAATCAAGCGTGTGCTAACGGCAGTCCAAGCCTGAGCAGCCCAATCGCCGCAGAAGCATTCTGAGGTTGGATTTTTCTAATTTACACCCATGCAATTAAGAGCAGGAGAGAAGAAGCGATGCTGATAAATAGCAAAGAATATTTTGAGATTTTGAAAAATATTAAGGAGCAAATCAAAGCTGCCCAGTATAAAGCCGTTTTGGGAGCTAACAAAGAGCTCATGGAGTTATATTGGAATATCGGAAATACTATCATTACAAATACAAAATATGGAACGAATTTTGTTGAGAACCTTTCAAGAGATATTTTGTCGGAATTTCCAAATATACAAGGTTTTTCTGTTCGAAATTTGAAATATATGCGTAAATTTGCCGAAATTTACCCAGATTTCCAAAAAGTGCAACGGGGTGTTGCACTTTTGCCATGGCGTAATAACTTGACCTTACTTTCAAAAATTAAAGACGAAACAGAACGGCAATGGTATATTGAGAAAAACCTAGAAAATGGCTGGAATAATACGGTTTTGACACATCAAATTGAAATTAAACTGTATCAAAGGCAGGCAATCGCCGAAAAAACAACGAATTATGAGCGATTATTGCCGTCTCCGTTTAGCGAGTTGGCGGAAGAATCGCTAAAAAGCCCCTATATTTTCGATTTTGTTGAAAAACGCAAAGGAATCATTGAGCGAGAGATTGAGCAGGAATTGGTAGCCAATATAGCAAAGACCATTATGGAACTTGGCACAGGATTTGCCTTTGTCGGAAATCAGTATCATATTGAAATTAGCGAGAAGGACTATTATATTGATCTTTTATTTTATAATATAAAGTTGCGTTGTTTTGTTGTTATTGAGTTAAAAAACACTGAGTTT
This sequence comes from Candidatus Fibrimonadales bacterium, assembly GCA_009786285.1. Classification (GTDB taxonomy): domain Bacteria; phylum Fibrobacterota; class Fibrobacteria; order Fibrobacterales; family Fibrobacteraceae; genus Fibrimonas. The sequence goes on along the minus strand of WQTK01000237.1, from coordinate 1,657 downwards.
AAGCCTGAGTATGCAGGAAAGATGAATTTCTATTTATCTGCCATTGATGATATTTTGAAACACGAAACCGACAATCCAACTATCGGAATTATGCTTTGCAAAACGAAGGATAGGTTAACTGCGGAATATGCGTTGAAAGACATAAACAAGCCTATCGGCGTAAGCGAATACAAGCTATCTGATTTTATTCCAAAGGAGTTGATAGATACATTGCCGAGTGCGGAAGATATAGAGAGGCGTGTGAAATTGAAGTTTGATGTTGAGGATGGGGTTTAGAGAAGTTTCGAGTCTTTGGGGCAGGGTCTGTGTTGAAATATGGTAAAAAGGGGGAAACAAATCCCCCACGCTACAACCGCCTGTGGCGTTTTCCGCTGCCCCCAGAACGGGGTTGGTTCGCTATGCTCCCTAACACCCCGTAACGCCCCTGATTAGCAAAAAGAGTTGATTTTTGCAGAGAGCTGTGTGTATGGGAATATGTTAAGGTGGGGGAATTTGAACGAGCGACTTAATTCTCAATTGAATCTTTGAAAAGATAACTTTTATGACTTAAATTTGTAGAATTTTACTATTTTAGTGCTTATGGAAAATAAATCTTTTAAAAGAACGCAAAGAAATTGGACTCGTGAAGAAATTATATTAGCACTTGAATTATATTGTATTATTCCTAAAGGACAAGATACCGTGCATAATAAAAGTATTATAGCATTAGCCAAAGCTATTAATCGTACGCCTGATAGTATAAAATTTAAGTTACAAAACTTCAAGAGTTATGATCCGTCGTATACATATAACGGACGTACTGGATTAAGCCATGGTAGCCAGCTTGATGAAAAAATATGTAATGAATTTTTTCAAAATTGGGAGGCATTAATAGTTGAAACCGATAATATAAAAATAGGTTTAGATTTACCACGACTTGTAGAGATAAACGACTATACAATTAAGTCGCCCCTTGGCAACGATGTCGAAAAAATACGTAAAGAACGTATTGGTCAATCATTTTTCAGATGTGCATTATTAGCAGCTTATAACGGTAAATGTTGTGTCACAGGAATTTCTATTCCTGAGTTATTGAGAGCTTCACATATTAAACCTTGGTCGAAGTGCAATGCTAACGAGAAAACAAATCCACAAAATGGTCTGCTATTAAACGCACTACATGATGCCGCTTTTGATAACGGCTATATGACAATTTCATCTGATTATAAAATAATCGTTTCAAAAAAATTACTTACTAAAGGTAGTAGTGGTAGAGCATTTTTTGAAAAATATCATGAGCAAAAAATTATCTTACCAAGCAGGTTTCTTCCAGAGGAACAATTTATAAAATATCACAATAAATATAAATTTAAAGAAGAGTAATATATATTTAACTTCCGCCACAACTCGCATAACGGGAAATGTTGCATATATTATGATCTTATCTACATTGTTTTTACAGCGAATTTTCCTAAACTCAAACAATTTAGAGCCATTCAAAATATTCTCCACGTGCTCTGGATTAATTGACAATAATATTTTGCACTTACCTGGCATAAAACTCCTTTACCCAGAAAATAGAAAATAAATAGTCGATCCTTATAAACCCTGCTTTAGGCAGCGATTCTGACAAAATTTTGCGGGAAAATGAGCTTGTAAATAAAGAGCAAGAATTTCT
>WQTK01000236.1 GCA_009786285.1 Candidatus Fibrimonadales bacterium | reverse complement strand
TGTCTGTATTCAACCGTCATATTACAAATATAGCAACTAAAAGTTCACCGCCTGAAAGGCGGTGGCTTTAACCTTCAAAAATGGAAGTAAATAAGTTATGGACTACATTATTGTATTCAGTATCTATTAGCTCTCTGCCTCTCCAGTTACAATTAGTACTTGTCCTTCCCATTGTATTTTGCTTGGCTTTAATTCTATACAAAATCACCAGCGGCAATTCTTCCCTCTGCCGCTTCACCGCAAGGCTGAATCTCTGCGGCGGATAGCCGTAAATTTCCTGCGTTCCTTTTGCGTTCCATTCAACATCTACTTTGCGCAAAGAATCCGGAAGCCACTTGCCGGACGCATTCGCCTGAACCAAATAATCAGAAACAGGAGCATATTGCCAATAAGCAGGAGAAATGGAATCAGCGCGCAAAAGAGAAAGAGAAGACAGCGGATGCTCGCCGGGCACGTCTTCCACATAATTCACGCCCGGAGCCAAAGATATTTTAAAAGAAAGCCTTTTGACATCCGTTTGCGGATTCTCGGAAATGCCTTTTTCCCTGGCGATTATCTCAAAATAATAATTGCCGCTCTCCAAAACCAAATGACCCTTCTGGTCATCGCCGCTCCACGAAAGAGAACTGGCCCTGTATGAACGAGATGTAGTGTGAAGCGAATCTTTCAGCAACTCCTTGACTATGCTGCCATCACTCGCTTTTTTCACATACGCATCAACAAAAGCATCACGGCCGGCAATTCCGTAAGAAACTGTCATGTCGCCTAAAACATAACCGGAATCCGTGTTGTTCTTTATAACATAGTAATCATCCAAAGGAACAGTGTCCAAAACTATTCTCAAATCAGGCTTTAGAATCATGACGCTGACCGAATCGCGGAAGGCCTTGCCGCCGATCAAATTCTCAAAAGCCTCTGCGTAAAAGGTAACTGTTGTGCCTTGAGGATAGCGGCCGGTATTGGACATGCCATTCCATTTGTAGTACAAACCGTACAAGTTTTTGTTTATCTGAATGCCGGTGCCGGAATATTTTATGACATACTCCAAATTGCTGCCGCCCTTGCCCAGATAAACCTTGTGCGTAGTGTCCATGCTGTTTTTCAGCCGAAGCCAGAACACGTCGTCATTCTTAAAGCTGAGGCTGCCGGACTTCCCGTTGAAAGCCATCGCTTTGTCAAAATTTTGGGGAACGATTATTTCGCTCAAAATATTATCGCCCATATGGCTAAGCGTTTCTTTTGTGGAAGCAAGCACAGTGTCTTTGAAAGAGCAGCCGTTGCCGCAAATGCTTGCGTCGAATTTGCCTTCAGAATAATGAATGGCTATCTCCTCGCCTTCAGGCAAGCCTTCCCAGCGCAAATTGTAAACATCGCCTTCGCTCCAAAACCAAACACCGTCCCCATCAAAAGAATCAGGAGTGCCTGCATAAGGCGACGCAGACAGCGAATCTGCGGAGGCCATGAACAAAGAATTGCCTTCAGAATCCTGTGCGTAAATGCGAGCTCGGTAATCTTTGCTGGATGCGCCGGCCATTTGCAGCGAAAGGAACAAAAATCCCTCGTCCGGCACAAAATTTTCGCCAGACGCAGCAAACAGCAATCTGCTTTTAACTGCTTTTTTTGTTGAGTCTGTTCCGGGCAAATATTTGAAAACGGAAGTGTCTCTGCGCCACTGGCAGTCATCGCAATCCCTGACGGAAAGAAGCAGCTCGTAATCGCCTTTCCCAAGGCCAGCCATATACAAAAATCCCAAATCTGCCTCATCGGAATGCGTGTTTCTGGAAATCCACGGGGAATCCGCAGAGAGACGTTTGCTGGCTCCGACATCAACGCCTTTTGTTTGCCAAGCAGCATCGCCTTGCCTGCGCCATTCAATCTGGTAGGAGCCGGGCAAATCGTTGGAAGGTTGTGCAGGAGCGGAGCCGCGAATCGCAATCAATGAATCTTCAATGATGTCGTCTTTAGGATACGACACGCTTGGGTAGCGGGCGCCAATGTAGAACAATTCCAGTTTCGATGCGAAATTTCCGGCCCAGTCGGCGCATCCGGCTTCCAAGCGTCTTTTGCCGTCCTCGCTTCCAACTGTATTGCCGCTGATATTGAAGTAAAGAATTTGCTTGCCGGATTTAGCCTGCAATTTTTCCGCAATGTTTTGCCATTCGCCATCATTGACACGATAGCGGCATTGCATTTCCCGCAAATGGCTTTCGCGACCGGGCTGATGCGCTTCTATAGTTGCGGAATAACTGCTTGAAGCATCTTTGTAAACAAGTGCCGCAGTCCAGACCGCAATTATAGCAGGAGGGGTGCGGTCTATGCGCAGAATTTTGTCATGTTTTTTCCGGCTGCGGTTGCCGGACTCGTCAAGGACATCAATGAAAACTTCGTAATCGCCGTCCGGAATGGCCATGCTTTCCAACTCATTCCATTCCTTGCTGCCGATACCGTTTGAGAGATGCAAAGTATCGCTCAAGCGCAGTGTATCTTTTTTTCCCGTGTCTGCAAAAGAAACAATGTAACGTGCTACCGCAGAGTCTTTTCCATTAACATCGGAAACGTCCAAAGCGATTTTCAAAAGATTGTCTTGGTTCAGAATTTCTTCGGAAAGTGTGAAGCTGAATTCGGGAGGCTGCATATCTATGGTAAAGATTGCGGTATCTCTGCTTGCAATTAAGCCTTGCTTGACCAGACCGTCTTTAAAAAGGTCGTAAAGCGAAGCTCTGCCGCCCACTACGTTGTTGAGCATGTCATATTGTTCAAGCGAGCCTGTGGAGCCGTCAAAAGCATAGGACACGATTTTGTATTTGCCATCCGGAAGGGCAGTCATTGTCGCATTGTTCAAATCTTTGAAGTCGGACAGTTTGATGCCAAAGTTTTGCGCAAGGACTTCCGTGTATTTTGCCGTGCCTATTGTGTTGCCATTGGCGTTTTTCAGGAAGACTGCGACAAGCCTGAGGGATTCGTCAATTTTATTGTTTGTGATATTATTTTCAAATCTGGCAAGGAACACTTCCGAGTTCAAGTTTATAACATTGCGTTCCAGCGCAAGGTTTGTATTGGGAGGGGTTGTGTCCAGAACAAAGGGGATTGTCATTGCAGAGACAGAGCTTTTAGTAGCATCTGAAGTGTCGCCGGTTTCTATGGAAAGCTGCCATATGTATCGGCCTTCAATGTCTTGGAACTTGGAGTAATCGCTGTAGTCGGATTTCAGTATATAGCCGCTTGGCATGGTATCGGAGACAAACATATGGGTGGTGTCAGTAGCCAGAGCGTCTTCGTTCACGTCTTGCTGCAAGTATTCTTCGCCGCCCAAAACCGAAATATCTTGGTAGTCCAATGCGCTTACGTAAACTCTGAAGCCATCGAGGTTGCTTACTTTTATGTTTCTGACTGGCCAGACTGGCTGCAGCAAGTCTGCGGTTGCTTTGAACATATAGTAGAAGCGCTGGCTGTTTTTGAGGCCGATTTTGTTGACGGTGCTAATGGTAACAACGTTTTGGTTATCTTTCTGGATGATGCCAAGCTGGTCGTAATAGTCGCGGGGGTTGAAAATAAATTCACCGCTCTTTCTGACTGGGTGCGGCTCTTTTTTCTCAAGCGGCTGCCAGTCTGGGCTGGCTGGGGTGCGCTTGTAAACTGTGCAGGCATCTTCTGCGTCTTCTTTTTTGTTGATGTCGCATTCCCATGCCAGTTCTTCGTTGAAGTTGAAGTTCATGCGAATTTGGCGCAGGCGGTGAGGCATGAGGTCGTCAACTTCGAATTCGTATTTTTCTATGAAGTTTTTTACCATGACTGCGGGCATGGGATAGCGGTCAACATGGCGGATGGGAATCTTGTTGCCGCTTGCGTCTTTCGCTGTTGTTTCCCAGCGCACTTTCTTTGCGCCCATCATTTCCCAGTCTGTGGAGGATTTGAAGTCGATGGAATTGGATTTGGAGATGTTGTCGGCTACGTAGATGGGGACGGTTTTGGTGACTTTTGTGATTGCGATTGAGTCCTTGCCGTTCGAGTCCTTGACCAATGTGGTGTCATAGAAATCTTCTTCTGTATGCAAGCCCAAGGCATCCTGTTTCTGGTCAACCCAATCCTTGTCATAGGTACTGAAGACTCGCAAGTTTACGAATGGCTTCTCGTAGAGAAACTCTTCCATGAGGTAGGGTTCTACTATATCTTGTCCGATGAGGATTTTGGAATAAGTATTTTTAGTTCCTTTATTTTCTGATTGAAACCCTGATGTAGTAGGAGCTTTGTGACTTGGTTCCATATCCATAACACCAGCGATAGTAGGAGGAATCATATGAATTGACAAACCTATAGCTGTAGATATAGCAATGCCAAACCTTAAGACTTCTCTCGTAGGCCCGCTAAAAATACCAAAAAGATCAAGTGCTACAAGAGTAGCACCGACTGCAATCGCAGTAGTTATCATATGCTCACCATAACTAAAACTTTGAGTATTTTCATTTGCCATATATGTATATCTCCGCACATCAGCATGGTCAAGTGCAGCAACATCTTTTGCTGAACCAGACCAATGAGGAATCAAAACTGACCCATGATCTGTTATAGTCATACCTCCAAATAAACCTAGCATGGTACTGGATAAAATATTGTTATAATAAGACGGATTGGAGACTTCCGTATGCGATATCTGGGCAATAAGATTTTGAATTGGATTGTATATAGCATCTGGAATAATCGCTGGAACGCCGCCATAACTTTTGCTATCACTTTCCAATAGTCTATATCTAGCATTGGAGCCAACGGTAAGGCTGCCTACACTATTTAATATGCGCATCATTGGAAGATTTGTGTTGTATGATCCGTTGTTCAGTTTTTTCAAATCGCTTGAACCTGGCCTGATGTAATTCACTAAAGGATCATTTTCATTATATTCGTAATTTAGCACGAAATCTGTCACAAGATTTGTAATTGCATTCGTTGAATTCATACTCGCAAAAAGCTCGGCCAAGAAAAGCACGGATTGCCAATCCGGCATAGGAGCAACTTTCGTGGCAATAAGCATTGGCCAAACAAGCAATAGCCAATCGATGTCTTGCATTATAGTTTCAGTAATAAAATTATCCAAATATTTTTTCGTATCTAAAAGCCCGTCTAATGAATATGTGCCTTTATGCGGTGAGTCCAAGGTTATCAGCTTGTCAACATCGTTATTGTAAAAAATTCCTTGTACATATTCGCGAGAAGCCACGCCGCCCATGCTGTGAGCTATAAGAATATTGCGAGAGGGAGGCAAGCTATCGTAAAGTTTATCATTGCGCAAACTGTCTAAATTCTTTCTGCCTTCAGCCCTTACTTCTTGAGCTTCTTCAATTAAGGAACGGCGTCCACCGCATTTTTCATGACCGTCCCAAGTTCTGTCGCCTATTTCATGAGCATTATGGCTGGGAGCTTCCGCTGGATTCATGAATGGACGTTGAAGGTATATGGGGGAAAAATGTGGCTCTATTCCAGCTGAATCAATACGTTTATTACTAACAGACAAATACCTTCTTTTACCATTATCTTCTATTGCAACATTCTCAAATACTACAGAGTCAAGCCAGTAAGTTAAGTTGTATTCATCATCTTTATCAATATCCTTATAACCGTTTTTACCCATCATATCTGCCGCACCAAAGACTCTGCCATATCTATCATACGCTGACGTGTTACAAATGCTGTCTTTTACTTCCTTTTTATCCATACCATTGTTAGAAGTAGCAGCACCATGAACCATTATAACATTATAATTGGTTAATGGTTCCATGGGTTGGGCTGCCCAAATGCAGGCAGTAGAGAAAAACAAACACACTAAAAATCTGGATATAATTGACCTCAACATAAAAACCTTATTTTTTGCCATAATCCACTAGTAAATTCCCATATAAATCATAAAAATTGCCTGTGCCATAAAAACGAACATCTAAAGGTTCTTCCAAAACTAACCCCTGCTTGCTAATTAAATACACAAAAGTAGATGAAACTATACTATTTCCATTGAAATACGGTGATGTTCCTCTATGCCCAACAGCTAAAGTGTCTATTCCATTTTTCAAAAGCACAAAACCTGGGACATCAGGCATATTCTTCAAACAAAGTCCGCCAATTTCGCTCCATTTTGCATCCACGCATTCATTCAACCATTCAAATTCACCTGTTGGCTGCCATAACTCCATTGTCCCAGCCGCAGTGTCCAACAAAGCGTATGGATTTGTAACTCCAGCTCTATAAGCTAACATTAATCCATCGCGCCAAGGTCTAACTCTTTCATTCATCCTTTCTTCCCAACCTTTGCCTTTAAGGGCTATTTCCTTATTTTCAAGCGTCATCTTTTCAGCTTGCCGAAATTTCTCATCCATATGAACAACAGCTATTCTGCCAATTCTATAACTGCTTTCTTCTTTGAAAACTCCTGTTGCTGAATAAAAAAGCAAAACAGAATCTATGGCGTCAAACCTCAAGGGACCATAGTTAGACGTAGAAAGTATATTTATAATATCTTTGCTCCAATATACTTTTTCTATACGAATATCCACCAGTTTTAAATTAATCTCACGCAACTTACTGTCACCGCCCCCGTCAATGCCCATGCCAAAAATCCTTTCTTCTGAGTAGTGATCCACAACTATTTCAAGAAGTATCGCTGTTGAATCGCTTACTATCCCCCCTGCATATACATCATAAGAAGTATAATCATACACATATTCCGGTCCACAGCCAATCGTATGAAATAAAGTTATCACCGCCAAAGGCAGCCAAGCCAACTTCTTCCATAGTCTGAACCCCGATTCACAGGATTCAAAGATTTTCAGGATTTTTCTATAAAACATAACCATAGCAATTTTTGCATATAAATTTAGTAATATTTCGCAACTTTGTCAAGGGCATTTTCAAACTATTTTTTGCATTTTCACTAAAAATCAGAAAATTCTCACTCTAATAAAGTTTAACTCGGACATTATGGCTCAGTTGAGAATTGAGAGTGGAGAGTTGAGAGTGAAAAAACTTAAAAGACTATGTTTTTGAATGAATTTAATCGTTATATGTAAAAATAACTCTCAACTCTCAATTCTCCACTCTCAACTAAGAAATGAAATATGAGTTTCTTTTCTACGCCGCTCCGTGAACCATTATCACATTGTAATTTGTTAACGACTCCATGGGTTTGGTAGCCCAAACACAAGCAACAAAGAAAAAGAGAAACGCTAAAAATTTCGACATAATTAACCTCAACATAAAAATCTCCTATTTTTCACCATAATCCATTAATAAATTTCCATACAAATCGTAAAAACCGCCTCTCCCGTCAAAACGAATATCCAAGGGTTCTTCCGAAATAAATCCTTGTTTGCTAATTAAATATACAAAGATAGCTGAAACTATACTATTTCCATTGAAATACGGTGATGTTCCTCTATGCCCAGTAGCCAAAGTATCTACTCCATTTTTCAAAAGTACAAAGCCTGGGGCATCATATAAATTTTTCAAGCAAAGTCCGCCAATACCGTTCCATTTGAAATCCACGCATTCATTCAGCCATTCAAATTCACCTGCTGGCTGCCATAATTTCATTGTACCAGTCATAGTGTCTAGCAAAGCATAAGCTCCAGCCCTATAAGCTAACATTAATCCATCACGCCAAGGTCTAATTCTTTCATACATATCATATTCCCAACCTTCGCCTTTAAGCTCTATTTCTTTATATTTAAGCTCTATTTTTTCGGATTGCTGAAATTTATTATCTATATGAACAACGGCTATTCTGTCTATTCTATAACTGGTTGTTTCCTTAAAAACTCCTTTTGTTGTATAAAAAAACAAAATAGAGTCTATTATATCAAACTGCAAGTAACTAGTATTATATGTAGAAATAATAGGAGTTATCTCTTTTTTCCAATATATTTTCTCAAAACGTATATCTGCCAAATATAAATAGAGTTTATTATTCCTGTATTCTGTACCTAGGCCCATATAGCTATTGTCAGAATAACGGTCTTCAGATTCTTCAAGAAATATAACTGTGGTGTCGTTTATTATACCACCTCCTCGTATTTTATAAGACGTATAATCATATTCATATTCCGGCCCACAACCAATTACCTGAGACAAAGTTATCATCGCCAAAGGCACCAAAACCACCCTTTTCCCCAATCTACCCCCCAATTCACGCCAAAACATAGCCCAAACCGCCGCCAAAGGCAGCCAAGCCAGCTTCTTCCATAGTCTGAACCCCGATTCACAGGATTCAAAGATTCTCAGGATTTTTCTATAAAACATAACCATAGCAATTTTTGCATGTAAATTTAGCAATATTTCGCAATTTTGTCAACTATTTTTTGTATTTTTGTCGCATTTTTTCTTGAAAATAAGAAAATTCTCATTCTGGCCGAGAATTTTATGCAACTGTTAAATTATTGAAATGGGACAAGCGTTGGTGCAAAGCAACGCTCTCTGGGATATGGGAAATGAATTGCGCATTGCGTTTGCATTACGTTTTGCGATTTCGCAACGTCGGCGGGTTGCACAATTTGCCATGATGTCTGGGCAAGAAGGGGTAGCAAAAATAATTCTATATTCCCCATTATGAATATAAAATTCCTTCTTTTTGCGGCAAGCATTTCGCTTGCGATAGCCATCACGTCCTGTTCTTCCAACAACGATGAAAATGAAAATTTCCCCGGCGATAACCCCTCGCTAAGAGGAGATACATTAATAATAACAAGGACATACGTCGTGGAAGAAATGGCCAGCGATTTTTTCACGATTTTTGAAGAAGAATATTACTGCAATGAAGACAATGGAAAATTCGGATTAGAAAGAGAGTATATGGAATATCCCCGTTATTATTCTCGCGAAGCTGCGAAAATGCCTTATGAAATAAACGATGGCATTTTGAATCTTTGGGATATGCAATTTAAAGGAACTTCAAGCTCTCTTGTGGGTACCTGGACACAAGATTCGCTTTTGAAATGTAAGAGTGAATACAGCGATTGTAGCGAAGCGCTTTATTTTCGCAAAGCCATGGAAGAATTAATATTTACACAAGATTCTTTAACAATTACAGAACATATTTGCCTTAAAGACAGATACAGGAAAGATGGTGAAATTCGTCAAACCGGCATATGGTGGAAATCAGTTAATTGCAATACTTTTGAAATATCAAAAGGATCAGAAAAAGTGACAATTATATATGAAGGATTTAAACAAGACGAACAGAAACTTATTTACAAAGGCAAAACTTGTTCATCAAGCGATTATTCCAATTCTGAAAAAGAAATTGCTTGCAAAAACGCATACGACAAATCAAAAGCCGAAGGTGGAAGCTCGTATAGGTATTACAATGAACTTGCAGGTCCTTTTAAAAAATGCATTGAAAATAAAAGCGTGCCGGAATGGTCTTATGAGATTTTAACGGTGTTTTAGTAGTTTAGGGCATTTCCTATATTCAGCCAATGCACAAAATTTTTCCAATCATCATTATTTTTTCTCTTTCAATTGTATTTGCCAATGATGACAATAGTAGAGTTTTCGTTTACATACACCCATATTCATTGGTAGCGTCAATAGTAGGCGCAGGAATGGGATATTCTCCCGTTGCTTTTTACATTACAGGAGAATTTCCTGTTAGCAAATCAATCTCCGTGATTGCAAACCCTTCTTTGCTTAAAGGAAATATTGATGTAGATTATTTTAGAATAGGTTCCGGAATTGGCATTCGCAAATATTTGTGGTCACTTTATTCATCCAATAAACCTGGCCCTCCTTATTTTCAACTTTTATCAAGCGCACATTACAGAAATGCAGATAAAAATATTCCCGGATTTATGGTGGATATTTTAGGGTATTTGGGATTTACTCCATCCAAAGTATTCAAATTTGATTTTGGTGTTGGCTACGAGTACAGTTATCTTAAAAGACATGTGGTTGATAATGATGACAAAATGGTCTCGGGTATTAACTTCTTAAATAGTCGCTCCTTATAAACCCTGCTTTAGGCAGCGATTCTGACAAAATTTTGCGGGAAAATGAGCTTGTAAATAAAGAGCAAGAATTTCTTCT
>WQTK01000235.1 GCA_009786285.1 Candidatus Fibrimonadales bacterium | reverse complement strand
CGAAAACGCCGAAGGCCGCTGCATAGCGTTCAGCGAAGAAATCTGCCTCTTCCTAGGCGGCACAGTGGTAAGCAAATGCAACGAAACGCCAATCGCCCATACCCCAAACCCCATACCCTATACCCCAGCAGCTCCGCATTACTATAGCCTCAAAGGCACATTCCTCGGAACGCAAAAACCAACCGCACCCGGAGTTTACATAGAAGTAAGGGCTGAAAATTTTCAGCCCCAACAACAACGAGCGAGGAAAATAATGGTTAAATAAGAAAATCAGAGTTCAGACAATTTTCTATATTCTAAATACATTATGGGAAGATTTCGCGAAAATTTAAGCGTTTATAAGTCAGTATTGCTGGTAATACTGGCTTTTGCTCTAATAGCCGCTTTTAGCTATTACCACGCCAGCAATAACGAGTACAACAATCTGAGAAGAAGCTCGGCCAACACGCTTTCCCATATGGAGATGAGCATCGAGGCTAAATTGAGCGGAATCAAGAGAACTGCGGACAATATCTCGGAAACTATCCGCATAATGATTTTGAGCGGCGAAAAAGGAGAAAAAATAAAAGAATATATAAAAGGCATAACTCAGAGCATGAACCAAGATGAAGCTACGGGATTTTACGTTCATGGCGTTTTTGACATATTCGACAATGCTATATATTCCGGGAGAGGCTTTACCAATTTCGTGCCGGAAGAGTATTTGTTCTACAAAGCAGCAGTTGAGGCCAATGGTGAAATGGCGGTTACGGAACCATATATGCACTACTTTGATTCGGTTACAGTAATATCTTATTCGCGCCGCATTTTTAACAATGACGGAAAACCTGTTGGCGTTGTTAGCGTAACTGTGAATTTATATAAAGTTCTCGGAGAAAGCATTATAAATATGCGACTTGTCGAAGGAGGTTTCGGAGGGCTGCTCAGCCGCGACCTTAAAGCCCTTATCCATCCTGATGAGAATTTTTTAAATAAAGAGCTAAAAGACAAAGACCCGAAAGAATTTGAGAGCGACGAAATAGTGGAACATCGTGTGATGAATTATAAAAATGAAAAATCCATAGCTTTCAGCAAAAAGATAATAAATGGCTGGCATCTTTTAATTGTCACTCCGGAAAATGCTTATTACAGAGACCTTAATAATATGCTAAGATACCAGCTCATATACGGCGTGGTATTTATTTCCATTCTCTGCGCAATGCTAATTCGAAATATAAAAACAAGAAGAAGAACCGAAAGGCGAATGAAATCCATGCTTGATTTAACTCCTTCTTTGGGTATAAGCTTTCTCACTAGAAAACTAAATGTGGTGATGTGCAACGAACGTATTTTGGATATGCTTGCCGTTGCGAACATAAAGGAATACAACGAATATTTTACCAAGGTTTCTCCTGAATACCAACCGGATGGCAAGCAGTCAAGCAAAGCGGTGTTTGAATATGTGTCCAAAGCATTCAGCGAAGGATACTGTCGTTTTGAATGGACGCATCAAACCCTTGACAAGAAAGAGCAAATACCATGCGAAGTTACTTTAATACACCTTGAAGAAGAAGACGATTTTACTATCGGGTACATACGCGATTTGCGCGAACAAAAATCCATGCTTCGCGATATACAGGAAAAAACACAGGCATTGGAAGCCATGAATCATTGGCACATGTCTATTCTCAACGCCATACCGGTTCCTGTTACAGTTCAGGACATGGAAGAAAAATGGATTTTTGTAAATACGGCAGCCGAACATCTTATGCACAAGAAACGGGAAAAATTAATAGGCTTGCCATGCCGCTCTTGGGGGCTCAGCATTTGCGAAACCAATGAGTGCGCTATTTTCTGCGCAAGAATGGGGTTAAGGCGAACTCGTTTTTCGCAGGATGGCATGTCTTACAAGGTGGACGTGGACATACTTAAAGACTTGGACGGCAAAGCTGTTGGCTATGTTGAAGTTGTACAGGATGTTACCGAAGTGGAACATTTGGCAAAAGCGGAAGCTGAAAGCGCAAGCAAGGCCAAAAGCGCGTTTTTAGCGAAAACTAGCCATGAAATTCGCACTCCTATGAATGCTATTTTGGGTATTACGGAAATTCAACTGCAAAACTCTTCGCTGCCTGATTCGGTAAAAGAAGCGTTTTTTATGATATACAATTCAAGCAATTTGCTGCTCAGCATTATCAACAACATACTTGACTTGTCTAAAATAGAAGCCGGCAAAATGGAAATTGTATCCGGCAAATACGATGTTGCCAGCTTAATCAACGACGTGGTTCAGTTGAACACAATGCGGAACAGCAATAAAATAGAGTTTGAACTTTACGTTGACGAGAACATACCTGCGGAATTAATAGGAGACGAAGTTCGCATTAAGCAAGTTTTGAACAATTTGCTTTCAAACGCTTTTAAATACACAAGAGAGGGCAAGGTCAAATTATCAATTACGGCCGAAGCAAAAGACGAAAACGGCAATACTCCAATTGCTTTCAATATTAGCGATACCGGGCAGGGCATGACGAAAGAGCAGGTTGACAATATATTTACGGAATATGCCCGTTTCAATTTGGAAGCTAACCGCTCTATTGAAGGCACGGGGCTTGGCATGAACATAGTGCAGCATTTTGTGAACATGATGAAAGGCAACATTTCCGTGAATAGTGAGCTGGGCAAGGGAACAGCGTGTAAATTAATCCTGCCGCAGCAAAGCGCAGGCCCAAGTGTACTTGGCGCGAAATGCGCGGAAAGCCTGGTGTATAGGCGTGAGTTTGACGTAGCGAAAATCAAAGAAGTACAGCTTACGCATGAGCACATGCCTTACGGCAAAGTGTTGATTGTGGATGATCTTGAATTCAACTTGTTTGTTGCCAAAGGTCTTATGAAGCCTTATGGCTTGACTATAGACACTGTTTCTAGCGGCTTGGACGCAGTGGATATGGTTAAAAAAGGAAATATTTATGATATTATATTCATGGATCAAATGATGCCGACTATGGACGGAGTTGAGGCTACAAAGATTATCCGGGAATTGGGTTACAAGCATCCCATAGTAGCGTTAACAGCAAATGCTTTAGTTGGGCAAGCGCAATTCTTCACGGAAAACGGGTTTGACGATTTTATTTCCAAGCCAATTGACATAAGAAAGTTAAATGCCATGCTCAAAAAGTTAATCCGCGACAAGCAGCCGCCGGAAGTGATAGCAGCGGCTCATGCGAAGTAAAGCGTCTCAAAAGCGTCGCCTATGCTTAGCAAAGACGCTTCTTCAAACTGCTTCCCAATCCACTGCAAACCAATAGGAATGCCATCTAGCTTGCCGCACGGCTGAACAAGGCCCGGCAAACCAGCCAAATTAACGCTTGCCGTGTAAAGATCAGAAAGAATCAGGCTCAAATGGTCGTGCTCGCTCGCTCCAAGCAACTGCGGAAGCCCCGGCGTCGCAGGGCTTGCAATCACATCGCAACTTTCAAACGCTTTGTTAAAATCTTCTGTTATTATGCGACGGACTTTTTGCGCCTGCACATAATACGCATCGTAAAAACCGCTGCTCAAAACATAATTTCCAAGCAAAATGCGCAGCTTCACCTCGCTGCCAAAACCCTCGCCTCTGGACATAGCATAAACATCAGATAAATTCTTCGCTTCTTTGCTCCTGTGCGTATAGCGAATGCCATCAAAACGCGAAAGATTGCTGGATGCCTCTGCCGGAGCTATTATATAATAACTTTCAATAGCATAGCGAATGGACGGAAGCGAAACTTCTCTCAAAACCGCGCCTTCCTTTTCAAGCCTCCCAAGAGCAGCCTCTATCACTTCTTTGCACTTGGGATCCAAACCCTCGGCGAAATATTCTTTTGGCATGCCAATAACTTTGCCCTTAATGCCTTTACCAAGTTGTTCGCCAAAATCCGGAACAGGTTTCGCGCTGGTTGTGTTGTCTTTTGGGTCTTGTCCGCACATAAAATTCAAAACATGAGCCAAATCCTTGACGCTGCTTGAAAATGCGCCGATTTGATCCAAGCTGCTGGCATAGGCTACCAAGCCGTAACGGGAAATTCTGCCATAAGTGGGTTTGATTCCAACAATGCCAGTGCATGCGGCTGGCTGGCGGATTGAGCCTCCGGTATCGGAGCCTAGGGCCAAGGCTACCGTCTCGCTTGCGACAGCGACAGCGCTTCCGCCGGAAGACCCGCCCGGAACGCGATCTTTTGCCACCGGGTTAATCACTTTGCCAAAGTAAGAAGTTTCATTGGATGAACCCATTGCGAATTCGTCCATATTTGTTTTGCCAATTACAACAGCGCCGGCTGCTTCCAATTTTGCGACAGCCGTGGCGGTGTATGGAGAAACAAAATTTTCCAGTATTTTGGAGGCGCAGGTTGTTTTTGTGCCTTCTATGCACATATTGTCTTTGACTGCTATGGGAACTCCATCCAAAACAGAAAGGCTTTTGCCGTTTTTGCGGCGGTCGTCCGCTGCTTTTGCCTGTTTCAAGGCTCGTTCTTTGCAAACGGACAAATAGGCGTTGAATTCCTTGGTTTTTTCAATTTTTTCGAACGTTTGCTCGGCAACAGCCGTTGCAGAACAGGCTTCGATTTGCTTTTTGACATCGTTTAAATTCATTTTTCCCCTACCGGCTTCCGGACCATTTCATCATATACAATGCCGCTACCACTCCGATAATGCTAACTATGTTCAACCTTATGGTGCAGCCTAAATTGAATTTCAGCATATATAAATCTATCAACAAGGGATTGCCGTCCTCTGTGTAGCCTAGCTTCAGCTCCCAGGCCTTCACAAAGAAGTTGCGCACAACGTTGTCTTCGCCTCCGGCGTTCATAAGCGTACCTATATGCCCAAAGAACCAGCCGAGGCTCTCACCCAAAATACCGCCGAATATTAAACCCAGCATAATGAAAAGCAGTGCCTTTCCAACACTATTGCTTGTATGTGCCATAATTGGTTGAATGTAGAAATTTCTACCTTACCCAAAATGCCAACGCACTCTCCTTTGCCTCCCGGCTTTAAATTACCGCCTCTTTCAAGCGGCTCGGAGGAATTTTTTGTGAATATGGGGCCGCAACACCCCAGTACGCATGGCGCGTTGCGCCTTGTTTTGCGATTAGACGGCGAAACCATAGTTGAAGTTGTGCCGCACTTTGGATATATACACCGAGGGCTGGAAAAGCAGGCGGAGAGCGAAAGCTATGTTCACTACATTCCGCTAACCGATAGGCAAGACTACCTGACCTCGCACCAAAACGGCCACTGCGTGTGCCTGGCAATAGAGAAAGCCATGGGTATAGGCGTTCCGGAACGTGGAGAATACATAAGGGTTATGCTTTGCGAGCTTAACCGCATAGCTTCGCATTTGGTTTTTTATGCTTGCTTTGGCGGCGACTTGGGCGGGCAAACCGCGCTTTTATACGGCTTTAAGGAACGTGAGATGATTCACGATATTTTTGAAGAGGTGTGCGGCCAGCGGTTGACTATGAACTATTTTAGGCCGGGAGGTTCTGTTAAAGACGTTCCGGATACCTTTATCCCAAGGGTCAAGGCGTTTTTGGAGCATCTTAAACCCACCATGCGAGACTACGAAACTCTGCTATCTAAAAATGTGATTGTTTTGTTCCGTTCGCAGGGCATTGGGGTTCTCTCAAAGGAAAAAGCCATTGAGCTAGGTTGCAGCGGCCCGGTTTTAAGGGCAAGCGGCGTTAATTACGATGTTCGCAAAAACGATCCTTATTCAATTTACAGTTCTTTTGATTTCAATGTTCCGGTTGCGACCGAAGGCGATTGCTACGCCCGTTATATTGTCAGAATCCAGGAAATTTACGAATCTGTAAAAATTCTGGAGCAGTGCATAAAAAAATTCCCGGATGGTCCTTACCGCAGCGCGCCAAAGCCAAGCTACAAGCTTCCGCAAGGCAAATACTATGCGCAAACGGAAACGGCCAAAGGCATTTACGGTACTTACATAGTTGCGGAAAAAGGGGACAAGCCTTACCGAATCCACACCCGCAGCCCAAGCTTCGCAAACCTGTTTTCCTTAAACGAGATGAGCAAGGGGCACAAAGTGTCTGACTTAGTTGTCATAATGGCTACCTTAGACCCGGTGATACCTGAGATTGATAGATGAAAATCCTGTTAATCCTGTTAATCCTGGGAATCGGGGCTGGGACAATTTTTGCGGAAGATTCTCTTAAAGTTTCGCAAATTCATGTTCAGACAAAAGACGTTTTTGATGATGCGGTTACGCATTCTTCGGCGGAAAAGAGTTTGTACAGGTTTGGAAACTGGTTTCATATAGAGACAAAGGAGTCCGTGATTAGGGCAAAACTTCCTTTTAACGAAGGCGATGTGATTCCGCATTCGGAAATACAGGAAACGGAGAAAAATTTGCGAGCTTTGCCATATATTAGCGATGCGAACATATTTGTACTCAATGATTCAATGGGAAATGCGGAGTTGTATATTGAAACCAGCGACAACTGGACATTCGCTCCGACTTTTTCGCTTGGAAAGCCGGGCGAAAAATGGCTTTGGGAATTGGGCTTGCTGGAAAATAATTTGCTGGGATTTGGGCATACAATAGGTTTCTTTTTTAAACGGGGAGAAGATAGAGACCAAAAATACTTGCTTTATAGAACCGAAGATTTTATTTTTACGCACAACAGGTTTTATTTTTTGATAAGCGAAAATTCAGATGGATTTTCCCGAAGCGCAGGCATGAGCTATCCTTTTATAAGCCGTGCGAAAAACCAGTGGGCATATGACATAGATTTTCTCTGGGAAGAAAGAGACGAAAAATATTATGAAAGCAAAAATCCTAAGCCAGTAGGAATAATAGAAGACTTATGGGAAGACTCTTTGTCTGTGTGGGTACAGCGCTCTTTTGGGGGTTCTTCCTTTAAAACATATTTGGGCCTTGGGTACGATTATCATTGGATTGGAGAAACGCCAATTTCGAGCGGGTGCGTTAGAAGCTGGCGATACGCAGATTCGCGCATCGGTTTTTCAGTGGCAATGTCTCGCATTCATTTGGAGAAAAAATATAATTTGCACAGGGTAAAATGGGCAGAAGATGTTGAGAGAGGATATTTTATTAAAACGGTTGTTTCGAAAAATTTTGAGGAGTTGGATGCGCATAATAATGATTGGCATTTCAGGCATAATGCAAAGTTGTCATTTGGAACAGGCGGGCATAGTTTTTTAGCTAAGGGGCGAAACGCTTTTTATTATAACGGTGATACGGTTAGAGATATAAACAGTGAGTTGTTTGGAGAGTATATTTTTAAACCCAGTTTGAAATGGTCTTCGGTTTTGAGTGCCAATATTGAATCTTGGCAAAAAACCGGAGGAATTTATTCTGCTTTCAACAAGCAATTATATTTAGACGGCAACAATATTTTTCCCGGTATTCCGTCATATTACTTTGCCGGTGAAAATACATTTGCGTTCAAGGCGGAGCAAAGGTATTTTCCCGGATTTGAATTTTTGACTCAAATTCCGTCTTTTTCGTTATTTTTAACAGCGGGCCAAGCAACCGACAGGTTGCGGGCTTTTGAGCCAAGTGATTTGATTTACATGGCAGGCATTGGGCTTAGGGGCTCGTCTTCAAAGTCGGTGCAGGGCATAGTAAGCCACATAAATTTGTCCTGGCCGTTGAACGGAGGCCTGAAAGACGGCTTTTCGCCGAGGTTTTCTTTTATAGGAAAGATGGAGTTGTAGTGGTTTATGCTATAATGGCAAGGACTGATTGGTTGTTATATTCAAACAATCTTACGTAAAACAGCACACTTTGTTTCGGCCTGAGTTTTTGGCTTGGTAAAGGGCTTTGTCTGCCATTGTGAAGAAATCTTCTATTGAAAAGTTTATAGTTGGAACTATTGAAGCAACGCCTATGCTTACGGTTGCTGCCGGCAAATTCGGTATAACCATTTTATGAACGGATTTGCGAATATCTTCCGAGTGCTGTACCGCACCTTTAAGATTTGTGTTCGGAAGCATGATTACAAATTCCTCTCCACCCCACCTCGCTACAAAATCAGCGGGCCTTCTGAGCATTGAAACAAATTGCTTTGCGAGCGAACGCAAAAGAACATCGCCTTGAACGTGGCCATAATCGTCGTTGTATATTTTGAAATAGTCAATATCGGCAATGGAAAGACTCAGATTCGTTTTGTCTCTCATTGCCCTTAGCCATTCCAAATGAATGCGGTTGTCAAAGCCACGCCTGTTTGCTATGCCGGTAAGAGGATCTTGAAGACCAAGCTCTTCTATGGCTTTTATTTGCTTTAGAAGAAGCCTTTGGTTGTTGACTCTAACTTTGACTATTGAGGAGCGTATAGGCTTGCCTATGTAATCAGCCACGCCAAGCGCAAAAGCCTGCTCTTCGCATTCCGGGCTGCTTGAATCTCCCATTATGATTATTGGAATTCGCATTGTTTCTTCGGCAGATTTCATGGTTGTCAAAAAGTCATGGCATTCCTTGCTGTAACTGACAAAATCCAAAATAATAAGATTTACTTCAACGCTTCTCATTCTAATCATGGCTTCTTCCATGGAAGCCGCCATTTGAACAGTATAATAAGAAGAAAGAACGCTGTTCAGAATATCCAAACTAGCGTAATTATCGCTCACTGCAAGAACAGTAAAATTTTTATCCAACTCCACTTAGGTTAAGTTAGAAAATCTTAACTCATCATGCTGCCTGTTTCCATTAGCCTTTTGTGGAAGTCAAAAGCCTTGTCCAAGCTGTGCGGAGTGTGGATGTTGGCTTGCTTTAAGCCGTACTCCAAGTATTCCAAAAGCAATGGGCGGTAGTTCGGATGGGCGCATTTCTCTATGATCAGGCGGGCGCGTTTTGCGGGAGCCAGACCCCGGAGGTCGGCAAGGCCCTGCTCGGAAACAAAAATCATAGTGTCGTGCTCGGTGTGATCAGTGTGGCTGACCATCGGCACGAACGAACTGATTTTATCGCCTTTGGCAACGCTTGGGGTCATAAAGAACCCTAGCATGCAGTTGCGGGCAAAATCGCCGGATCCGCCTATGCCGTTCATCATTCTGGAGCCGTTTACATGAGTGCTGTTCACATTGCCAAAGATGTCTGCTTCCAGCGCTGTGTTCATCGAAATCACGCCTAGCCTGCGAATGACTTCCGGGTTATTGGAAATTTCCTGCGGGCGCAAAACAAATTTGCTTCTCCAGTTTTTTGTGTGGGCGTTCGCTTTGTACTTTTCTTGCCCGGCCAAGGAATAGCTTATGGATGCGCCGCTTGCGATAATCAGTTTGTCTGCTTCCAATATGTCAAATACGGAGTCTTGTATAACTTCCGTGTAAAGCTCCACCGGTGCTTGCTTTGGGTCTTTAGCCATTGCGCCCAGCACTGCGTTTGCCACGTTGCCAACTCCGCTCTGGTAGGGCAAGCCTTCCGGCAAGCGGCCTTTTTTGCGCTCATGCGCAAGGAATTCCAAAATGTAAGCCGCTATTGCGTTGGAATCGTCATCCGGCGCAGCGAAGGGTTTTAAGGAATCCGGCAGGTTTGTTTCCACTATTGCCACTATTTTCGCAGGATCAATTTGTACATAGTCTTTGCCTATTCTGTCTCCTGGGGCGTGGATTGGAACCGTGCCCCTAAGCTCTGGGAAAAAGACGTCGTGCGAGCCTATGAGGGTATCGCCGTAGTGGGTGTTGAGTTCAATGATTATGCGTTCTGCTGATTGCAGGTAAGAGGGAGTGTTGCCTCCGCATCCTGAGAGATAAATTTTGCCGTCCGGCGTTATTTCGCAGGCATCCACGAGGGCAAGCGTGGGTTTTGGAACAAAACCCATGCGAATGAAGCGCGCGGAGTGCGAGAGGTGCATATCGAGGTAATCGGTTAAGCCTTTGTTGATGTTGTTGCGAACATCTGCGTGGCTTTGGTATGGCAGGCGCATTTTC
>WQTK01000234.1 GCA_009786285.1 Candidatus Fibrimonadales bacterium | reverse complement strand
TGCATATCTGGCGAAGTATATCGCGACAGCGAAGCTGAATATCGCCTTGCAGCACATGATAACGATATTTCGTAATCCAAACTATATGAACCTACAAACAGTAAACTGAATGGCTGCCTTGACGATTTTCCATAATACTATACCCCGCTTTTCTCTATAAATATAGAGATTTCTAGAAATTATAAATCTTGCGCTGAAAGCGCATAGTTTTAACTAGCGGTTTTGGAAAATCAAGGAAAAGAAGCCGAATACAAGCGGGTATTAGTACAACAACTTACGCTTTTCGACTGATTTGATACCTCGCGGTCTCTGCCGCGAGGAGGTTCATTCTTTTACGCAATATACGGGCGCAGAAAAATCTGCTAAATCTAATTTTGTAAACTCCCAGTCGCTAGGGGCGTTTTCGTAGCCATCGCTACCGCAGCCAAAAGCTCGTTTGTTTGTATTACCCCAAAAGACACCATTCGGCACTAACCTGACGAAATTATCACAAGATTTATCTGAAGAAGGGGTGATCGCTTCTATTTCTGCATCGTTTGGCAAACGCCAACCATCAGGGCAAGCAATGAGTGCATCTTCCAAAGAATTATATTCCGTATATGGGTTTGGACCTGTGTTTTTATATCTTATCCGGTCTAACATCCAAGTTTGATTTTTGGTTCCCTTTATTTCGATTCTATATTTGTTGCCATCTCTAGAATCAATAAAAATCTCGCAAGATTTGCTTTCAAAACAATATTTATCAATGTCATTCGGGTGTCCCCAAACTCCGTTTTTGCAAACATAACTGTAATCGTCAGGAAATTCTGATATTATAGAGCTTATGTTCGCGGCCTTTTTGACAGTCCATTCTGTTTCAGCGTTGCATTCTCCTAAATCAAAATACTTCGGCCAATAATTAGTAACGTATTTTTCAAAGGTAGAAATCACATAAGACAATTCCCAATTCAGTATGTTATTTTTTATAGTCGCTGTATTCACAAGCGCTGCCCAACGAACAATATTTTTTTTTGCCTCCTCATTGTCCCAGCTTCCGCCGTTTTTAATCGCCTGGCTAATGTTCGTCAGCCTCTGTGAAAAATCGCCCTCGCTCAAGTCGCCCTGCAGCAAAACGGAAATCGCCAAAAGAGCAGCGTCGCTCTCGCTGGCGCCGAATATGTTCATGTCCTCGCTGTCCTTGAAATCCTTGCTGTCTATACCAAACACGGCAAATACCTCTTTCTGCGCCTGCTTCTTGGCTTCCATGACGCTCATGCCCTTCTCCGCCAAATTTAGAACACGGTAGTACTCCAAGTGGGTGAGAACATTTACGTTCACCTGGTCCTTCTCCCTGACGTCAGCTATGGCAAAAAGCGTTATCGGCGCAGCGGAAACCTTGCCGGTGTTCTCGTTCCTGTAATAGCCGCTCACTTCAAGCATGGCGAAGGGCGACTCAAGCTCTATGTTCCTTATCTCAAATGTCCCCTTGTTGTCGGTGATTATGTCCGTGAACAAGCGGCCGGTTTGCTCAAACCTGTCGTTCAGCTCGTACAATGTGGCCTTGGAACCCTCAACGAAGGGGCCTTTCTGCGAAACACCGGTTACCCGGCTTTTCTTCACCGGGTCAATGCCGCCTCCGTTATCGGAGCAAGAAACGGCAAAAATGGACGCAAGCGCAAAAATGGACGCAAGCAGGCAATATTGGGGCTTTTTCATAATGAACCTCCTTTTTGGATAGTGTACACTTATTAATATATATTCATTTTTTCCAAAAAGCACAAAGACAATAAATTTTTATCTCGGTTTAGCTCGGTTTAGTTCGGTTTAATAAACCCTTAACCTTCCTACTTCCATTTCTACGCCGTTACCTACCTGCCTTATTATGCCAACGCCATATTTCTTAGCCTCTTCCAAAACAGCTTTGCTAAATGAAAAACCGGCTACGCCAAGATAGGCTTTGTATTTGGCATATTCCGGGAAATACGTTCTGAATTTTTTTACCCTTTCATTTGCGAATTCTTTAACAAATTTGGGATGCACCCTGCTTTTTATCTCTATTAAAGCAATAGAATCCCCGTTCCTCAAAACTATATCAAACTCCAACCCGCCATTTTTGCCATTATAAGTTAAATTGGGAATAAACGAATCATATTTAATATTGCCAAACACCATATTTTCCGCAAATACATTTTGAAAATACTGCTCTGCGTGACTGCCTATATTTTCATCTATTCCACCTGTTTTTTCATCTATTTTGCCTAATTTTTCATCCAATTTATCCATTCTGAGGTTAAAAGCCGCAGTTTCCGCCTCCGCCTTAATGCGTTTTTCAGCCGCCTCAACTTCCGCTTTCACACGCTTTTCAATAGCTTCCACAGCCGCATTCATACGCTTTTCTGCCGCTTCCGCTTCTGCCATTCTAGCCTCTGCCTCTGCTTTCATGCGCTTTTCAGCCGCCACCGCTTCGGCCTTTCTAGTCTCCGCTTCTGCCCTTCTAGCTTCCACTTCTGCTTTCATACGCTTTTCAGCCGCCTCCGTTTCTGCCTTTCTAGCCGCAGTTTCTGCCCTTCTAGCCTCCGCTTCTGCTTTTCTATGCGCTGCATTTTCTTTGGACATCCGCTCTATGGACTCCTGTGTTTTTCTAATAGCTTTCCATGCAGCAGCTTGGGCCTGCTCAAGTTTTGTCATTGAACTTTTTTTAGCCATAAAATCTCCATTTTAAATTGTTACTGCAAATATAACAATAAATTTAGAAAAAAGCAAGAAAAAAAACAAACCCCCCTCATTTTGCAAACATATGTTTACGTTTTTGCGCATTTTTTTCTAAATTACATCAGAAAGAGTGTCCATGTAGGGGAATTTAGTATCTTAAGGATTCATTGGATTCTATATGTCATTTGTTCCGGATGAAAAATTAAAAACGATGCGTGCAGCGATGCAAGCAAAGATTAATGCTTTGGTTGGCACCCAAAACTCCGAAGGCGGCATATACTCAGAACCCGGCGCACGGAGGGCGCTCAGGGCAGAATTATTACAACTTGGAAATATATTCAAAGACCCCGCAATATTAGATTATTTAACTGACAAAGATATAAAGGAGGGGTGATATGGGAAAGCTTGAACAACTTATCATTACTCCTGAGCTAAACACTCTTAAAGCCAGAGTGCAAGGGTTAATTAACGAACAACTTGTACTAAACGAACAAAAAGGATTTCCTGAAACATCCGGTATAATCAAGAACCGCTTTGCCGAAGGACTCCGAAAAGCAGGCAAAAGCGAATTGGAAATTAATTTCCTTGTGTTTAACTTGCAATGAATTTAACCGTATTTTTCTATCTTCCCCCCAATGGAAGCATCTAATTTTATTCAGGATTTTATAGTCGAAGATTTGGAAAACAAGCGGTATAGCGGCGTGCATACACGTTTTCCGCCGGAGCCAAACGGTTACCTCCATATTGGCCACGCGAAAAGCATATGCATAAACTTTGGAACAGCGCTCAAATTCAACGGAATTTGCAACCTTCGCTTTGACGATACCAACCCCGCAAAAGAGGACGTGGAATACGTAGACAGCATAAAAGAAGACGTGAAATGGCTTGGCTTTGACTGGGAAGAACGGGAATTTTTCGCAAGCGACTATTACGATTTGTGCTATGAATTCGCAGAACAGCTTATTTTAGCCGGCAAAGCCTATGTTTGCCACCTGAAAGGCGATGAAGTCAGCGAGCATAGAGGCACGCTCACAAGCCCTGGCAAAAACAGCCCTTGGCGAGACAGGCCGCCGCAGGAGAGCCTTGAGCTTTTCCGCAAAATGCGAAACGGGGAAATAGAAGAAGGCGAAGCGTTTTTGCGAGCAAAAATAAGCATGGCAAACCCAAACATGAATATGCGCGACCCCGCTATCTACCGCATAAAAAAAACTTCCCATCACCGAACCGGAAACAAATGGGTGATATACCCAATGTACGACTACGCTCACCCCATAGGGGACTGGGTGGAAGGCATAACCCACAGCATTTGCACACTGGAATTTGAAGCGCATCGCCCGCTCTACGAATGGGTGCTAAACGAAATTGGCCCAAACCCGAAAATGCCGGCACGCTTGCCACGTCAAATTGAATTCGCCCGCCTCAACCTAACATACACAGTTATGAGCAAAAGGCTTTTGCGAGAGCTTGTGGAAAACAACCAAGTCCTTGGCTGGGACGACCCTCGAATGCCCACAATCAGCGGCTTAAGGCGCAGAGGCTACACGCCAAGTTCGCTGCGAGAATTTGCGGAGCGGATTGGCGTTGCGAAAACGGACAGCATTGTGGATATTCAGTTGTTGTATTTTTGCATCAGGGAAGAGCTTAACAAAAATGCCCAAAGAGCGATGGTCGTTTTGGACCCGGTAAAAGTTGTTATCACAAATTGGGAAGAAGGCAAGGAAGATGTTTTTGAAGTTCTGAATAATCCTGAAAATCCGGAACAGGGCAGCCGCAAACTGTCTTTTGGCAAAGAGCTCTACATTGAGCGCGATGATTTTATGGAAAATCCGCCGAAAAAATATTTCAGGCTTTTCCCTGGCGCGGAGGTTCGCTTGAAAGACGCATATTATATTACCTGCAAAGAAGTTATAAAAAAAGAGAATGGCGACATAGCAGAGCTTCGTTGTGTTTATGATCCCAAAAGCAGAGGCGGCGAAACCCCGGATATGCGCAAAGTAAAAGGCACTTTGCACTGGGTTTGCAGCAATGCCGCTGTTGATGTTGAGGTTCGTCTTTTTGAGCATCTGTTCACTCTGGAAAACCCGGCAGCAATACCAGAGGGAAAGAGTTACATGGACTATGTGGACAAAAATTCCCTTGTTGTAAAGCAGGCAAAAGCAGAACCAATGCTCGCAAATGCCAAGCCATATGACAGATTTCAGTTTTTGAGGCAAGGATATTTTTGCGCTGACGCAAAGGATTCCGCGCCTCAAAAACCTGTGTTCAACCGCATCGTTGGCTTAAAAGATAGCTGGGGCAAAATATCCTCTCAAACATAACATCTGCAATCGGGTTCCTGCGGTTTGACGAATTGAGGATTTTTTCCAACGGACAATAGACATCTGCGCATTCTATCAGGGATTTGTCGGTTTTCCACTCACTGCGAATTCCTGATGAGTTTGTGCAGGGGCCGTTCCAGCCTATTAGAATTACCGGAATTTTGCATTTCATGGTTTTCCGCAAGAGGTTAGAATATTGGCCTTGGGTTGAGAACAGAGCGAAAGCATCGTATTTTTTTAGCTGGCTGGCTATTAGCCAGTCTGAATATACGCTTTCGTTTGGTCTTGGGTGTATTGTGTTTCCGCGCCCGTGTTTAGCGTAATGTATTGCGTAGCCAAAGTCTATTAAAGCTTTTTCAAACTTTAGAATAGCTTCTTCTACGTTTAGCCTGTAGCCGCCCGTTTCCGGGCTTTCATTTGGGTGGTAGAAGTGTTTTTCCACATCCAAATGTTGGGTGTCGCTGTTCCATCCAAGCCTGCGCTCTATTTCAAAGCGCAAATAGAGTTCCATTGCGGCTATATTTAGCCTGGAGTGTCTTTTGTGCTCATACTTATAAAAGTCGCTTATGCGCTTGAAAGTAAAGCCGTCAATGCAAAAATATGCTTTTCTCATAGCAGTCTCCTGTTTTTGTTTCTATTTACTTAGACGCTTGAGACAGGCATTTTCCGTCAAAAAAAATCAAAAATCTTCATTTTGCCAACATATGTTGACATTTCTCAGCAAAATAACCTTATTTTGGAGGTTTTATCTCAATAAAACACAAACGAAAACACTGCATCGGCTAGGATAATCGCTGTTATGGAAAACACAACGCATTTGGTTGTAGCCACGCCAACAGCGTCTGCGCCGCCCCTTACCGAAAGACCCTTTGAAACAGCCACCAAAACTATAAGCCACCCAAAAATCAAACCCTTAAAAAGCGACTTCGCCAAAATGACTATGGAAAGCGACTCCCTAAGCTCAGATATAAACAAAGAAGTGGGAAGCCCTATGTAAAGAGTCGCTACCAAATAACCGGCAAAACACCCCGCAACATTGGCAAGCATGGTCAAAAGCGGAGTAGCCATGCTCATGGCCTGAAACCTTGGCAACACAAGATACTGAACCGGATGAATGCCCATAACCCTAAGCGCTTTCACCTCTTCCTGAACAACCATGGAAGCTATTTCCGCCGTTATCGCAGAACCGCTGCGGCCCGCCAAAATAATCGCCGTAAGGAGCGGGCCTATCTCCATAAACATGGTAATGGCAATGCCCCTCACCAAAAAAACACCTGCGCCAAAAGTCTCCAGCATCATCGCAGACTGAAACGCAAGCGTTAACCCAACAAGAAAAACCAAAAGAAAAATTATGGCCGTCGCCGAACTCCCAAGCCTTATCATCTGCAACGAAAGCACGCCCTTAAAAGGCAAGCGCATTTTATCAAAACGCCCAATCGTGCTCCAATACACGGACTCGCTTAAAAGATAAACTATGTATTTAAGTTCATAGTACAAAGCATAAACTGCCTCGCCCATCCGCTCGATTACGCCGGTCACTAGTTCCCCTTAATCACTGTATCCTTGGCAAGCACGACTATCCCGGACTCGGTTAAATGAAACATCGCGCCGTCTCTGTCCAAATTGTAGCCAATCTCAAAACCAGCCGGAATGTGCAAGCCTTTTTCAATAATGGCTTTGCGAATTTTTGCGCCGGGGGCTATTGTCACATCGGGAAAAATTATGGAATCATCAACCAAAGCACCCTTCTGAACCGAAACCCCGGGGCTTAAAACAGAATTCACCACGCAACCGCCATTTATAACGCATCCGGCAGAAATAACCGAATTCACGGCTGTCCCCAAATCGCAGTCCGCTCCGCTTCTCGAGAATTTCGCCGGCGGCATATTCCAGTTAAACGTGCGAATGGGCCAAGTCTCGTTGTAAAGGTCAAATATAGGCTCCTGAGCGCATATATCCATGTTCGCTTCGTAAAAAGCGTCTATTGTCCCAACATCACGCCAGTACCCGTTCGTTTTCGGATGTTCGCCTTTAACCAAATTAGTTGTGAAATCATAAACATAAACAGGATGGCTCGGATAGAGAAACGGCAGAATGTTATGCCCAAAATCTATGGCTTTAGGATTGTTCTGGCGAATCTCCAAAAGCTGGCGTACAAGAAATTTGCTGTCGAAAAGGTAATTGCCCATGCTGGCAAGGCACCATCCCTGGTGGTTTGGTATTTGCTTCGGATTGTTCTTCGGCTTTTCCTCAAAGCCAATCATGCGATTGTTTTCATCAACTTCAATAATGCCAAATTCGTTTGCTTCGGCAACGGGAACAGGAATAGCCGCTATTGTGAGCTTGGCTTGATGCTTTATATGAAAGTCCACCATTTGGTTAACATCCATTTTGTATATATGGTCGCCGCCGAATATGGCAGCCAAGTCCGGCCTTTCGTCTGTTATCAGGTTTATATTTTGAAAAATAGCGTCGCTTGTACCCTTATACCATTCGTTTCCTGTACGCATTTGAGCCGGAACCAAATCCACGTATTGCCCCATGCTCGGATTAAGGCTCCACGCCGCAGACACGTGCTTATTGAGCGAATCCGACTTGAACTGCGTCAAAACTTTGATTTTCAAAACTCCGCTATTTATGAAATTATTCAGAACAAAGTCAATTATCCTATAAGTACCGCCAAAATGCACTGCCGGCTTTGCCCTGTCACGTGTCAAAGGAGAAAGCCTGCTGCCTTGGCCCCCTGCCATAATCATGCAAAGGATGCTCTTATTATGCCTGTAGGAATGTGCACTCATATTAAGTAAAATAGAAATTTCCAATGGCGGCTAATTTCTATTTTCTCAATATGCGTGAATTCAATGTAACCGGTCTTTGTATTCCAAGTATGCATTATATGGCGGACACTTCCGAGAAAATCCGCCAAATTATGGCTATGGT
This sequence comes from Candidatus Fibrimonadales bacterium, assembly GCA_009786285.1. GTDB lineage: Bacteria > Fibrobacterota > Fibrobacteria > Fibrobacterales > Fibrobacteraceae > Fibrimonas. Next base: position 1,978 of record WQTK01000234.1, on the reverse strand, counting down.
AGAAAAAGGGCAATATTTTACTATAAACCGTGGCAGGCAATACGGAAAAACAACAACGCTCGCTTTTTTGGAGAATGATTTGCCAAAAAAAGGATATACTGTAATATCTGTTAGTTTTGAAAGCGTGGATGACAGGGTATTTGAAGCACCGGAAAATTTTTGCCAAGGGCTTCTTAATGTATGCTCAAAATATTTTGAAGAGAAAAATTTGCCTGGTTCTGAAGCTTGGATAGACAGCTCAGTTACAACTTTTGACTTGCTTGGTGATTTTTTAAATAAAACTTGCAAGGATAAAAAAATAGTTTTAATGATAGACGAGGTTGATAAAACCTCAAACAATTTCATATTTTTAAAATTTCTCGGAATGTTGCGAGACAAATATTTAAAAAGAGGCAGAGGCATAGGAGCAACTTTTCAAAGCGTTATTCTTGCCGGTGTTTATGACATAAAAAATCTTAAACTTAAAATGATTCAGGCTGGAACTCACCAGCTTCAAGACGGAGAGAAACGCATAAATTCCCCCTGGAACATAGCGATTGATTTTAAGGTTGATATGTCGCTGAGCGAAAAAGAAATAGCCTCAATGCTTGCGGAATACGAAAATGACCATAAAATAGGAATGGACATAGAAACGGTATCTAAAAAAATTAGAACTTATACCAACGGCTATCCTTACTTGGTTTCCAGAATTTGCCAATACATAGAAAATGATTTTAACCGAGACTGGACTGTGAACGGAGTTCAGAATGCAATCAAGGAAATTCTTCTTGAGCAAAGCACTTTGTTTGACGATTTGTTCAAAAATATAGAAAGCAATCCTGATTTGAAAGATTTGCTTAGAGAACTTACCGTTGGAAACAGGGCTTATTTATACAACGTAGACAACCAAGCTATTCAATTGGCTTCCATTTTTGGGATAGTTGAAAAAAGAGAAAGGCTGGTAGCCATACACAACAAGATTTTTGAGATTAGGATAGCGAATTATTTTGCTTCGGAAAAAGACATGTTGAAGAACAGAATAATTCCAAGCGCATTCATTAATTCTGTAGCGGGAAAAGAAAAGTTTGACATGCCTTTATTTTTGGAAAAATTTGCTAATCACTACTATGAAATATATCACCACAAAGACATATCTTTTTTGGAAAGAGAGTGTCGTTTGCTTTTTATAACCTATTTGAGACCTTACATAAACGGCACAGGTTTTTACCATTTGGAAAGCGAAACGAGAGATGGCGAAAGGACTGATGTTATAATAGATTATCTTTCCGAGCAATTTGTTGTGGAATTGAAGCTGTGGCACGGGGAAGTTTCCCATGAGGCTGCTTTTGAGCAAATTTTCGGTTATTTGGAAAGCAAAAGTAAAGATACAGGTTATTTGCTGACATTTGATTTCCGAAAGGAGCAGAATGTTGGCAAGCCACAAATGGAGTGGGTTGAGCATAAGGGGAAGAGAATTTTGGATGTAATGGTGGGGACTATATAACCCCCCAATGCGGAATTGATTCGCAGGGGCAACATTTAAACGATAACGTATAAAAATTTCTATTTTCCAAATCATGCTAAAAAAACTTTCTTCTTTCAGCGGCATTAAAGGCCCCATTCTCACAATAGTGATGGACGGCGTTGGAATCTCCAAAAACGAACAGGGAAACGCAGTTACATGCGCCCGTACGCCAACTTTGGATATGCTTTTCGCAAAATATCCGAACACAATACTCCGGGCGCACGGCACGGCAGTTGGAATGCCAAGCGACGAAGACATGGGAAACTCCGAGGTTGGGCACAATGCCATTGGAGCAGGCCAGGTTTACAACCAAGGCGCATCCTTGGTGGCCGAGTCCATAAAAGCCGGAGAAATCTGGGAGCGTGCCGCATGGAAAGAAATAGCAAAGGGCGCCGTGAATTCAACACTCCATTTTATAGGCCTGTTTTCAGACGGCAATGTCCACAGCCACATAGACCACCTGAAAGCCATGAT